>DNDO01000088.1:3777-3897 GCA_003484265.1 Anaerolineae bacterium
AAAATTATATATAATTTTGGCATATGCTCAGATTGTACCTGACTCCACCTGAAAGTTGGAAGAGGCAAAATGTTACATGGTTTGCAGGATGTGGCTGACAGCCGTGGATGCGGGTCCGCC
>DNDO01000246.1 GCA_003484265.1 Anaerolineae bacterium
GCCGCGAGCATGGCACTATAACGCGGCGGCTCTTCTTCAAAAATATACGTGACGGGCGAGACAATGATGCCGCTGCCGCCGATGCTGCGAAGTTCGGTGATCGCTTGCGGAAGGCGGCTGCGCTGAACAACGATGCTGACCGAGTGCCAGCCTTGATCCGACTCGCGCGTGACGATGGGGCTGATGGTGGGACCCTGCAATCCGCCCACCGATGTCTGCGTGAAGAGTTTGGACGCAATCGCTTCTGGACTGCGCCCGCGCATGTTCGCGATGACGAGCAGATTTTCCTTCGCCCGCAGATGCGCTTCGATGTACTCAAGCAATCGTCGTGCCATTTCGAGAGATTTGGGATTCTCCTTCAGGCTCTTACGATTCGCAATCAGCGCGGCTTGCGAAGGTTGGATAAGACCATCTGGCAAGGCTCGCAGACGATTGTCTTTGAGCGTTTGACCCGATGAAACCAGATCGGAGATGATGTCTGCATAACCAATTGTCGGTGCGGTTTCAAGCGTGCCTTCCGCGGAGATCAGTGTGTGTTGAATATCATGTTGCTTGAGGAAGCGTTCTGTGAGGACGGGAAACTTGGTTGCCACGCGCAACGGACGGTTAATTGTTCTTGAATATTTTTTGAGCGACGAAGTGTCGATAACATCCGTCCACGATTCAGGGATAGCCAATTTGAGGGCACAATGACCGAATCCAAGCGCGTCATGCAGAACAATGATGTCACCATTGCCACCTCGCTTCTCTTCGAGCACGTCAATGCCTGTTATGCCAAAGTCCACAGAGCCTTGCCTCACACTGACGACGATATCGGCAGGGCGTTGGAAGATGATTCCCAATTCGGGTAGCGACGGTACTTGCGCTTCATATTGCCGCGGATTCGGCTTGAAGACGCGCAGTCCTGTTTCCGCGAGGAAATCTAGCGCGTCTCTTTCGAGTCGCCCCTTCGAGGGGAGGGAGAGTCGGATGGGTTGGGTCATAAGGGTTCCTTTTCAAGTTTGCTTCGGTGGTCTCGATACGCCGCTTCGCTGCAGTCGGCCTCCGAGAATAAATTAAACAAAAAAGCCCCGACGCAAGGTCGGGGCTAAATGAGACAAGATACGGTTCCTGCTAACTTTTCTCAGCAGGTATGCGCACAGATGCCTCCCGACCAAGCGGGGGTTGAATGTGATGATGATGCAAGTGTGCGAAAGAGTTCTTCATGTTGAGCGGTATTCTATGACGGTACAAGGAATGAGTCAAGGGAGAATTAACCTGATGATGAAATAACTCCCTCCATCAATAAGGTTTGCGAGCAATATGGATGGCGACAATCCCCAGTGACAGCCTCTGGAAGGAGACATCAACAAAACCCAGAGATAGAATTTCGTCAGCGAGGGCTTCCGCGCTTGGAAATTTTTCGATGCCGTTGAGCAGATATTTATAAGCCGATGTGTCTCCTCTCGTCGCAATCCAGCCAATGACCGGCATGCAGATATGCATATATTTCAGGTACAGGTCATGAAGCCAGGTCCATGGAATATTTGATGCCTCCAGCACGACCAGTCTGCCGCCTGGTCGTAAAACTCTCATTACTTCTTGCAAGACTTGTTCGCGTTCACATATCTTGAGTCCCAATGAAATGGAATATAAATCCACGCTAGCAGTGGCGATTTCAGGAATTGAATGAGCATCCAGGACTTGAAAGACAATTTTGGTTTCAGATTTCAGACGTTGTTGAGCAATCGCAAGCATTTGAGGGCTTATATCGGACGCAATGATCGTCTGGTGTGGTTCAAGCTTTTTGCGGTGTATAACACGCAGGATAATGTCCCCGGTTCCGGTTGCACAATCCAGTAATTGAGACCAGGATTCTCTTGCAATCAATCTGGCAACTCTTCGTTTCCATAAACGGTGAATTCCAATACTGAATAAATCACTCAGTATATTGTAACGAGCCGCAATTCTTCCAAAGACATCATCTTGTTGAGTATAAAATCCGGCGGCATTTTTCGCATTAAACCTTTCTTCGACGGTCATGGTATAGATAACCTTTGATTGGTTTTACGAACGCCACTTTGTAACCCGTTCTGGGATTCGACTCTCCCCCACTTCTTCACATAACTTCTTCAAGCGTGGATAAGCCCCCTGCCATTTCAGGTCGGTGAGCGTCTCTTTCAGTGGAACGTCTTTGCGGAGAGTGGATAATTCCCTAAACAGCAACGCATCTTCATAATTTTCCTGAAGATTATTTAGTAGAGTGGTAGCACGCCCCAACGTCAACGGGAGTTTCTTCGGGTCTTTGGGAATGGACTCGATGTGTTTGAACTTTGCTAGAACAGTCGCAACGGTTTTCGCCCCCCATCCCTTGATACCCGGGTAACCGTCCGCTGAGTCACCGACGAGGGCAAGATAATCGGGAATCGATTCGGGACTCACACCGAATTTTTCGACGACACCTTTTTCATCCAGCAGGATCTCCCTGCGGCGATCCCAGCAAACGACTCGATTACCATCCACCATTTGCGTCAGATCCTTGTCCACCGAACAGATGACGACCTGCTCAATGGATTTGACTTTCTTGAACCGTTCCACTGCCGTCGCAATTGCATCGTCCGCCTCGAACTTGACCATGGGCCAAATTACCAGTCCCAAAGCGGACACCATCTTTTCAGCCAACTCGAATTGGTTCAAAATGACAGGGTCAACGCCTTCGCTCGATTTGTAACCCGCATACATCTTGTTGCGAAACGACTCGATCACATGGTCGAACGCGACCGCGACATGAGTCACTTCAGGGTCGGAGAGGAGCAGCATCATGCTGCGGACAAGTCCGAGCGTGGCGCCGATCTCCAATCCATCAGGCGTCTGCTTCGGCGGCGCGCCAAAATGCGCGCGGAAAAGTTCATATGTACCGTCAACAAGGTGGATTTTCATTTTGTCCACACTCCTGCATACTTCTTTTTATACTTCATATCCTTTTCCAACTCGATCAGTCCCAACGCCTTCTCTTTGATCTCGCTGGAGGTGGTGGCCTCAAATAAGTTTTTCAACCCGACAAGAATGTCATAGCGGATGAGAGATCCGTTCTTTTCCTCGACGCATTCCTGATACCGTTTCTCCAATCCTTTCACGACCATGACCTGTTGATTCTTGCCGCCCAACCCCACCTTCCAAATGGATTGTAAACAATGCCGAGCCGTAACGAACTTTTCATCCTTTGTCACATTCAGCAGTTTATCGAAATCCTTGAACATCCTGCCTTTTGGGTCGCTTTTGGCGAGGTTCGCGAGTAGTTGCGATGAAATCGCACGGACGTGGTTATCCTTGTGGGTCAAGCCTTCGACCAACTCGTCCCATGCCTCATACGCCCAGCCAACGGGCTTTTCAGTTTTTTCCATAAGAGCGTAATAGGCTTTATTTTGCGACTCTCCATCCTCCGAACGGATGTTGTCAAAGTGTGTACGGATTGTCTTGTCCATTGTGCCTGACTTCGTTGATTTTCGAAATGACCAACCCTTTGACTTTAAATCCTCGCGCAGGATTCGAACTGCCTTTTGCCCTATACCATGTAATTGCAAAAGCTCCTCTTCGGTCACAGCGGTCAGTTGTTTGAGCGTGGTGATGCCGACGCTTGCCAATGCACGCTGGGCAGGCGCACCAATTTTGGGAAGGTCACTTTTATCTTGAGAGTCTTTCGTCATGCGGGTTCTCCTTCGGGCAAAACGAGAGACTCACTTTCTTCCATGTAACGCTGTGAAAGCAAGCCGTAGTATTTCGTGTTCATTGCGATGAGAGTCACGATCAAGCCAATGATACCCGTTACGGTGAAGACGAGGGCAATGCCGCGGTCGGCTCCCGTGCCGAACCAACCACCGATCAGCTCAACGCCTGCGCCGACGGTCATGAAGGGGATGAAAAATAATTCGGTAACAGGACCAATCATAAAGGTCGTCAAAGGCGAGGCGGACATCTCCACGCTTTGGGCAAATCCGAATACACGTCCCTGCCTTTCGAGCGGGACAACCTTCTGAAGGATGGTATGTTCTGCCGCTTCAATAAATGGAATAACGCTCAAGTAAATAAACATGCCAGCAGCAAGGAGAATAATGGATGGTTGGATGGTAAATAAACTGCTTACAATCCAAATGATAATGTTGGCGGCAAACATTGCCCACAATGGATTTTTACCCAGACCAAATTTTGCGATGAAAAGCCCGCCCACGATAAACCCGCAACTGAGAACAGCAAAAAGCACGCCCCACACCTGGACCGAAACCAGCGACAGTCCATAGGCATCCATCAAGCCCATGAACACGCCGCCCAAAAAGTTATTGAAGGTACTGAAGAAGATCAACGCGATCAGCCCAGGGATGGCAACGACGACCGCAAACGTGCCGCGCAGGTCCACTTTGGGAGGCTGACCTTCGAGATGCACGATCTCTTTCTCTGGAATTTCCGTGAAGAAGAGATGCGCGATAGAAAGAGTCATTACGACCATCGCAAGAATCAGGACGAGGTACATGCCCGAATGACCGACGAGGAATCCGCTGATGGCGGAGGTGATAAGGAAGATGACACCCGTCGTTGTGCCGACGAGACCATTGGCTTTGTCACGTGAATCTTCGGGGATGAGAATGGTGACCAATGTTGGCAATGCAATGCTGCGGAGGTTGCCTGCGATCACGCCGAGCAGAAGCATTGGGACGAACATCCACAATATGGGACTAGCGGCATTCTTCCATGTTTCGGCGGGCGTGGAGAGATAAACCACGAATCCAATCGAGTAAATGATCAGCGAGACAAAACCCGAAAGGAGCATGACATTCTTTTTCTTATTATGGTCAACGAGGCTTCCGAACCAAATGCCTGAAACCGCCACAGCGACAAGATAGATTCCCGACACGACGGAGGTTGCTGTCACAGACCGCGTTTCAAGATAGATGAAAAATATCAGCGCAAACCAGACGGTCATGTTGGTGACGTTGGCGAGCAGGGTGTTGGCAAGAATTTGATAAAAGGTTTTCATGCGAGTTGTTACCTATAAAGGAATTCTCCTTCTATTACGGCATCGGAGTGATTAGTTGAAAGAAATTGCCGTCCGGGTCAGCCAGTGTCGCAATCCATCCGCCTCCCATTTCATAAGGCTCGCGGATAACAGTTGCGCCAAGCGATTTGATTCGCTCGAACCCTTCTTTGACTTGGGTGGTCTCGAAGTTCAACATTACTCGTCCAGGGTCCTTAGACTTGCCTCCCATTTCGGAATGCTCCAGAATGGAAAAGTAGTATCCGCTTCCCACCTGCCAGCCAAAGAATCCATTTTCAGGATCAACCATGTCTGCTGGCTTACCCAACACTTTTTCATAAAAGTCCGCCAGCGCTTTGAGTTGTTTCGTTCCGATCATGATGGAATTCAGGTTTAACATTTCATACATCCTTTCTTATCAATAAGTTTGTAAGTCATGGCAAATCTGCCTTATCAACATGGGCTCGATGTCTAGCTAATCCCGCGCCGATGATCTATCGTACCAGTCCAACACTCGTAAAGCGCGCAGTGTGTTCCAGCGGCTTGGCTGACCCTCGTCCACGCCTGGTTCGGCGACCACTTCATCGGGGTGGACGATGCCCAGCGCCCAACGACCAGACACGTCGCGCTTCGATGCGATGATCTCGATCGCTTCTTTCATACGTGGATCCGGCTTGACGCCTGCAGCACGCAGATAGTCCAATCCACGCAGAATGTCGTAGCGCCATCCGGCTGGGTAGGAGAACTGAGTCCAGACCGGACCATCCTTGCGATCGTACTCAATGGCTTCACCGGTCGACAGCCTTTTGAAGAGGCGGCGTTCAAGCAGGTATTCCTGACCGCGTTCACGGGCAGCCTCCACCGCGGGCGAGCCGCCTGTTGCGCGCTCGAATTCCAGCAAACCTTCGAGCACGTCGATGGTGGTATGGAAGGAGCCGCGGGTAGAGCCGTGTTCATGGTCGCAGTTCCAGCCGCCGTCCGCCATCTGCTCGCCCAACAGCCGCTCAACGATGGGTTGCATATCTTCGCCAAAGTACGCGCCGATGGTGACCACGCGGCCGTTGATGCAGGGCTCCACCTCGCCCTCGAAGAAAGGCTTGTGCCACCAACTGATGTCCTCGTCTTTGGGCAGATCTTCTTGGGGGATGTTCATCAGCCACTGAATGTTCTTGCGCACACGGGCGACCGCCGTTTTGGCTTGCTCGCTGGCGGGGTCGAGCCCCATGTCATGCAATAGCAGCAAGGTGCGCAGGGATGTGTACTCGGGGAACCTCGCCTCGCCTCCAGGCCAAGTGCCTCCTTCGGTTTGGGCAGCGAGCAGCGCCGCGCCCCAGAATCGGTCATACAGTGGCT
>DNDO01000022.1:0-1674 GCA_003484265.1 Anaerolineae bacterium
TCGGGAATTCCGTATGCAGCGAGGTCGGTGCAGATCCGCTCGAAGCGTGAGGTCAGTTTTTGGAGTTTGTCGAACTCTGCGGCGGTCAGTCCCTTTTCCTGATCGATCATTAAGCCTGCTTCATCCGCAAGAAGTTTTGTGTAGAGCGCGGGCAGGGCTGTGAGGCGATGGTCGGGAATGCCCAACGCAAGGATCTCGGATATGTGGTCGGCAAGCCCGATCTGCAATTCGGCAAAACGCGTGATGACAGGTTTCCACGGTGTTACATCCTGTGTCGGGCGGATGGAGGCGCGCAGTTGTTCGCCGCTGTCGCGCATCAGCATCCAGCCGCGAATGGTATCCACGGCGACGAGGTCGGGCATGCAATCGGGTTGTAAATTTGCCAGCAATTGTGTCAATGCTGATTCGTAGATCGTCTCAGCCGCGGTGGCTTTGAAGAAGAGCGTGCCTGCGTCCGATGGGACGCGCATCACCGTGGACCACGCGTATGCGTGCGGCTGTTCGATCTCACCTTTGAGTTGAATGGCGTTCTGTTTTGCTTCCGAACGGATCCAATCGTGCGCCTGCTGTTGCCATGCAGGGTTGTGCCAGAGGAGTTGAGGTTGGGTTGTCATGATAACTACAATTTTACACTGTGGAGGGCATCGCATCGCATGCTTAATTTCTCATGATTTCATTGACGCATAAAACCCCTCATGTTATCCTTGCGGGCGTAGGATACCAGCAGTTTGCTTTGGAAGTACCAGGTCAGCTCGCGGTTCATCCGGGAGCTGATTTGCTTTACCGCCGTTGAGGCGGCTCCGATGCAACACCCAATGAGTACCCTCCAAAATTCTCTACTTGCCACAAGGAGGCAAACATGTCGGAACGTATCAACGGTACAGTCAAATGGTTCAATGGAACGAAGGGCTACGGCTTCCTCGAACGCGAGGGCGGCCCGGATGTCTTCGTTCATTTCTCCGCCATTCAAGGCGAAGGATTCAAGAACCTGCAGGAAGGCCAGAAGGTCGAGTTCACTGTTGAACAAGGACCCAAGGGTCTCCAAGCCGCAGACGTCGTCGTCATCAACTAATAATTGACTGCACAACTTACAAAAATCCCCGGGATGAAAGTTCCGGGGATTTTTGATTCAAACTACAAAAGGAAATCAAAACCTGCGGACAGGCTCAGCCGTTTTCCTTTGATACGCCCCATAGAGCACCCAAAGTATGACAACTAACAGGATCGGTCCAAGCACGCACCTTAACACACTGGTCGCAACTTGAATGGAACTGACGCCAACGGATTTCGAGAGGATACGCCCACTCCCATCAAGTTGAACAACTGTAAGTTCCGCAAATCTTCCGCCGGAGCAATCTCCAAAGAACAGGTACTTCTGTGCACCTTCAAGGGTGTCTGGTACGCCAAAGATTTTCCTTAACTCGGATGTGCATCCTTCATCAACAGTGGGAATATCGCTCGAAAAATCTCCCTCGAGACATGAGATCCTCTCGCCGGTATCGCAGCACCGGTAGGGCTCATTGGCATCTGTTTCGATAAAGGCAACCGCTTCGGTACATGTGACCTTGTCGCCGACCATGCGATCTGTATACCCGATCGAATTGGGCGTGTCTGCCACAAAGTATTCGATGTGATCCACCAGGACCGGTGACTCGCCAAACTCCTTCCAATCGG
>DNDO01000022.1:1988-9278 GCA_003484265.1 Anaerolineae bacterium
CAATCGTTATCGATGGAAGATTAATGTTCTTCATAAACGCTCCGACGTGATTTCCCTGATTGTACACCTCGGCGATTGCTTGAACAACTGCATAATGGTTCGGGCTGTATAATTACTGCGCATGAAACGCGTTTTCAACAACAGTCCCTTTAGTATCATTGCAAGGCACGGTGCGATCCCGATCTCGTTATATCTGCTCCTATTCTGCCTGCTCACATACCCTCTTATTCTCGACTTTAACACACGCTTCTTTACAGACGCGGGCGACGGCTTGCAAAACGTCTGGAACATCTGGTGGATTAACACCGCCGTCTCCCAGCCTGGCATCCATCCATCGATCTGGCACACGGATCTCCTGCACTTCCCCTTCGGCACGACCCTCTATGGTCAAACGCTAAACCCGTTCAACGGACTCACGGCAATCGCATTACTACGTTTCCTTTCCCTTACACATTCCTTCAACACATTGGTTATCTTTGCGTTCGTCATGGGCGGCGTCACATCTTATTGGCTTGCGTATCACCTCACCCGCTCCTTTTGGGGGAGCATCATTGCAGGATACATTTTCACCTTCTCGTCCTATCACTTCGCGCATTATTACGGGCACATGCAGTTGATCTCCCTGCAATGGATTCCGCTCTTCCTCCTCTTCTGGATTCTTTTGCTCGACCGCCCCACCATTCTTCTTGCTCTCGCTTCCTCCCTGAGCTTATACCTCGTCCTGCTGTGCGACTATTACTACTTCTTCTACTGCATCCTTAGCGGCGGACTCATCCTGCTCTGGCGCATGATCGAACGCCGCGACATCCGCTTCATCTTCCAACGGGATTATTTGATCTCGTTATCAAGTTTCATATTCCTCGCCCTCGCCTCTGCAGGACAGATCGTTCTGCCCCTTATGCGCCTCTCCCGCATCGATCCCTTCATGGACGCGCACAAGCCGATAAATTTCTCGCTCGACCTGCTGGCACTCTTCATCCCCGGCGAAGCATGGAAATTCAGCACATGGACAGAGCCCTACTGGTCAAAACTTCCTCTCGGTCTGAGTGAAGCCAGTGTTTATTTAGGATACGCCGTAATAATTCTTCTCTTTTATTTATGGTTAAAACGCAGTACTGTCTTATTCGCGGATTCAAGCAAGGTTACGTTATGGTATTTGCTGTTGGCATTCTTCTTCCTCATGGCTCTTGGACCCGCATTACAAGTTGGCGGGAAGGTTATCTACGACGGCATCATGCCGTATACGATCCTTGAAACTCTTCTGCCGTTCCTGAAACTCTCCGGCGTGCCGGTCCGAATGGTGGTCATGGTCACACTTGCGGCTTCGATGTTGTGCGCATTGGCATTGCGGGAGTTGATAGCGAATTTTCCAAAAAACAGGTTCCTTGTCTTCGCCCTGCTGGCTTTGCTCGTTTTCGAAACTGTGCCGGGACAATTACCATCCACTTCGACTGACGTCCCTTCATATGCCCGTGCATTGGCAGACCTTCCAGATGACGGAGGAGTGCTCGACCTCGCTGCATCCACACGCTACCTGCAACTGTATTACCAAACCGCGCACCACAAACCCTTGGCTTTCGGATATGTATCCCGCCTCCCATCGAGTGTTGCAGAAAAGGAAACCGGGCTAAACCGGGCTGTCAATCGGCAGGATTACACCAAACTGTGGGACTCGTATCACATCCGTTATTTAGTCACTGGAGATGTGATCGAGTATAAGAATCAATATGTCTCGGTCGAGTTGGTATATCAGGATGGAAGCACGAACATTTACCGCATTGAATGCAAATGTAAAAAATAAGAAGCGGACATCATTAGTGATGTCCGCAATCTAACTACTACTTATTATTTGCTGATTGTTGATTATTGAACTTTACCCATGCCTCGACATAAACTTCTCCATACGCAGCAGGGCTTCCTCGATCTTTTCATATGACGTTGCGTAACACATTCGGGTAAAACCGTTGCCTCCGGGACCAAACGCATTGCCCGGCACAACTGCAACGCTTTCTTCCAGTAACAACTTTTCCGCGAAGGTCTCGTCGTCCATGCCGGAGGCTTGGATGTTGGGAAAGGCGTAGAATGCGCCACGCGGCTCAAAGGTCCGCAAGCCGAGGCGGTTGAGTCCGCCAACGAGGAGTCTGCGGCGGCGATCATACTCCTTTACCATTTCCTCCACAAAGGGATTTCCGCTTTTCAAGGCTTCGAGAGCGGCGTCCTGCGCGGTCGTCGGCGCGGACATGATGCTGTACTGGTGAATGCGTACGAGACCTTGAATCAGGTCGGATGGTCCGCAGGCGTAGCCGATGCGCCAGCCGGTCATCGCGTAATCTTTGGAAAAGCCGCCAAGGAGTATCGTACGTTGCTTTAGGCTTTCATCCAGCGCGGGGAAACAGACGTGTTCAAAATCGTAGACAAGACGGTCGTAGATTTCATCGGACACAACCAACAGGTCATGCTCCTCCGCGATCTTGCCGATCTCGATCATCACTTCGCGCGTGGCGACAGCGCCGGTTGGGTTGGATGGATAACCGATAAAGATACATTTGGTGTTTGGCGTGAGCGCCTTGCGGATGTCGGCGGGGTCGATCATGAAATTATTTTCTTCGCGCGCAACCACCTCGATGGGAACACCGCCCGCCATGATGACCTCTGCCTGATACGAAACGAAGCACGGTGTCGGAACGATGACCTCATCACCGGGGTCGAGGATGGCGGTGAAGGTAAGATACAGCGCCTCCGAAACGCCGACCGTGGCAATGATCTCGTTTTTTGGATCGTACTTTACCTTATATAAATTTTGCAGGTGCTCGGATACCGCCTCACGCAATTCGATCTTGCCCCAATTGGAGGTGTAATGCGTCTCGCCGTTCTGCAGCGAGCGGATACCCGCATCGAGGATCGGTTTCGGCGTGGTGAAATCGGGCTCGCCGATGCCGAGCGAGATCACATCGTCCATTGTCGCGGCGATGTCGAAAAATTTGCGAATGCCCGATGGCTTGAGTCCAGCCACGCGTTTTGATAATCGATTTGCGTTCGTCACTTCCTGCATTGAGCCTCCATTGGTTCCGTCATTGCGAGGAGGGCATTTGCCCTGCGGAGCAATCCCATACTGTGCAGGAAATTGCTTCGCCGCTTCGCTCCCTGCAATGACGGATTAAATTGGTTGAACATTCCATTCGTCGGGAATTTCCCGATACGTTATTTCAAAAGCGTCCCCGCTTGTCGTCTTGACGCGGAAGCCCCTTTCAGCGGGACCGCGCCAGCGCGCGATGATCTCAGCAACCTCGTATTTATATCCCTGCCATGTGACGGATAAAGGCCGTTCGGCAAAGGTTGAATCGGAGCGGCATTCTACGGTATCCATCTTACTTTGAAACGACCGAGCTGTTATCGCCAATGTTCAAACACAAAGGCTCTTCTGAATTCGGCTGCCCCTCCACATAACAATTACTTCCGATCAGGGAATTGATCAGGGCTGTGCGTTTTATCTCAGTACCTTCATCAATAATGCTTTCCTGAATTACTGCCCGGCTGATCTTGCAGTTTGCTCCAATGGAAGCATGAGGTCCGATGACCGACTCAGTGATCTCTGCGCTGGGGTGCACAAATGACGGGGCAATGATCCTGACGGTGTCATGCGATTCATCCTTTGTTATATTTGCCGCTCCGCGCTCCAGAAGGGTTTTATTCGTCTCGATGGTTGCATCAATGGTACCGGTATCGAGCCAGGTGCTGATCTCATGCACGCGGATCTTCGTCCCGCGTTCGATCATGATGGACATGGCATCTGCCAGAAAATATTCATTCTTTAGGGTTACATTACGTTCGATCTGTTCATCGATGGCGGAAACCAAATCTTTTGCCTCTTTAAAATAATAACACCCGGCAATGACGAGGTTGTTCTCTTTGGTCTTTGGCTTCTCGATGAAGCGTTTCACCCAGCCGTCCTCGCCGACCTCCGCCACGCCAAAGCGGCGGGGGTCAGGGACGGGCATCACCCACGCGACAGAATCAGCCGTCTCTTTGGCAAGAAACGAGAAGTCCGTTTCGATGAGGGTGTCTGAAAAGACCATCTGCATCGGTCCGTGCAAATATTCGCGCGCCAGCCAAAGCGCGTGGGATTGTCCCTTCATCTCATGTTGCACTACGAAGTGCGCGTTGATATCAGGGTATTTCTCTTTTATGAACTCGGGAATCTGCAACTCGCCGAGAAAGGGGCTGACAATAAATATATATTCAAGGTTCCCGGGGTTCGGCATGGTCTTGAACATATCGAGCAGGTGTTCAAGGGTCGTCTTGCCCGCCACGCTGACGAGCGGCTTGGGCTTGCTATAGGTGTGGGGACGCATACGAGTTCCCCACCCCGCCATGGGGATCACGATCTTGAAGGTTTCGGTCAATGTTTACTCCATCTCTGATGATTTACCCTGTTATTTTACCAATGAACAGACGGCGGACAGCCATACTGGTTACTGCTCTTCGTCGGTTGTCAACAGTTTGTCAGGAATGCCCCAAAACAGGGTGCGGCTGATAATGTTCTTCGAGCCGCGTTATTTCATCCACTGAAAGTTTAATATCGAGCGCAGCGATGGCTTGTTCGAGATGGTCCATCTTGGTGGCGCCGATGATCGGGGCGGTAATGTGCGGCTTGTTCAACATCCACGCCAGCGCGATCTGCGAACCCGATACGCCGTGTTCTTTCGCGAGCTCTGCCGCCTGGTCAGCAACCGTAAAATCCTCTTCACGGAAATACAAGTTGTTAGCAATCGGATCGTTCTTCGCGCGTGCCGTCTTTCCACCGCCTCCGCGTTTTCTGTCCCCTGCAAAAAATCCGCGCGCCATCGGGCTCCACGGGATGAGACCGACGCCCTGGTCAAGACACAAGGGAATCATCTCACGTTCCTCCTCGCGGTAGACAAGATTGTAGTGATTCTGCATGGATACAAAGCGAGTCCAACCGTGACTTTGGGCTGTGTACTGCGCCTTTGAGAACTGCCACGCGGACATGGACGACGCTCCGATATACCGCGCCTTGCCCGACCTGACAACATCGTTCAACGCCTCCATCGTCTCTTCTATGGGAGTTTCGTTATCCCAGCGATGGATCTGATACAGGTCAACATGATCCATCTGCAAACGTTTGAGCGACTTGTCTATTGAGTCCATAATATGCTTGCGCGAGAGACCTTTATCGTTGATGTCGTCGCTCATTTGACCGTTCACCTTGGTTGCAATGACAACATTTTCCCGTTTCACGCCGAATTGTTTAAGAAGCTTTCCCGTCACCTTTTCGCTCCCGCCGATCGAGTAAACATCCGCTGTATCAAAGAAGTTGATACCCGCATCCAGCGCGCGTTTGATAAACGGCTTGGATTCTTCCTCTTCAAGCACCCAGTTGCGCCACTTCTTTGAACCGTAACTCATCATCCCCAAACACAGGCGCGAAACCTTCAATCCAGTTTTGCCGAGATTAACATATTGCATGAACTCCACCTTTCGTTGCTTCAACTTAAAGTTTTGCTTCCAATTCGCCGATCACCTCTTCCACCAGATCAACAGCTTCTTTCAACGTCTTCGCATCGAACGCAAATTTTGCTCCCGCCGCTGTAAATAATTCAGGAAGCGGAACTGTCCCGCCCAAAGCGAGCGCCTTGCGGTAATCTGCAACTGCCTTTTTCTGATCCTTACGCGCGTTGCCGAACACCTGGATCGCGCCCAGTTGCGCCAAGCCATATTCAACATAATAAAAAGGTCCCGTATGGATATGTGACTGCCAATACCAATACGTTCGCTTGGAATCCTCGAGGCCGGAATAATCCACGCCTGCCATGAAACGATCCCATAACTCGCTCCATTTATCGTTGCATTTGGATATATTGGACGCCTCCATCGGATTTTCATAGACCCAATGCTGGAAGGCATCTACGAGCGCCATATATGGAAAGAATTTGATATAGAACTCGAGCTGGCCTATCATCGCCCTCGCCGAATCCTGTTCAGTGTAGTATCCGCCGTGTTCCCTCGTGATGTACGGCGAGGCAAGCAACTCCATTCCGATGGACGCCACCTCTGCGAATTCTGCGGGCAGGTAGATCTCTCCGCGTTGGAAGAAATTCACATGCGCCCGTTCGAACTCATGGAACGCGTGACCGCCTTCATGCAGGATCGTTTCAACATCCCAGTGCGTATTCGTCGCGCTCATAAAAACAAAGGGACGGTGCGCAACATGCAGTCCCAAACTATAGGCACCGGGTGCCTTGTCCTTACGGCTCTCAATGTCGAGCAGGTCTCCATCCATCAATGTTTGGAAATATTCGCCAAACTTCGGGTCGACCTGCCGAAAGATATCGCGCGTCCTTTCCTTGAACTCATCCAGGGACTGAAAGGGAACGAGTTCATTGCTTCCCAACGGATCGACATGTATATCCCAGGGACGAACCGAGTCGACCCCCAGCCTCTGCCTGCGTTTTTCATAGATACGCTTTGCCGCAGGGACAACGACTTCTTCGATCGCCGCATGGAACGATTTGCAGTCTTCGGGTGTGTAATCAAAACGGAATCTTTGCTCCCACATATAAGCGCGGTAATCCATACCCGCATTCTCCGCGATCTTTAACCGCAGGGGAACGAATTTTTCCCACAATCCGCTGATGGCATCCCATTCCCTTGACCTTCGTTCCTCACCCAGCCGCCATGCGCGTTCACGGATGGTGCGATCAGGATTGAACAATAAAGAGAACATTTCAGACATGTTCTTCTCTTCACCTTCCCATATCGCGGTCATTGAGCCGACGGTCTTGTTATATTCCAGGTTTAGTTTTTGTTCTTCGGCAAGAAGAGGCAGGTTCGCCTCGTTAAATATATTTGCTTCGGCTTTTATCCTCTGCAGGCCGGTTGCAAAGCTATCAGGCGAAAGACCGCTATCCAGCAATTTGTTCTTTAGCTTTTGTTCGGAGGTCTTTGCTGAAGGCTGAATTTCCGCTGTGTAGATCCCGTATCTTTCCTCAGCCTCCTTATCCGCTGTATTGACCGTGGTGGCGATCTCCAATCGCCAATACTGCTCGTCCACGGTCGCCGCCAACTCGGACCAATCGTCAAGCCACTGATCGATGGTGTTCAAGTTCAGGTCGCGTTCTTCAAGGTCTTTGTAATATGGTTCATAATCCGCCCATTGCATGGCAAGGATGGATTTTGAGTCGGTGGGGAGTGATTTGAAATTCATACAATCCTTTATTGTGTTAATTTGCGTCCACGGATATAAAGATTTTCTAACATTAAACTTTCAAG
>DNDO01000082.1:0-321 GCA_003484265.1 Anaerolineae bacterium
ACATGGGTTGGAGAAGCCGTAGGGGCAGAGGATTTAGATTCAAGCGATTTAAAAATTTAATTCCTTAATTATTTCATCTAATGATAACCTTTCGGTACCATAAATTATCTTTTTAATTGCCTTATCATTAATATGATGCGTCAACGCTAGAGCCAGCCTTTTCATGGCAAACTCATCGGGTTCCATTAATTGAAGAGAGTCTTTCTTCAATTGCGCCGTTACAAAGCAATACAATCGTGCTGATTGGTTTACATTATTCAGTGAGAGTTGGATCTCCGCCAATGCAGACAAACAGGCAAGGATCCCTATCTTGTGATCGAT
>DNDO01000082.1:496-792 GCA_003484265.1 Anaerolineae bacterium
ATCCCTATCTTGTGATCGATCTCTATATTGCCATTGAGGCTTTCTTTTATATAGAACTGCGCAGACTCAATATCTCCATTTTGCAGGGCTGAGTAAGCCAACATTCGAAGTGGAAAGGGCTGTTGATAATCACTCCCGATCATACGAAAGAGGCGCAGTGCCGAATCGGCGTATTCACCTGATGATTTGGATTCGCCCAATACGTTGGCAAGCAGCGACATGTTTGCAAGCACCATACCGGCTGTGACACGGTCTTCGATTGCGAGGGAAACTTGAAGAGACCGCTTATAAGCGGT
>DNDO01000082.1:986-4971 GCA_003484265.1 Anaerolineae bacterium
GAAGAGACCGCTTATAAGCGGTGAGAGCTTCCTCAAACATTTTTTCAACACGCAGATGATCTGCCTTAACGCGCAAGGAGTAACTCTGCCCCCAAAGGTCATTCTCCTTTAGGGCAGTCTGCATCGCTTCATCAATCGCGCTATTTGAGTCTTTCTTTTCATCAAGTATGAACAATACCGCGCCAAGTCCTGTTAGCGAGATGCTTAATCGTGACCGATGGTCAATTTCTCTGCAGAGGGCAATGCTTTCCAGGAGTGCATCCCTAGCCATTCCGATCTCATTGAGTTCCCGATAGATATTCCCTCCCAGATAGGATAAGATATTGGCAAGCAATTTTTTGTCATTGACCTCTCGTGAGAGCTCTTCCGCTTCAAGACCTGTTTTGAGAGCTTGTTGCAGGTTGTCGTGCCAATAGGAAAGGGCTGACTTCAAATAAAGGAGATTTGCGCGGTGACTTTTTCGGTCGTCGCTCAAGGTGTGGGGTAAAAATGTTTCGACCAGGCCAAGCGCTTCACTAAAATGGCTGAGTTTCATCCAGACCGAGCATATCGAATAAACCAGCCTGAGTCCATTTTCAATTTCCGCAGGAGTTGCCAAAGCCCACTCGAGCGCGGCGCGGATGTTGTTATGTTCCCGTTCGATCGTTCGCCTGAATTCGTGAGGAGGGATTTTATTGATCAGGGGTTCCATTTCATCCATCCACACCATGAAATATTCAAGATGGCGTGTTCGCATCGAAGGAAGTTCACCAGATTGCTCGAGTTTTTCACGTGCAAAGTGACGGATGGTTTCAAGATAATAGTGTCGTGTTATGTCGTCTCCCGAATCGACGGCGATAAGGGAACGGTCTGAAAGGGTCAGGAGCAGGTTGAATATTTCCGAGGTCGGGCAGGCATCATTGTCACTGCATATTTTCTCCGCGGCCTCAATTCCCCACCCGCCTTCGAAGACCGAGAGCCGCTGAAACAGGATACGCTCGGCTGCCGAAAGCATCTGGTAGCTCCAAGTGATTGCGCCGGAAAGTGTCTTGCGCCATTCAGGTATATCGCTTCTTCCGCGTGTGAGCCAGTCGAAGCGGCGTTCGAATTGTTCGAGCATCATGGTCAGGCTGAGGGTCTGGATGCGGGCGGCGGCAAGTTCTATCGCGAGGGGGAGTCCATCGAGACGGCGGCAAATTTCAGCGACGCGCGAAGCGTTCTCATCGGTTAGTTCAAATGTCGATTTGACCGAACGGGCTCTTTGGACAAAGAGTTGTATTGCCGGGGAATCATCCAGTTTTTGAACGCTGCTCCCGGGGTTGACTGGCAACGGCAGGGGAGAGAGATGATATTCATGTTCCCCAGGTATGCGCAGCGCCTCACGGCTGGTAACCAAAATTTTTATTTGAGGAGCGTGTTTGAGAAGCCCTCCCAGAGCGGGAGATGCCTGCAACACCTGTTCAAAATTATCCATGACGATCAGGAGCTGCATGCTTTTCAGGTAGGTTTCAAGCATGATCTCAACGGATACGCCAGACCTTTCTTGAAGCCCCATGGCTTCGACGAGGGCTGGGAGCACCATGGAAAAATGAGGCACTGGGGCAAGGTTGACAAATACTGATCCATGGTCAAACCGCCCAGTTAGTTCCTCAGCTAGATGCAGTGCCAGGCGCGTTTTGCCGACACCAGGCGGACCGATAATAGTGAGCAGTCGAATATCATCCTTTAACAACATATCGACGGCTTGATCGGATTCTTTTGCGCGTCCCAACATGGAAGTGAGACTGGCTGGCGGTTGATAGATTTTTCTTTCAGGGACGGTTTTCTCTGTTCCTTCAGTCGGCAGGGTTATTCTGCCTGACGGTTTTTTTGAAGCGAGAGCGATGATGCGCTCCACCCATAGGGGATCGTCCTGAACCTCGAGGGCGGGGATGAACCTGCCCAAAAGAGTGGAGACGGCAGGGGTATGCTGGTTTTTTTCTATGCGGCTGATATAGCTGTAATGATAGTCCACCTGGGCGGCTAGATCGCGCTGTGTAAGACGCGCGCGTTCCCGCAGGAAGCAGATCAATTCGCCAAGAGTTTCGAAGGCTTCGGGGGCAATGATTGTTCTGCGTTTCGCCATACCCCATTTTACACCGAACGCCTTATTGCTATGCCATGTGTAACATTTGCAGTCAGACCCTTACGCAACAAAAGTCAACAAACTCAACAGACAGAAGGGTATAGTCTCACCGATCTGGCGGGCAGAGTTGCCCTGCCTCGAACCATACCGGTTTATAGCCGGTGACTACTCTGAATAAGGAGAAGAATGTTTAAACGATCTTTTTACTTTATTTTAATGGCGAGTATGGTTGCCAGCCTGTTGGCGTTGACGCCAGCCAGCCCTGCATACGCGGCGACCCTGACCGTGAACACGCTGGTGGACGAAAATGACGGTTCCTGCTTGGACGGCGACTGTTCTTTGCGCGATGCGTTGGGTGTTGCTGATCCGGGCGACACAATCGATTTCAGTGTAACGGGGACGATTTTGCTTACCAGTCAGTTGGCAATCACCCAACCGGTGTGGATTGTCGGACCTGGATCGAACCTGCTGACGATAGATGGGGACGAAACTTATAGAGTTTTCTATATGAACAGTGGGGCGATCAATGTGGATATATCCGGTATGAAGATCACCGGCGGATATGCAATCGCAGATGGTGGAGGTGGAATTTACAGCGCCGGAGCACTCCTGAGTTTGGATGAAGTGATCATTCAGGATAATACAGTTAATTTACAATATGGCAACGGGGGCGGGGTTTTTGCGAACACGGGATCGTTGACTGTTACGAACAGTCTGGTCACAGAGAACCACAGCGACCATGGAAGCGGAGTCTCTTGTAATACATGTATCTTGAGTATCTCTGACACCGAGATCAGTAACAACGATGATATTGATTCGCATGATGCTTACACATATGGGGGCGGGTTGTACATTGTCAATACAGCAAGCGCGACCCTGACCCGAGTCACTATTTCGGGAAACACCGCCGGGGCAGCTGGTGGTGTATATATATCAGACTCAACCGTCACCATCGAGGAAAGCGCAATTTTCAATAATACTACTGATACCGAAGAAGCTGGTGGTGGCCTGTATATAAATAATCCAAGTGGTGATACGGTAACGGTGAAGAACAGCACCATCAGCAGCAATACCAATACACATGCAAGTGGTTCTGGTGGCGGCATATTTATCCCCTTCGGTACGCTCAACTTGAACAATGTCACAATCGCTGGCAACACTGTGCAAGGTTTATTTGGCGGTGGTGGGATTGTATCCTTCGGAACTGTGAATCTTCAGAACACCATCATCGCGGATAACGTCTCTGCTTATGAATTTAATTCAGACGATGATTGCAGGGGTACGATCAATTCGCTGGATTACAACTTGATCGAAAATGTCAGCTCGAATTGTACCGTAACAGGGGTGACCACGAATAACATCACCGGGCAGGACCCTGCGCTCAACTATCTTGCACTGATTAACAGCACATATGTGCATAGCCTGCAAACCATCAGCCTCGCCATCGATGCGGGGAATGATGGCGCCTGCGAGACCATTGATCAGCGCGGTACGATCCGCCCGATCGGACCATCCTGTGATATAGGCGCGTATGAATACGAAAATGCGAACCCGATCGTATTCAACACCAACAGTAGCGGTGTGGACTCCCTGCGTTTTGCGGTTCAGCATTTACCAACGGGCGGCGGAACAGTTACCTTTGATCCATCTTTGGCGGGTCAAACCATCCTCTTAGGTTCGCCGATCACTTTCACTAAAGATACCGTCGTAGATGGATCCGCGCTTGATCCATTTGTAACGGTCAGCGGCGGTGGCGATCGTATAGTTGTCGTTGATAGCGGAATCAATGTTACCCTGCAGGGGCTGAATCTTGAGGATGGGTTTGCTTCCGATACTGACGGAGGCTTGGGTGGCGCAATTCAAAACTATGGAGATCTGATG
>DNDO01000017.1 GCA_003484265.1 Anaerolineae bacterium
ATCCCGTCGAGGACAAGAGTTGGGTCATCGGAATAGTGGAATTGGACGTCCTCGAATCGAACGTTGCCTAGAACTGGTTGCATTTCCTTGGCATCTTCCGCATCCTGAACTTCGACCGCCGTATTCAGCAGCTCAAGGATACGTTCGCCGCCCGCCATCGTGGATTGCAAAGTATCGAAACGCCGACTCAGATCCCGGATGGGATCGAAGAGGCGGTCGATATACAACACAAAAGCGATCAACACTCCAGGCGTGATCGACTCGCCCAGCACGTATGTCCCGCCGATATAAACGACAAGCGCCGTAGCCACCGCGCCGAGCACATCCACAATAGGAGTGAATATGGAAGCCACCCGCGCTGCGTCCATGCTGGTTTCGAAGACATACTGGTTGACATATTCCTTGAAATTCTTGTAATTATGTTCCTGACGCGAAAACGCCTGCACGACTCTTACGCCATTAACATTTTCCGCCAAAACAGAATTTGTCCAAGAGACAGCCGAGCGCACCTTGCGATAATTCCGCCGTGCAACGTTGCGGTAGATAAACGTTGCAAGAACCATTAAAGGAACGACGGCAAACGTTATCAATGACAATCGGAAATTGAGCGCAACCATCGCGATGAGTGTGCCGATGATCGCCAAAAGATTTCGAACAATCGCCAGCACCGCCCATGTGAT
The DNA here is from genome assembly GCA_003484265.1 of Anaerolineae bacterium. Lineage (GTDB taxonomy): Bacteria > Chloroflexota > Anaerolineae > Anaerolineales > Villigracilaceae > Defluviilinea. Next base: position 681 of record DNDO01000017.1, read on the forward strand.
GAACTCACGCAACGTTCCCACGTCATTGATGACTCGCGTAATGACACGCCCCACGCTATAACGGTTGTAGAAGCTCAACGACAATTTCTGCAAATGATCGAACATCGCGGTACGTACGTCGAACAGAACATGCTGACCCACCCGCGACATGATCCGCACGCGGAAGAAGTTCGTAACAAGTTGAATGAGCGAAACAGCGAGAAACGCCAGCGCAATATTTTTCAGTGCAACAGGATCGTTCTTTCCCATTCCCTCATCAATAGCCAATTTGACAAAGTAGGGCCACGAAACCGCCGCCGCCGTAACGATGATCATAAGGAACAATGCAAATAATATCCGTGCGGTGTAGGGCTTCAAGAAACGCATAAGTCCGCGCGTCACCTTGGGGTCATAACCCTTATCGTAAGCTTCTTCAGATTTGAGAATATATTCGGGTGGAATGATTTTAGTCATGGTGTCAGGTTTCAGGAATCAGGATTAATTAAATTTCATTGAAGAGCGTCTGGTGTTTTTTTCGCGCTCAACTGCATGTGTGTGCCGTGTATGTGTTGCGAGCTTGTCGGATCAAAGAATTTATGAAAGCGCATGAGCGGCTTCGTCGGGGTTGGTCTTTTCATATGGCTGGAGTTTCATCTCCTCCGTAAACTCCGCATGATCGACCAATTGCAGGTCGTGAATTTCCTTATACAAGCCGCCTGCCTTGAGCAATTCATTATGCGTGCCGCGTTCCACGATCTGTCCCTTATCCATCACCAGGATCATATCCGCACGGCGAACCGTGGACAGGCGATGCGCGATCACAAAGGTCGTTCGCCCTTCCATAAGATTATCCAATGCGGCTTGAATGAGTTTTTCAGTCTGCGTATCCACGGATGAAGTCGAGTCGTCCAAAATCAATATACGCGGATTCATCAACAAGGCACGCGCAATCGCTACCCGCTGGCGCTGCCCGCCTGAAAGCGTAACACCTCGTTCACCGACAATTGTGTTATATCCATTGGGGAAGCCCTCGATAAATTCATGTGCCTGAGCGGCTTTCGCGGCGGCGACCACCTCTTCCATTGTTGCATCGGGGCGGCCGTACGCAATATTGCCTTTGATCGTATCCGAGAACAATAGCGACGTTTGCAACACGATCCCGATCTGCCTGCGCAATGAAACCAAATCCACATTGCGCACGTCCTGCCCATCCACGAAAACACCCCCTTCGGTGACATCATAGAAACGCGGGATGAGATTTACGAACGACGTTTTCCCCGAACCCGTCGGACCGATCAACGCGACGATGCGGTTCGGCTCGACCTTCAAATTGATCCCGCTTAATGAGGCGGTTGTCTCATCTTTATATTTCAATGCGACATCCCGAAACTCAACTCCGCCACGCAAAACATCCAGCATCTTTGCGTCTTTTGGCGAATGGATGGCGGGATGAGTATCCAATACTTCAAACACGCGTTGCGCTCCCGCCGCCGCTTCGCCGCCCGCATTAACGAGTCCTGTCAGTTGCTGGGCAGGCTCCGCCATCATTAAGATGTATGCATTGAATGCGACAATTGCGCCGACCGTCAGCGTGCCTTCCATAACCATCTGTCCTCCAAACCATAGGATTAGGATGATGCTGAGGGCTGTCAACCAGTTGGTGGTCGGCATGATCTTCGACCATTCATCGATAACGCGCACCCATGTGCTGAATACCTTTTTATTGGCTACGCCAAATCGATCTGTCTCATATTTCTCCCGCGCGAATGCACGGACAACCTGCACGCCGACGACATTTTCCTGCAATCGGTTGGACACTTCGCCAATCGCCTGATCCACTGCAAAGAACAGACTGCCGATCTTTGTTCCAAAGTTGGTTGTCATCATGATAAGCGGGATCATTGGCAATAATGCAATGATCGCCAGGAAAGTATTATCGGTAAGCATGATCCAAAGAATACCCAGTGTAAGTATCACAAATCGAACGAGGTCGGCAACCGACCCGCCCGCGAACCGCTCGATCGACCGGACGTCTTCGATACAGCGCGAGATTAACTGTCCGCTCTGGACATGGTCGTGATAGGTGAACGGCAGTCGCTGGATATGGTTATACATGCGGTTGCGCAGGTCGTAACCGACTCGAACGGCGATCCACTCAGATAAATAGCGGTTGCCCAGATTCAAAATCGCTGAACCAAGCCCAAGTCCAAGTAAAAGAAACGCTGAACTGACAAGGTATCCGACTTCGCCGCCAGTCAATCCGTCATCGATCACAGACCGGATAATGCGCGGGACGACGAGGTTTAGTCCAGTTAGGCTCAACAACATGAGTAGAGCCGTCAGTATTTGCCATGTATATGGCTTTAAAAATATGCGTATTCTCAGTAGATGTTTCATAACGGAGTTGCGAGGATACCATAAATTTACAGGTGGTATAATGCCCAAGTAATAGAAATCCACACAAGGGAAGACAATGAAACTTCACGAATATCAATCGAAAACAATCTTTTCAAAATATGGAATTCCCATCCCAAACGGAAGGGTTGCGGCTACCGCTGATGAGGCAAAACAAATTGCCGAAGAGTTGGGTGGCCGCGCAGTTATTAAAGCGCAGGTGCTTGTCGGTGGTCGCGGAAAAGCCGGCGGCGTAAAGGTTGCCAAGAACCCCAAGGAAGCTTCGGAACTTGCACAACAAATATTGGCGATGACGATCAAAGACCTGCCCGTCCGCAAGGTACTCGTGGACGAAGCCGCCTCCATCAAGAACGAAATCTATTTCGCCATCACCAACGACCGTGCCGCGAAGAAACCCGTGATGATCGCATCTGCCGCGGGAGGTATTGACATCGAGGAAGTCGCGGAAAAGACTCCCGAGAAGATCATCAAAGTACACATTGACCCATTACTTGGGCTGCGCGATTATCAAGCGCGAGACATCGCGGCATCCATAGATCTTCCTCGCGAACTTTGGCGTGACTTCAGCAAGATCGCTTCGGGGTTATGGCAGGTATACAAAGATACAGACGCGGAACTTGCTGAGATCAATCCGCTTGTTATCACGAATGACAATAAACTGGTCGCTCTCGACGGCAAAATGCTGATCGACGATAACTCGTTGTTCCGCCATATGGACCTTGCCGAAATCCGCGATATAGATGAAGAAGCTCCCGCTGAGACGGAAGCACGAAGGCATGGGCTTTCGTTCATCAAACTGGATGGCAATATCGGGTGCATGGTCAACGGCGCGGGACTCGCGATGACAAGCATGGATATCGTCAAATTGTTCGGCGGCGAACCAGCCAACTTTTTGGATATTGGCGGCGGCGCAGGAGCAGACAAGGTTGCGGCGGCAATGCGCATCATCCTCTCCGACCCGGCTGTAAAAGCGGTCCTGTTCAATATCTTCGGTGGCATCACCCGATGTGACGAAGTGGCGCGCGGGATACTCGTCGCGATGGATGAAGTAAAGCCGAAGGTACCAATGGTGGTACGTCTTGTCGGAACGAACGCAGAGGAGGGGCGCAAACTTCTTGAGAACGCGAACATGATCACAGCTGAAACTCTGGCAGATGCCGCAAAGAAGGCAGTTGCCGCGGCAAAGGGAAAATAATTAATGAGCATACTTATCAACAAAGAAACACGCCTTCTCGTGCAGGGTATTACCGGCAACGAAGGTCTATTCCACACCACCCAGATGGTCGCATACGGCACCGACGTTGTTGCTGGCGTCACGCCCGGCAAGGGCGGCGAATGGGTGCTGGAAGGAAAAGTACCGGT
>DNDO01000183.1 GCA_003484265.1 Anaerolineae bacterium
TCATAACATGCACTGGACTTTAGACGGACACCGTGTAAAGTCCAGTGCATGTTATGAGTCTGGTAAGGGCATGATTCTTCGAATGACAAGGCAGTCCGCAAATCGTACATTGGCAAATCAAGCGAGTCTGTGATCCCGGACATGAGTCTTTGCGGCTGGTCAATATCATATCGTGTCGAGTCTGTGAGTTCAATATGGCGGGGAAAATAAGGCAGTTCATCTTTCGAACATATCTGTACTGAGGAGGGCGCCATGACCAAAACGATCTCGGCACCTGAATCACCAGCCACAACTTCGATCCTTTTCAAATCATCATATACCTCGTCTCGGGCATATTCCAATGTGTCCAATTGCTGAAGTTCCAGTGTTGCAATATGACCAAGAAAATAGCCCTGCTCATTTGGCTCATCTTGAAGAAATTCTTTTAGTTTTTGCTTAATATTTATATCGATCCAGGACCGCAGGCTTTCCAGTTTTATTATGGTAATTAAACCGTTGGGATCACCTGCATTGAATCCGATATTATTCTGGAAGTCCTCGGTTGTCCACAGGGCATCCTGAAAATCATTAACAAAGACCTCCACAATGATCAAATCCGGCTGATAGAGCGGGACGAATTTCCCGATCACCTCAGCATACTGATTCGGACCATAACCGGAAATTGAAAAGTTCAAGACCTCGACCTTTTTACCGACCATGAACTCATTTAAGCGATCTTCCAAAAGACGCGGCCAAGCTTTATCCGTGTCCACTCCTTCAGCACTGGAGAATGCATCTCCTGTCACTAGGATGCGGAACACATCAGCCGGTTTTTGGACCGGGTACTCTGGTCCGGGAAAGCCCAGGGAATTGGCTTCAACCACATAGTCGTAGCTTAACCAGCGCAGCCGCGTTGTTTTGGATGGGATCAGTTTCCAGCCAAATTGGGAATCCATCTCAAGAGCAGAACGCTCTCCCCATCCGCGCACTTCCTGCGGGTCAAAACGGCGGACGGCGAGTTCAGCTCCAACGAGTACCAGCATTATTGTTAATGCGACCAGAGCGGAGGCCAGTTTGAATCGGAGGGTTCCAAGACTTTCGTGAAGATTACGAAATTTAGTCCGGGCAAATTCAACTCCCCATTCCAACCCCAGTCCCAGAACGATCATCAGAACAAACGCAATGCCTATCTTACTGAACGTCCGGATGGAGATAATCGATCCATAGGAGATCAATGCCAGAATGACAGGATGATGGACCAGATAAAGGGAATAGGAATGCCTGCCCAGCCATTCAGTGGACTCCTGCAACCAGCGCGGGGAGGCTGGCAATATTTTATTCAAGAATTGATACAGCAGGATGAAAGCAGAAACGCCGAGCAGAAACGGTGCAAAGATCATGCCAGACAGGGATAATGACAGATAGATACCTGTAAAATAAATAAATATCGAGGCCAGGCTCGCCCCCCACGACATTAGGCGTTTCTGCGTTGCATAAGGATGTGTGAAAATCCAGGATGCAAGACTGATACCAAATATGAACTCGGGCAGGCGTGTGATGAAGATCGCACCTCTAGACCATGCATCCAGATAGGTCTCAAACGTAAATAACCCAATGCCGCGAATAACAAAGGCTGCCAGACTGCCCCAGAGAAGTAGTTTGAATGGTCCCCATTTGCGAAGCCCATTCCAAAGGAGTGGAAATACCAGATATAACTGAACAAGCAGCCAGAAATACCACCACGCCGGTGCAAAGTAATAGAGCAATCCGGGCGTGAGACGGATGCCCATAAAACTTAACAAAGTGGAAGGCTCGAAAATTGACAGCCCCCAGCCTGTCAGAATCCAGGTTATAGTGAATATCAAATGAACACCCCACCATAAGGGGAAGATCCTAACTGCACGGCTTCTGTAAAAAGGAAGGGGTTTGACCGGTTCATTTGCCTGCCGGGTCAGCAAGCCCCAGGTAAGCCCAAATCCGCTGACAATGATGAACAACTGTACTCCCTGATCGCCGAACCAACCGATATAGCGGAGAAAGTTTACAGGAATGTTCCATGCCCCGTACCCCTCCAACGGAAGAAGCTGGATCAGTCGGTCAGACAACGGTGGCCACCCAAAAAACGGGTTGCTGATCAGCGGAGACCCGAATAACTGCTCTGCAACATGATTGAGGAATATCCACAGGAGAGCAAGGACTTTGACCGCCTCAACCCAGAGAAATTTCTGTGCTTTGTTCTTGCTCATGATTTATTTGACTCTCTGGTAAAGATCGTAATCTCCATATGTTGCAACCAGTTCATATTCAGCCCCCAATTCCTCAAGAGGATAAATCGCCGTCCATTTTGAAAATTCGCCGGCAAGCAGAAAATCAGGGTGCTCGGTTTGCACAAATTTGTATCTCTCCTGTACAGGCTCACCGCCGTAATACACTTGATCCACTGCAACTGCCAGCAAAGCATTTGGCGGATAATGATAGTTATGGTCGGTCAGGAATCCCATTTCTGGCTCCCAGGTTTCAATTACTGCACCCACGGGAACATTCTCATCAAGATAGACTGACATTTGTTGGGCATAAGGGGGACCTGGTAACGCGATCTCCAGTGAAGTCTTAGCCAGCGGTGTGACGATGATCACCAGTAGCCAGAGAGCAATTGCAAATTTAGACGTATTGCGTATGTCAAACCATGATCGAAAGAACCCGGCACTCCAATCGAAATTGAAACTTCCAGATATTTCCGTAAACAACCGGGCAATGAAAATACTGGATAATCCCAACCCAAGGAATGCATATCGTATCCAACCGATGGATGCCATAACATACCAGACCAGGTTCAAAGAGACGAGAAGAAATATAATGCTCCATTTCTGTCCTTCGTGTGTACGCGGCAAAGAAATAAATAACCCATAAATTAATGCAGGTAGTAATGCTCCGAGATAAGCGGCACGGGATGTTAACTCACCTAAGTTGGCGGCAAGCTGAGTTATGTTAAAGTTAAACGCAGCGCCTTCAGCAGATGCTTGTAATAACGCCAGGTTTTCCATGACTGTATAAGGACCTAGATATTGAAGTGTAAGAATTTGCCAAACGCTAAAACTCCCCGCTGCAATGATACCTGGCACAAGAAAGTTACGGTGGGAGGATGTCTTGTAATAAAAAACATCAAACAGCCAAGAAAGGAACAATACCGGCCCCAGGAACAACAGGTATTGATATTTTGTGATCATCGCCAACCCAAAGAGTAGTCCGATCAGCGATAAGCGTTTCCAGTCACTTTCGTTCCACTGGGAGAACCATAAATAAATGGCAAGGAGCAGGAAGAAAAGCCCCGGCACCTCGCCTAGAAGCTGCCTGCCGTACTCCAAGAGCAATACGCTACGGGAAGAAAGGATCAATGCTACAGCAATAAATGCCACCTGTGTCCCGGACAAATACGCAACCAATCGAAAAAAAACATATACGGCAGCCAGGAGATACAGAGCCATGACGATACGAGCCTGCAATAGGCCTGTGCCAAACAATTTGAACATCGCCGCGATTGGAAGCATCACGGTCGGTCCCACCCCGATGGTTGGTCCGTAATATCGGAATCCTTCACTGCTTATGTCGGCATAGACGCCATGTTGCACCAGTGTTTTGGGGACATGCAGATGTGAGCCTTCATCGAACCAGGGAGCCGGGAATCGTGTCAGATTATGGAAGACAAGAAAGTAAACAGCTAACGCGCCAAATATCCACACCAGCGGTTTTTGATATTTTGAAATAAACTTCCCCAACGAAATAAACATAAATACTTTTCTCCAAATGATGCAAACATCATATTGATCCTAAGAATAAGTTGCCCGGATTGACTGTTCCCGCGCTTCCACAAGAAGCTGTGCATACTCGACATTGCCAAGTACGAGACGGGTTGATGATGAAGTCGTTACACCGTTAATACTTAACGAAGACAGGGTTGTGCCAGCGTGGTGTGTGGGAACAAGGATTGTCAGGTTAGATATGGCATGGTGGCGAGGAAGCAGGCTGAAAGTCAATAAAGATGCGTCTTCATCCCAAGTCACATCGACGAAGTTGCTTCCGTCCCGATCTTCCGTAAAATACAGCCAATCTTGCGAGGACACAATCGGCACACCAAGTTCGTTGGCATAGTCCAGTGTGCCCTCTAGGAAAATGGCAGCTTTTTCCGCCGGGTCACCGCCCAGTTGAAACGGATCGACATGGAACTGCCCACCGATCGCACAAAATTCATTGTGTTTGACGGAACGATCCAGCAT
>DNDO01000074.1:0-148 GCA_003484265.1 Anaerolineae bacterium
ATGTGCCGCTGATAAGTCCGCCGCCGCCAATAGGTGCGATGATGGCGTCCAAGTCTGGGACTTCGTCAAGCAGCTCGAGAGCAGCAGTTCCCTGTCCGGCAATGACGCGTTCGTCGTTGTAGGGATGGACGACATTTGCTCCAGTTCC
>DNDO01000074.1:465-2279 GCA_003484265.1 Anaerolineae bacterium
AGTCTGATCCTGTCCAATGAACTTTCTCTCGCCTCGAGTGTCGGCTCACAATACGTGATCTGTCCATCATATCCAGCAACCGCGTCCTTTTTGACCTGCGGCGCATTGTTCGGCATAACGATAAACGCAGGGATGCCGCGCATGCGTGCTGCCAGAGCGAGTGCCTGCGCGTGGTTCCCTGATGAGTGCGTACATACACCGCGCCTGGCTTCGTCATCGCTTAACGAATAGACAGCGTTGCACGCGCCTCGAAATTTAAAGGCACCGACCCTCTGCATATTCTCGCATTTGAGATATAGCTGTGCACCGACTCGCTGATCAAGACTTTCATTCGTGAAGATGGGTGTCCGGTGTGTAAAGGGTTTGATACGACGAGATGCTTCCCGGATGTCTTGTAGGTTCGTCGACATTCCATTTCTCCTTTTCGGATTTACGGCTTGATATGCTTGAGGAAAAATTCCCAAGACAGGTCTGCGACATTCAAATCCAAACGGTTGTTATCACCACTCGGGTATACGTGAAACAAACCTTTGACCATCATGAAAATAAACTCGTTCCCCGCGTCTTCCGTGCTTGCGTCGAAGGTGAATTTTGTATAGTCAGGGCTTCTTTCGATCGTACTGGTCATTTCCAGCCCGAGGAAGGATGTGGTTTTTTCGAGCATTGGTCCGAAACTGGGATGGTTCAATAGTTCATTTGGATCAATAGGAAACGGCATGGGTATGTCCTGATTTTCTCCTATCTTATTGTCATTCGTTCCAAGAACACTGAAGAGCGAAGCATGGACAGTGCTTGTGCCGTCGGCCGGCTTGGCTTCACCGATTAAACCCGCTCCGCTTGTGGAGTAGGCGCCAAAAACATCATTCATTTCGGGAATCAATCTCGTCAACACGAACCCGCCTCCGTTCGAAAACCCCGACGCGAAAATTCGATGTGCATCGACATTGAATGTCAGCTGTAGGTGTCCGAGAATAATCCGCATGAACTTTACATCGTCCTTGAGCGTCGTCCCTGTTTTGACAATCTTTGCAGTGCCGGGTGTATTCCATTTATCCTCGACCCTGTTCGATTCTGTGGTGCGATATTTCCAACTCGTGGGATAAACGACAAGGATCGTTTCTTCGTCAGCTTTTTTTGCCCAACCAGTGTTCTCAAACATTACCTGCCCGCTTTGGTTGCTTCCATGAATCATATAAACAACAGGCGTGGGTAGGGCAGGGTCATATCCTGCCGGCACGTAGACGATGAACTCGCGCGGTGTATCATCCACACTTACGACGTAGTCGTTCCTGCCAGTATGGAAGTCCAACAGCTTGATCTGTGTTTCGGATATCGGTCCCAATGTGGACGTAACTTCTTCGACTATCGGCGGTTCGGTGGTCATCGGCTTGTTACCTGCTTCTGGTCGATTGAATCGACACGCCGCCAGAATGATCGCAGCGAAAAATAGAAACACTGCAATGCTCCTGCTCATCATGACATCGCTCTTTGGATATTGTGTCATTCTTCTTGACCTTCCGGATCGCTTTCCTGTTAATAACCCTTTTCAAAATCCACGAAATATTTTAACGGTTTGTCATCGATATAAAGTTTGTAATTCTCAACGAAAATATCGACCATATCCTTGGGGTAACTCATCGCGGATGTGTGAAATGTAAGAAATAGATTATCCGTCCGCCAAAAGGGATGATCCTCCGGGAGCGGCTCGGGTTCTGTGACGTCCAATACTGCGGCGGCAATGTTTTTATTGGTCAAAGCCTCCACCAATGCCGAATCGTCCAGTGCGTTGCCGCGTCCCACGTTGACAAATATAG
>DNDO01000074.1:2487-19435 GCA_003484265.1 Anaerolineae bacterium
CGCGTTGCCGCGCCCCACGTTGACAAATATAGCATGAGGCGGCAGGCCGTTTAGCAGGCTTGCATCCACGATCTGGTTGGTGCCATCAGTTCTTGGTAATACACTGACAAGGTAATCCAATCCATCGGCAAAATTCAGCAAGTCGTTCCCGTGATAATACGCATCGACATCAAGGCAGTCTTCACTAGAGCGCGTAAATCCTCGGACGTTCATTCTAAAATGTTTTGCTGTCCTTGCTAGATGCGCGCCAATCGAACCGACACCCAGTAATCCGATGGTCTCGCCACGCAATACCCCGCCATCTTTATCGTCCCATTGTCTGGCACGCTGCGCAAGTACGCGCGGACGTATTCTCTTTTTGAAGAATAAAAGATACCCAAACACAAACTCAGACATGGATTCGCCAAATACATTTCGCGCGTTCGTCAGCGTGTAGTCCCGCCGCAGGGACGGATCCATCAATCGTTCGACGCCTGCCGAGATTGTTTGAACCCACTTCAATCGAGGAAGATTCGGAAGTGCGTCTTTTATCCTGCCCGTGCCACCGAAAAGGATGTCACACTCAGGATTGAATTCAGTGAAGATCTCGAGACCCGGTAAATTTTCGACCTGGAGGAGATGGACATATTCATTTGGGTCGTCAATGAGAAGGAGAAGTTTGGGCATGGGTTCAATTATAACCATGCTTGGACGATGGGTCGGTTAATAAAAAACTGCGCATATTTATACGCAGTTTTTTATATGATTGTATTGATCTGATGACTAGCGGCGAATCAAACCAACCAAAAAGATCAAGACGACGGCTCCTACAACTGCCACCAGAAAGCTGGGAATGTTGAAACCTGTAACGCCTTGCACCCCGAACAGACCTGCAAGCCAGCCGCCGAGAAATGCGCCGACGATACCCACAACTATGTTTGCGATCGCTCCCATTCTTTTGTTTTTCCCCATGATAATGCTGGCGACCCATCCTGCCAGCGCCCCAAAGATGATCCATGCTATAAAACCCATTTTTATCTCCATTTACTTGATAAGTTATTAATTTGCCAATTCCTGCTCGGGCAGAGAGTACCTACCTCTATCCAATTGCAACCCTGATGCCTGTCAAAGGGTACGCTGGCTTAACGTATTAGCCTTGTAGCGAAGATCAATAAGATCGCGCCACCCACGGCGACAAGGAAACCTGTGATGCTGAAACCCGGTTGAATGGGAATACCGAGTGTATTCATGACCCCTGCGCCGACGAACGCGCCGAAAACGCCAACCACGATATTGGCAAGCGCACCCATTTTGCGATTTTTGCCAGTAAGAATGCTGGCAACCCAGCCAGCCAAAGCACCGAAGATGATCCAGATGATGAAGTTAGTCATTTGTGCCTCCTATACTTTATTGATTTAGTAGAATTCATTATCATAGGTAGATGCTTTTGCAAGGGCTTTACCGGAAGAATTCAGTCACATCGATACCTTTCGCCTTGGCACGCAGCTTGGCGCGGTCGGTGTGCCCCTTGGTATACATCGAGTCGTCCAATACCTCCTCGGACTGGCCGAAAATTTCTGCCTCGTCAATCTGTGCCTTATTCAAGGATGCGTGCTTTGGCGCACTTTTTGGTGTATAGCCGACAACAAATGAATTGGGTGTGAAAACGCCTTTGGGGTCCACTTTCTTTTTGACCTTGCAGCACCTTTCGTAGTCTTTATCAGAGTAATAATGCCGCCACATTTGATGCATATTGATGTGGTCGTGACTTGCCCAAAACCAGCGATGATCCGAAGTGGAGAACTTCCCATGCCGTCCAATGGCTTCACGACGGTTGTCGGTATGCCACTTATGAGCGGCCGTTTGAGCGCCGGGCATATTTTTGTTATAAAAAATGTCGAGATTTAAACCGACCGTGGTATTGCGCCATGCATAGGAGGTCTGTTTCAGTTTACCATTCTTCGTCACAGACGAATGTTTGCCGCCAAAATTCTGGCATTGGGAAAAGACCATGAGACCTTCATGACTACGGCCAACCATGGCATCGATCCGCGACGCGGCCCATTCCGGCCAATCGTCCGAAGCGACCTTATCCGTTACCTGGCCGTACTTCAGGTAGGGATAGTTGAACTCGCGCGTCCCTTTGTACGTCCAAAGTTTGGTGATACTTTCTGACATTCGTGTAATTTTGCTGTTGTCCTGCCTGTCCAAACGATTTAGGATCTTCTGCTCAATCCACAACTTGAATCGCTCCCACCATGACCCACCTTTGTTCACAGTGCTGAAAATCGCATCTATCCTTTTGCACCACGACGGGTCATATGAGTCGCGTTTATTGTCGTAGTTCGAATATTGAAAGTAAACCATCAGAATGTTGAAAGGCGACGAATGGTTCAAGTCTTTAAAATGCTTGATCATGAAGGCGTCCCTCGACGCGCTTCCAATCAGATTCGAGATAAAGTCTTCCTCCCCTGCCGCCACGGTAACACAGAAATCGTAATCGCTAGGGGCGTGCTCCCAATCCATAACAAGTTCGAGTAACTGCACAAGAATGTTGTGGTCGAGTTTCGGATCGTATGGAACGAACTTCTTATATGCGCGAGAATAGCGGTGGTCCGAATCCCTGTAGGGGCGGACGGTGATTCGAGTCACAATGCCATAGTTGCCAGGGCCGCCGCCAAGGACTGCGAAAAAGAGGTCCTTGTCAAATTGGTCCGGGCTGTCAGCGGCGACGACCCGCTTCGTGCCGTCTGCCAGGAAAATCTCAAAGGATACGATCTGGTCGCTGAATAGGCCAAAAGCGCGCGAAAGCTGACCATAACCGCCCGTCTGTGCGTGACCGCCGACATGCACATCGTAGCATTGACCGGTTGGCATGAAGAGTCCCGCTTCTTTCAACCTTGTATTGAATTCCAGTAGTGTGTGGCTGATACCAACCTGAAGCAAACCGGTTTCCGGGTTGTAATCCCATTCATTGTATGCCTCGCTCAAATCGAGTTGGATGTTTTTTTTGGTCGTTGATGAAGTGCCTGAATAGGCATGGCCTCCCGTGCGCACGGCGATGGCAAGCTTGTTGGCTGCTGCGTATCGGATCGCCGTCAGGACATCAGGATCCGCGTTGGGATGTTGGGGGCGGATAATCGCCGCCGGTGACATCTTTTCCCTGGGTTGAGATGACGTGGCGTACTGGTACCGATAGAATTCGTAATCTTTATCACCATATTTGTAAACAGGACAGGAAAATTTGGGAAATTTCATATCACGGACTCCTTTGGGTTTGATGATTATGATTCACTTCAAGATATATCTCAGGGTATTATTCGTTGGCGTCCTGTGCTATGCCCAGGCGTTCAAAAATTTCGTTGGCATGAGCCAGGTTGAAGTCCCGGTCCGAACCGCTGGCGTGACGCCCAATCTCGCGATAAGCCAGCGCTTCATCATACGGCATAGACAATGCCTGTGCCGCCGCCAAACTCTTTCCCCAGTTCTTCTGAGCGCTTTGCGGCTTTCCATCCAGCCAATCGTACGATCCCTGCCACAGGAACGCCCGGGATTTGCCAATAGGATGGATCTGTGCAAATTGATTCAACGCGCGACAGGCCTGTCGTGCGAGCGACTTCATCTCGGTTTTTTCGTGAGGGGTTTCAGCTCTTTCCCACAGCACCAAATATAGATATGCAACATTGCTATAAGAATCGAAGGATGGAGCAATGGGAACTAGAGCATCTTTCAGCAATCGGGTGGTTATTTCGGCGGCGTTCCGGGCTTTCTCAAGATCACCTTCGTGTAAATATGTGATTGTAAGTATTCCCTGGGTATTTTGTTCCGCAAGGCCCGAATCTGCGATCGATGCAAATAACCCCAAAACTTTTTCCATCATGTCAGCTGCCTCAGTTATTTTTCCGAGCCGGAGCAAACTCACAGCCTGCCCGTTCAATCCCCATACCTGATGCTCCACATTATTGGCAGCCTGCCCGTTCTGGTAAACCTCTGCGAACCTCTTGATGCACAGTTCAAATTGACCCTGGTAATGAGCGGCCCACCCCAACACACAGAGCGCCGTAGCCCAATTGCGGTGATCTCCCAACCGGTTGCTGATCTCCACAGACTCCTGGTAAGCTTTTTCAGCATGCTCCCATTGTCCGTTTTTGAGGGCAACCTGTCCTTCCTGCCACAGGACAAATGAACGGGTAAATAAATGATCCAGCCCGGCCATTGTGGCATGCGCCCGGTGGAAATAAGCCTGTGCAAGGTTCTGCATAGGGGCCGGCATGTGCCCCATGCCCAGGCCCAGGCTTGCATAGGCTCTTGCCAATATCGGCGATTTACAGCGCGCCGACTCGGCCATATTGAGAATTTTCATGCCCAGATAATAATCAATGGGGCCAACCTGGTTCGCCAATTGATCGATAAGTGTTACGAGTTCAAAGGCGCGAAGTAACTCCATAACGTCCTTGTCGATCCCCGGCTCGATCACATCGGGTATGGGGTCCTTCGCGAACCGCATGCGATGCCAGAACTGTTTCATGCTTTCCACCAATAGACCAGTTTGCGTCTGTGAGGCAGTTCCAGGCAAGGGTTGGCCGATCAAATTCAGCGCTAATGTCAGATGTTCCCGCGCCTCTGCGAGAAGTCCCTTGCCGTAGTAGGCTTCCGCCATTTTAAAATGCAGGCTGGCTTGTTCACGGGGTTCGCTGACCAAGGGATAAAGCTGCTTGTAGTAATCCAGCGCGGCTTCATTGTCAAACGCCTCACGCGCGGCATCCCCCGCCTTGAGCCAATACTCGCGTTGTTTGCCCTGGTTATTGCTTCGCCCATAATGCTGGGCGATCATGTCCACAGGTGCACCAATGCTTTCAAGGTACAATGCCAGCTGCTCATGCAATTTCGCCCGTATGGCGAAGGGCAGGCTTTCATACGTCACTTCATGCGTGACGATATGCTTGAACAGATACGCAAGTTCCGGTTCCGAATCCAGGGGTGTGATATCCAGCGAATCCAGTTTGTCCAGATCTGCCTTGACATTCACCAGGTCACCCAGCGCGGGATAATAACCCGTCAACCATCCAGCGCGGAAGAAACGCCCGATGATGCTCGCCGCGCGCAGCGTGGTTTTTTCGTGTTCACTTAATTGATCGATGCGGCTCAAGACGAGCGTATGCAAACTGTCAGGGAGTTCGATCCTGGCCAGTCCGGTCGAATCATGCGGGTCGAGACCACGGTCGTGCAAATAGTTAAGCAATTCCTCAAGATAGAATGGATTGCCCTGGGAACGCTGCATTAATTTATCCACCAGCAGAGACGGAACAACCCCGCTTTGCGAGGGATACAATTGCGCCAGTTTTGCACGGACAGCCTGCTCCCCTTCGGCAGGGGTGAATTCATCCAACCTAATTTTTGTAAAGTAGGGCAGAGCTTCGATCCGCGGTGCCTGCAGGCGCATCAACCGGGGCCGGCGATATGCCAACACGTAACAAACGGGACGATCTGCCAGCGCCTTTGCCAGCGCTTCGAGCAGGTCGTGCGATAGCGCGTCCACCCAGTGCAGGTCTTCCAGCACGATCAGGATCGGTTCGGACCGGGCGGCTGCGCCCAGGCAATCCTGTAACAATGAGGTCAATACATTCTTGCGCTGCTCGGGTTCGAGATTGCGCGTAAAGTCGTTGTCGGGGATATCGAGACTCAATATCGGCCCAAGCAGGGGCAGGGCTTCCACTCGGTTGGGGGTGTGTTCTCTTAGAACTTCTTCCAATACAGTGACCTGTTTCTTCAAGGGGGCATCGGGATCAACGCCGAAGAATGCGGACCAAACCGTTTTCCACGCGAGATAAGGGGATGTCAGACCGTCAGACTGGCACGCCCCACCAAAGCCGACGAATCCTTTTCTCCTCGCACTGCGGATCGCCTCCGCCGCGAGTCGGGACTTGCCCAGGCCTGCCTCTGCCACGATGCTGATCACCTGGCTCTTCCCTTCTTTTGCCATGTCGAGCTTTTCTTCAATGCGTTTCAACTCTGCCTGCCGTCCCACCATCGGCAGGGAGTAGTTCGGTTCCTGCAAGCGCACGGCACGCTGCCGGCTTTCGCCTATCAATCGATATGATGGAATCGGCTTGGATTTCCCCTTTACCATCACTGCGGGCCGCTCTTCAAAAGTGAAATGGTCGTTGACTGCCTTGTGTATGTGACTGCTTACCAATATTTCATTTTCCCTGGCGTGGGTCATCAACCTCGCTGCCAGGTTGACGTCATCGCCAACTGCGTTAAAAGTCATACGGGTTTCGCCGCCATATGCGCCTGCCAGCATCAACCCTCGTGTTATACCCATTTGCAGTTGAAGTTCGGTCTTGTTCCGTATTTCCAAAGCCGACTTAACTGCGCGGCGGGGATCGTCCTCATGCGTGCTCAACACCCCAAAGTTGATATAGGCATAACTGCCCTTATCCCCGATCGTGATGTCCATCAACGTGCCATCATAACGGCTTGCCGTTAATTGAATACTACGAATAAAGCTGTCTAACTCCGACTCTGCCGAATCCGAATCGTAATCAATACCTGTAAAACGAATGAACAACGCCACGCAAGGGCGAAACTCCGCCAGGAAACCTCCCTGTCCTGATGTCTCACGTTCGTAAATGACATGATGCACATATGGACGTAATGCTTGCGATTCGGGAGTAACGTTTTTGGGTTCAGGGTTTGGCAAACTCTGTCCCCTTTCGATCGGCTTCCGACTCTCGATCACCGCAAACTTCTCACTCCCCTGCTCCCGCCACTCTATCGCATTTACAAAATCCCCCAGGGCAGTAAAAGTCAATTCATCGATCAAAACATCCCCTTTTACTGCCAAATGTTCGCCTATGGCTGTCCGCGCCACTGTTGCGCCAGCCAGGGCGTCGATTCTTTGAATCTCTTCATTGCCAACGACAAATCTGCGTGCATCACCGCTGGCAATGCAAACTTTCAACGCCAAAGCCGGGAATTCCCTGATCGCCTCCTGCATTCCGAAAGCCGCATGTGCCGCACGGAGCTCCATCCCCCAATCCTTGTCCTCCGCATTGAACCAGCACAACATAGAGTCGCCTGCGAAACCGATCACACTCCCGCCATATCTCTCGATCTCCGCGATCAGTGCCGAATACACTTTCCCTAATTGATTGGTCAGTTCTTCCGCGCCTAACCGCGCCCCGTATTTCTCGCGTAGAGACTCGGTAAATGCCGTGAATCCTGAAATGTCCGCGAATAGCGCTGAACCCGACGTACGGTCGGGCAGGGTGGTATTATTTGCGATTGCACGCAGTCTATCTTGCGGGAGATAAGTGTGGAGAGGCATGCATCAACCACTTTGTTATGAAACGGCTAATGATACATGACCAGTATACTCCAATTATAGGCTTTAGTTACCTGCGAATCGTCGCTTCCCGCTCAGGACCCACACCGATCCACTTCACTGGGACGCCTGTTGCGTCCTCGATAATTTTTACGTATGCTTTGGCATTCTCAGGCAATTGTTCAAACGAACGTACCCCCCTGATATCTTCGTTCCAGCCGTTGATCGTTTGATAGACTTTTTCCACATTTTCCAAACCATACGCATCCACGTCCGCATAGCGGACAGGTTCGCCGTTCAGTTTGTATCCCGTACAGACTTGCAGATCATCCAGTCCACTCAAGACATCGAGTTTTGTTAGACAGAGTTCCGTTATGCCGCTCAATTGCGCGGCGGTTCGCACGATCTCCAAATCCAGCCAGCCCACGCGGCGGATACGTCCTGTCGTGGCGGCGACTTCGCCGAACTGCTCGTAGACTGCGCTGGTCGTATCGAGAATTTCTGTGGGTAGCGGCCCTGCACCGACGCGTGTGGTATATGCCTTGGTTACGCCGACCACGGTCGTGATGTACCTGGGTGGGATGCCAAGTCCCGCAGATGCCGCAGATGGAATCGTTGTCGATGCGGTCACGAACGGATACGTTCCCCAATCAGTGTCGAGAAATGTTCCCATCGCTTGTTCGAGCAGGAAGTTCTTGTCCGCTTTCAAGCCGTCCTGCACCAGCGAGAATAACTCGCGCAAATAGGGCTTGATTTTTTCATAGTATCCGCGATACGTGTCCCGAATTTCGTCGTAACTCAGCGCCTCTCCGCCCAACGCGGCTATGATCTTATTCTTCAACTCGATTTGCATCTTTAAGCGCGTCTCGAACGCGCCGCTCGCGAAATCAGTCCAGCGGATGCCGTTATAACTGACTTTGTCCGCGAACACGGGGCCAATGCCTCGGCGAGTCGTTCCTGTGGCGCCGGCGCCTTTGGCTTCCTCATACAACCCGTCCAAGATCTTGTGATACGGCATAATCAAATGCGAACGCGGCGAGATCCACAAGCGTCCGTCCACGCCCACGCCAGCTTTGTGCAGCATCTCGATCTCTTCGATCAGCACTGCAGGGTCGATCACCACGCCGCCGCCGATCAGCCCCACCGCGTTTTGTGCGAAGATCCCTGACGGCACAAGATGAATCTTGAACGTCCCGAACTCATTGATGACCGTATGCCCTGCGTTATTCCCGCCGTTGAATCGCGCCACATAATCCGCCTGCTCCGCGAGAAAATCCACGACCTTGCCCTTGCCCTCGTCCCCCCATTGCGAACCGACCACTGCTGTTACTGTCATCGTGCCTCCATGTCATTGCGAGGGCGTTAGCCCGAAGCAATCCCCTTATTAATGGGGGATCGTTTCGTCGTATCACTCCACGCAATGACGTTATCTGTGATCTGAATCGCAACTCCGATATATTTCTCTGGCGACAGGCTCATCAGCTTCTCACGCGTCATCTCATCGACATCAAGCGCCTCAACCCAAAGCCGATAACTGTTACTGTCCAATTGAACGCCCTTCATCTGCGACCTAAGTGACTCGTAGGCGTCGCTCCGCCCAGCTGCGCGCAATATCGTCTGCGCGCCCTCGCTGACAACTTCCCAGTGCGCGTTCAGTTCTGATTTGATTTTTACTTCATCCGCATCCACCCGAGACATGCCGCGCGTGACATTGATCCATGCGAGTAATGTATGTCCTACCGCAGAGCCAAATGTTCTGCGGACAGTGGAATCTGACAAGTCTCTTTGCAAACGTGAGACAGGTAACTTTTGTGCGTAGTGTGTAAAAAGCGCATTTGCCACCCCAAGATTTCCCTCTGCGTTTTCGAAGTGGATCGGATTCACCTTCTGCGGCATCGTGGATGACCCCACTTCGCCCTCGACGACTTTTTGCTTAAGTAATCCGTCGCTGATATATCGCCACATGTCCTGCGCGAAATCGATCAAGATGGAATTTGTAAGCTGGATCGCTTGAAAAAATCTTATCCAATTATCGTAGGGAAGGATTTGCGACGTTACAAGATTGGGTTCCAAGCCAAAACCTTCGACGTAATCTTTGCTGAAAGATTCCCAATCAACGTTTGGATAGGCAGCGTAAAGCGCGTTAAAGTTTCCGACTGCGCCTGTCAGCTTGGCTTCAAATTTGTGTGATGTAATTTCGTCTCGGCATTTCATTAAACGGGCAAGATAAACAGCGTACTCTTTTCCCAAGGTTGTCGGCACGGCAGGCTGGCCATGGGTTCGCGCGAGAAGGGGTACGGTGCGATGTCGTTTCGCGAAATCGTGTAGGGATGTGATGATGCTGTCTAATGCGGGGAGCAAAACTTGATCGCGAGAGTCCTTCAATGCAATAGACTGCGCGATGTTGTTGATATCTTCGGATGTTAAGCCAAAATGAATCCATTGATGTAATTCTTTAGGGAGTTTATCTCTTAAATAGTATTCAATCGCTTTAACATCATGCCGCGTTGTCTTTTCGTATTCTTGAATTTTGAACGCATCTTCGTCTGAGAAGATATCAAGGGAGATATTGGGAGGTGCGCAAATACCCGTTTTGGAAAGAGCAGTTAGATAGTCCAGTTCGAGGCGCGTGCGGGTTTTAAGATAAGCAAATTCGGAAAAGAAATCCCGCAGGGGCGATGTCTCTTTATTGTAACGTCCATCTAAGGGGGAAAGGGCATGAAGACTCATTATCAAGCATTATAATTCGAGCGACCCGAAACGAGGAGCGAATATGAAAATTTTGCCCGATGTGGCTTTGACATACGACGACGTTTTATTGGTGCCGCAATATTCAGATGTGGATTCGCGGCGCAGGCTTTCGACAAAAAGCTGGCTGACGAAAAAGATCGCTTTGCAATCGCCTATTGTGTCAGCGAACATGGATGTCGTGACCGAAAGCGAAATGGCAATTGCGATGGCACGGGAAGGGGGGATCGGAATCATTCATCGCTTTATGACGATTGCCGAGCAGGCGCGTCAGATCGAGAAGGTGAAGAAAGCCGAATCTTTTGTTGTGGATAACCCCATCACGATGACTGATAAAAACACTGTCGGTGATGTAAAGCGGGTGGTGGACGAGACAGGCACAGGCGGTATTTTGATTTTGGACGAGAATGAGAAGTTGGTCGGTATAGTCTCCACGCGCGACTTGTTATTTGAGACGTACGATGAAAAATTAGTTACAGAGATCATGACGCGCAATGTGCATAGCGCGGTGCCGAATACGTCTTTAAAGGATGCTGAAAGATTGTTGCATGAATTCCGTGTTGAGAAATTACCGCTTGTCGATAGAGATGGACGTGTTGCGGGATTGATCACATTGAAGGATATTATGAAGATCACCCAATATCCGCTGGCGACGAAGGATGCAAAGGGACGATTGGCTGTCGGCGCGGCAGTGGGTGTGCGTGATAAGGAAGTACGCCGCGTGGAAGCGGCATTGCAAGCAGGAGCGGATTGTATCGTAGTGGACATTGCTCACGGCGATTCGCACTTGGAAGTTGAGATGATCAAAAACATCCGCAGGCATTTCCCCGACGCGCAGATCATCGGCGGAAACGTAGCGACCCGCGATGGCACCATACAGTTGTTGGATGCGGGCGTTGATGCAGTGAAAGTTGGCGTTGGACCGGGCTCAATCTGCGTAACACGTCAAGTGGCAGGTTCAGGTGTTCCGCAAGTGACAGCCATTATTGATTGCTCGGAGGCGGCGCGCAAATCGGGTATCCCGATCATTGCAGATGGTGGTATCCGATTCCCTGGAGATGTGGCGAAGGCAATTGCGGCTGGAGCACAAACGGTGATGATCGGCTCCATGCTGGCAGGCACGGATGAAAGCCCCGGTCTTGTGATGACTCGAAAGGGTCATCGTTATAAAGCATCGCGCGGCATGGCGTCGTTGACAGCCAATATTGAGAGAAACAAACGCGAAGGCAATGACCTGACTCGTGAAGAAGTCGAAGATTATGTCGCAGAGGGTGTTGAAGCGGCTGTGCCCTATCGCGGAAAGGTGCGTGAAGTACTGACGCAATTGGTGGGTGGATTACAATCGGGGATGAGTTATAGCGGTGCACACACAATTGAAGAATTTCAACAAAAGGCGATCTTTGTGCGGATGACTGGTGCGGGACTGCGCGAGTCTGGTCCGCATGATGTGGAAGTACTAGGATAAATACGCTTAAAACTGGCTAATGGAGAAACAATGACAAAAAAAGATTACGAATCCTGGGTCGAGAAAGACAAAAAACAATTACATCCTACGTACCATCCGAAATCGCACGTAGATCCATTGGTGATTGAGCGAGGGGAGGGTGTCTGGTTGTATACCGCCGACGGGCAAAAGATTCTTGATGGCATGGCGGGGCTTTGGAATGTCAACGCAGGATATGGACGTGAGGAACTTGCCAAAGCCGCATATGACCAGATGAAGGAGCTGGCGTTCACCTCCAATTTTTCCGGGATGACGAATCTTCCTTCCACGCTTCTTGCTGACAGGTTGGCTGGCTTCGCCTACGAGGGACTTAATACCACCTTCTTCACTTCTGGTGGTTCAGAGTCAAATGATTCTGCTTTCAAGACCGCTCGTTATTACTGGAAAAGAAAAGGCAAGCCAGGGAAATATAAAGTCATTGCTCGTAAAGGCGCATATCACGGTGTAACACTTGCAACGACATTCGCGACGGGACTCGAAAAATATCACACAATGTTTGGTCCCGCGCCAGAAGGATTTGTCCACATCCCTGCACCGAATCCGTATCGCTATGAAGGGCAGTTGAAAAATGGCGAGACAATCGGTCAAGCGGCTGCGCGTGAATTGGAAGAAGCGATCCTGCGCGAAGGAGCTGACACAGTGGCAGCATTTATCGCTGAGCCTGTCATGGGCGTGGGCGGCGTGATCGTCCCACCCGACGACTACTTCCCTCTAATACGGTCTGTTTGTGATAAACATGAAATCCTTTTTATTGCGGATGAAGTCATCACAGGATTTGGCCGCACAGGCGAGTGGTTCGCTCTCAAGCATTGGAACGTCAAACCAGACATCCTTGCATTCGCCAAGGCAATCACAAGCGGTTATGCCCAATTGGGAGGTATCCAACTCTCAGACGAGATCCGCGAGACGATGGAGTCGGCAGCAGAGTCTGAAGCGTATATGCATGGCTTCACATATTCAGGACACGCCATGGCATGCGCAGTGGGATTGAAAAATCTCGAGATTATGGAAGCTGAAGGTTATCCGAAGCGTGCCAAGGAGCTGGGAAGCCGTTTGCTCGATGGATTGAAATCGCTCGAAGAATTTTCCTTCGTTGGTAATGTGCGTGGACTCGGTTTGGTATGTGGTGTAGAGATTGTTTCCGATAAAGACTCGAAAACAGCCGACCCTGCAATGGCAATGAAAGTTTTCAAAGCCGCGCAACAACACGGACTACGGTCGCGTCCGTTGGGTAACGTTCTGGCATTCTCGCCTCCGCTCTCGATCAACGAAGAAGAAGTCGACGAGATCGTGAAGAGACTTGGCGCGGCAATGGATAGTGTTGTGTAATCTGTGGCAATAAAAGAATTTATGTCTGTCTACCTTCACGATATTCCTCTCGCACAGGCGCAGGCTCGATTAAAAGAAACGTTGCAAGGAGCTGATCTTTGGCGCGTGCTCGAATCCGAATCAATCCCGCTTGATGAAAACGCCCTTGGCCGTGTCACCTCCAAACCAATCTGGGCAAGGACGTCGTCGCCGCATTACCACGCCTCCGCGATGGACGGATTTGCTGTCCGTGCGATTACGACCAATGATGCGATGCCTTCCACCCCGATCACGCTTCAAATCGGATCCGAAGCCGAATATGTGGATACAGGAGACCCATTGCCAGACTGGGCGAATGCGGTCATTCCCATCGAGAATGTCGAATCGCTCGACGGAAATGGAAAAATTACAGAAGCCATCCGCCAGCCCTCAGCGGTCAGAATTCGTGCGTCCGTCGCGCCGTGGAGTCACATCCGCCCGCTGGGAGAGGACATCGTCGCAACACAACTGGTTTTACCCGCTGGGCATATCCTCCGCCCTGTAGATTTGGGCGCCATTGCCGCGGCAGGGCATCAGGAAATAATCGTAGCAAGAAAACCCAAAGTTGCCATCCTTCCAACAGGGACAGAGCTCGTTCCCATTGGAAGCCTACTCAAAGCGGGAGATATTCTCGAATACAACTCACTTGTCATGGCAGCACAAGTCAAAGCGATGGGCGGCGAACCGACTCGCTATCCGATTACAAAAGATGACTTTGATCTGATTTGCGAACGTGCGCAGGAAGCCGGACAAGATCACGATTTGGTACTACTCAATGCCGGGTCGTCAGCAGGCAAGGAGGATTTCTCAGCGAAGGTTGTTGAGAAGTTAGGGACTCTCCTTGTGCATGGAGTGGCGGTTAGACCCGGCCATCCTGTAATCCTTGGAATGATCGACCGCCGGCCGCTGATAGGAAAACACCCTCACCCAAAGCCTTTCCCGAAGGATAAGGAAGAATCAGCCAGCGGTCTGTCGTCTTCCGTTCCGATTGTCGGCGTTCCCGGCTACCCAGTCTCTGCGGCGCTTACGATGGATATATTCGTTGAGCCCATGATGGCGAAATGGCTTGGCCGCAGACCCAATGAACACCCCATAGAAACTGCAACGCTAACACGCAAGATCGTCTCGCCGGCAGGTGACGATGACTTCGTCCGCGTGGCTGCAGGGAAAGTGGGTGAGAAACTTCTTGCCGCGCCATTATCGCGTGGAGCGGGAGTCATCACATCGCTGGTGCAGGCGGATGGTCTCGCGCTCATCCCGAGAGGTACACAAGGCATGGAAGCGGGTGATAAGGTACAGGTCCGGTTGTATCGAAGTAGAGCCGAAATCGAAAAGACAATTCTTGCCATCGGGTCACATGACCTAACGCTTGATCTGATGGCGCAATTCCTTGCTGAACAAAATAGAAGGCTTGCCTCTGCCAATGTCGGGTCGCAAGCAGGGTTGGTTGCTTTGCGGCGCGGCGAAGCGCATTTTGCAGGATCGCATTTGCTAAATCCCGAAACGGGTGAATACAATATTTCATATATCCGCCAATATATGCCGAATATACCCGTCCGGGTCATAGCGTTGGTGATGCGCGATCAGGGATTAATCGTAAGGAGGGGAAACCCAAAAAAAATCAAAAGTCTGGAAGACTTGAGCAATGCAAGTATTCAGTTTGTCAACAGGCAGCGCGGTGCTGGCACCCGCGTCCTATTGGATTATCATTTGAATATATTAAAAATACCCCAGGGTTCTATTGAGGGTTATCAGCAGGAAGAGTATACTCATCTCGGCGTTGCGGCGTCTGTGGCGTCGGGTCGTGCAGACGCCGGGCTTGGAATTGCCGCTGCGGCAGAAGCGCTCGAACTGGATTTCATACCATTGTTTCAGGAGCGCTACGACATCGTGATTCCCAAACAACATGCGGGCGACGAACTGCTTGCGCCTCTTTTCGGACTTTTGGCTGATCCGTCATTTCGATCAGCCGTATCTCAATTGACAGGGTACGACGTGTCCGTGATGGGCACAATAATTTTGGAGGATTAAATGAGCGAAGGATTGATCATAGACGACAATCGCCAGACAGCGGACGCGTTGAATCAAATGTTGGGTGTTCTGGGATTCAAGTCAAGGACTGCCTATGGATCGAGCGCCGCAATGGCAGTATTGGGGACGGGTTTCACGCCTCAATTCATCTGCCTTGATATCAACATGCCTGGCGTGGATGGAACGGAAGTGCTTGCCTATTTGCGCCGCGAACCGCGCCTGATGAATATTTCCGTGATCGTTATCACGTCTGACGACCAGCCCGAAACGCGTGATAAGGTGATGAAACTCGGTGCAACCGCGATGATCATTAAGCCTGCCACGATTGATTCGCTCGAAAGCGCACTGAAGGTTTCAAAGTTGATGACGTAGGATTATTCTATTGCCAAAAAACAGCCGTCGCTTCTAATGCGACGGTTATTATTGTCATCTCAAAGGGCGGGGGTATAATAGTAAAAATATTAAGGATATTGAATGCCGATCTCTTCTGGAATCCCGGCCCCTGAATTTGAATTGTATGACGACACGAATACCCTCCGCAAATTCTCTGATTATCGCGGTCGCAATGTTGTTTTGTATTTTTATCCGAAAGACGATACGCCGGGCTGTGTAAAAGAAGCTTGTAACTTTCGTGATGATTATTCTGCGTACGAAAGGGCAAATATCGTCATTCTCGGCGTTAGTCCGGATAACGCCGAGTCACATGTGAAGTTCAAGAAAAAATTCGGTCTCCCATTTCCGCTGCTAGTGGACGAGGGACATAAAATTTGTGAAGCATACGGCGCATGGGGACCGAAGAAGTTCATGGGCAAATCGTATGAGGGAGTCTTGCGCACGACCTTTCTCATAGACGAAAAAGGGAATATCGTGAATGTGTTCGAGAACGTGCGCCCCGCAGATCACAGCGCGGAAGTGTTGTCAGCGTTAGGTCTGCCGGTGAAATAGGATCAATCGCAAATGGATACGAGGCGGGTGTTCGTCCGATGGGCAACATCCAATATGTGAAATTTGTGACAAATGACGGAAAATTTGGTAAAATTTGGCGGTTGCCCGGGATAAGCCCGGTTTGATCCTTGTCAGGAGAATTAGAATATGGGACATTTTGTAATTGTAGGAATATTGATCATCGTTGTTACGGTCCTTTCCTATTTTGGCGTTAACATCATGTGGGTATTACCGGTCAGCGCGAGTGCTCAAGCAGTGCCGATCGACTGGTTGTGGGATGTTCAGATGATGGTCATGTCGTTTCTGTTTGCGCTTATCGTCGTGCCGATGTTCTACAGTTTTATAGCATTTCGCCGCCGTAAAGGGGAAACGGGGGATGGGGAACATTTCGAAGGTAACACCAAACTTGAGATCATATGGACAGTTATCCCATTGTTTGCCGTCTTGGCTGTGGCTTATATTGGCGCAGACAATCTTGCTCAGGTACGCCGTGCAGATCCGGAAGCCATGGTCGTGAAAGTGACCGGCATTCAATGGTCGTGGAGATTTGATTATCCCGATTATGGCGTAACATCAACCGAGTTGTACCTTCCCGAAGGAAAACAGGTTTTGTTGCAGATGACATCGAACGATGTCATTCACTCATTCTGGGTGCCTGAATTCCGCGTCAAACAGGACCTTGTGCCTGGGCGTATCACCGAATTACGAATCACCCCGACAATTATTGGGGATTACAAAGTGAGCTGTGCCGAATTATGCGGGACATCACATGCGTATATGATCAATCCCGTCAAAGTTACCACTCAGGAGGATTTCGATGCCTGGATGGTCGTAAAAGTTGCTGAGGCTCTTGAGGCTTCACAAACACCCGAAGGAAGGGGGCAGGCGTTGGTCGCAGCCAATGGATGCGCCGCCTGCCACTCAATCAACGGTGCGGCAGGGATCGGACCAACATGGTTCGGGCTGGCCGGGTCGGAAGTTGAACTATCAGGCGGTGCTACTGTTATCGCAGACGATGCCTTCCTTGCGGAATCGATCTTGGAACCGCAGGCGAAGATCGTTGCCGG
>DNDO01000074.1:19692-27969 GCA_003484265.1 Anaerolineae bacterium
TTCGAGGCGCAGCAGATGGTTTCCTACACATTCACAGACGAACAGGTTGCAGACATCATCGCGTATATAAAGACGCTTAGATAATTGGCGGAGGATAAAAATTTTATGTTAAGAAAAAACTCACTTGGAAGCGGCTTTTTATACCTGCTGATCGCCGGTATCATAGGCTATGGACTAGGGCTGGGATTGGATCTCCTCATCATGGGAAGCCTCCGATTCACTGCGCCTGTACCATCGGCATTCACTCTGTTATTTTCCTTCACAGCGTTCTTCTTTGGAGTATATGGTTATCGGGGTATCACCCGAGGTCTTGTTTTCCAGATCGTCGGCACACTCGTCGGCGGCTTCCTCGTCACCGGTATCCGCGCATTGATGGGGCTGACGCTCTTCGGAGGCTTCTTTTTCACTGAACCCGCCTGGGTGTTCGGCGCGCTTGTCGGTGTTGTCTCTTTCCTGTTCGGCGTCGGTGTAATGGATGACTGGGTCAAATGGGCGCGCGGGATCGATACGCCCGAACATCATGAAGATGAACCGGGTTGGGAGAAGTATTTCGGCGTATCCCTCGACCATAAGGTGATCGGTATCCAGTACACGATCACAGCTTTGTTCTTGATCTCGGTGGGCGGTTTGTTCGCTTTGATCTTCCGCACAGAGCTCGCGGCTTCGGGTCTTCAATTCCTAAATGTCGAAATGAGCCTCTTCGGTCAAAACGGACCCCAGCTCTATAATACATTGATGTCCCTGCATGGCATGATCATGATCATCTCCATCTTGTTGGGCGTTTCAGGCATCATCAACTACGTAGTCCCATTGTTGGTTGGCGCACACGATATGGCATTCCCGCGCATGAACGCATTTGCATTTTGGGTGGCTGTGCCGGCCTCAGTACTCCTACTTATGGCTCTCGTACTCGGTGGATTCGACACAGGCTGGACGGGTTATCCTCCATTATCTGCGAAAGCGCCTGTGGGTATGCAGATGTTTTTCCTCGGTGTCTTTACCGCAGGCTGGTCGTCCATCCTTGGCGCGTTGAACGTGATAGCAACCGTCCAGCGGATGCGTGCCAAAGGCATGACTGCATGGCGTTTGCCGATTTTCGTTTGGGCAGCTATTTCCACATCCATCATTGCATTGACCGCTACGCAGTTGATCGGCCTCTCGTTCCAGTTGGTGATGTTCCAAAGGCTGTTTGGCATGGGCTTTTTCGATGCAGCAAAAGGCGGCAATCCCGTTCTCTTCCAACACCTTTTCTGGTTCTACTCTCACCCTGCTGTTTACGTATTCGTGCTTCCTGGCCTGGGGATAATCTCGGAACTTCTACCGGTCTTTGTCCGCAAGCCGTTATTCGGATATCGCTGGATCGCAATGTCATCGCTTGGTATTGCGTTGGTTGGGTTCGTGGTCTGGGCGCATCACATGTTCGTTTCCGGCATGAATGAATATCTGCGCGTTCCTTTCATGTACAGCACCATGCTTGTAGCAGTGCCAACCGGTGTAAAGTTCTTCTCCTGGGTTGCGACGATATGGAAAGGGAAGATTACAACTCCGACTCCAATGCTCTTTGTTCTCGGAGCCATCTTCGTCTTTCTCCTCGGTGGCCTTACAGGTCCTCCGAATGCGATGGTCTCTGTTGACCTTCACCTGCATGATACCTATTTCATCGTCGGTCACTTTCACGATACGATTTTCGGCGGGTTTGTCTTCCCGTTCTTTGCCGCGATTTATTATTGGTTCCCGAAAGCAACAGGACGTCGTATGAACGAGTTCTGGGGCAAAGTGCACTTCTGGCTTATGACGCCTTCCTTCCTTTTCCTCACTTTTGGCATGATGCGCGTTGGGTTGCTGGGGATGCGTCGTAGAATTGCAGATTATGACCCATTGCTTGGTTTCGACTTCACCCACCTCCTTTTGACAATTTGTGCATTTGGCATTGCGCTTTCCGTCCTCATCTTCTTCATCAACTTCTTCCATAGCATCACGAAGGGTGAAAAAGCGGACGGTAACCTTTGGGAATCGCGTTCGCCTGAATGGCTGGTCCCATCGCCAATGCCGGTGCACAACTACGAAGTTCCATTTGAAGTGGTCGGCGAACCCTACGACTACGGCTTGCCCGGCTCGAAATATATTGAATTTGTCCCCGCCAAGGGCGGCAAACACTAACCGGGGAGAAAGCTATCAATGACACATAAACACGATAAGAAATCAATGTTGAGCCAGGGTGTATTCATCTTTGTCTATCTGGCCGTGTTGACCGGCCTTGAGTTTTTCGTAGCCATAACCTTCAACTCGGTTGCTGTGTTGGTGGCAGTTGCGCTTGTCAAGGCTGTATTAGTTGTTTACTATTATATGCATATCTACGAGCTCAATGCTGATGGCGAAGGCGATGAGAACTCATACGAATACAAGACAGGCACAAACCGCCTTGGACTATGGCTTTTCCTGATCTCCGACTCATTTGTGTTCGGCGGTTTGATGGTCATGCGCATGAATCTGCTGGGTCTCACTCGTCCGCATTTGAATCAGACTCTCGGTTTATTGGTTACCGCGGTGCTCCTGATCTCGTCCTTCTTTATGAATCGTGGCGAGACCATGATGAAGAATGGTGACCGCAAAGGTTTTCTCAACAGCACCCTGATCACCTTCCTTTTGGGACTGGGCTTCTTCATCGGCGTGGTGGCTGTGGAGTGGCGTTTAGCGGCGCATGAAGGGCTGACACCCACCTCGGGACCAGCGGGCGCCGCGTTCTACATGATGACCGGCATGCATGCCTTCCATGTGTTAACCGGCTTGATCTTCCTGGCCATCGTCTGGATCAACGGGCGGAAGGGGTTATACGACGAGAAGCATTACCCTGTCGAAGCCGCTGCGGTCTACTGGCATTTCATAGACGTGGTGTGGATTTTCTTCTATCCCGCGCTATATCTGGTGGGAGCCGTCGTCGGATAGCGCAGGCAGGAAATTAGAACTCAATAAGAGTTATGCAAATCAAGGCGACCACAAATGGTCGCCTTGATTTTTGGGTGTAAGATTAATGGAACGAATGAGGAAACATGGATAGAAAAACACTTCTGGTCGTAGTCGGATCTCTGGTTTTGATCGGTCTGGTGGTTACCGGGGTCACTCTTTTCGGCAAGCCCGCAAGTTTTCGCGGAACTTCATACGTTGAGCCATACCCGCCCGCATCAGATTTTGAACTGGTCCGGGATGACGGGAGCAGTTTCCAGTTAAGTGAGAAGCGGGGGTATATCGTCCTAATTTTTTTCGGTTACACATCCTGCCCAGATATTTGCCCTACGACATTGGCGGAACTCAATCAGGCGTTGGAGAAATTATCCACTGAAGATGCGGGAAGGGTGCAGGTGGTTTTCGTGACGGTTGATCCTGAGCGTGATACACCTGAACGAACTCAGACATATGTGAATCATTTTGATCCAAGTTTTATAGGGTTAAGCGGAACTGAGCAGGAACTTTCCAAGGTTTGGAATGGATATGGTGTCTTCCGTGAGACTGTGGAAGGCACGTCTGCGGCAGGATACCTTGTGGATCACACCGCGAGGGTGACGTTGATCGATGGCGACGGGAATCTGCGCGTTTCTTTCGGCTTCGATACCCCTGTTGATGATATCGTCCATGATCTGAAATTAATTTTGAAAGAGAAATAATGCCTCCTCTAAATATATTACTTAAACGCATTGGTATAGCAGTGTTGATCGGTCTTGGTCTCGGCGCTGCGATCAGTGAAGTCCCGTTTTTTTTCCTGCGCGAGACGGCTCGCCCGCCTCAGGAGGTGGTGCTTGAAATCCCGGCCGGGACTGCCGATCACGTGGCGCGTGGCGAACAGCCGCCTTCGATACCGGAGAATATGTTATTCGTTGTGGGTGATGTGCTTGTTGTAAAGAATGAAGATTCGGTTGACCATAAATTGGGTCAGTTATGGATTCCCGCGAATTCTTCGGCGCAGTTGTCACTCAATCAGGAAGAGAATTTCGCTTTTGAGTGCTCCTTTCAGCCCGATAATTATTTCGGGTTGGATGTGCGCGAGCCACTGACAACCAGCACCCGTATATTCGGCATCTTGTATACTGGGCTTCCCATGGCAGTTTTGATCGCGCTGTATAGCTTTATATTCCCCGCGAAGAAAATCGATAATGCTCCTGAGTAAAATGGTTAACCGCAAGTGGTGGTTCACAACATTGCTTGTCCTGCTGGGTACTGCACTGTGTACGCGCCTCGGCATCTGGCAATTGGACAGGCTAGACGGACGGCGTTCGTTTAATGCTCAGGTAGAATCCATGCGTGCGATGCCGCAATTGGATCTGATAACTGAAGCGGCTGACTCCATCGAAGGGATGGAATGGCGTTCGGTAACTGTCAGCGGGGAATATGATTTTACGAATCAAGTTGCCTTGCGAAATCAATACAACGGCGACGAGTACGGCTACCATCTACTTACCCCGCTCCGATTCTCAGGGAAGGCTGTTCTCGTTGACCGAGGCTGGATTCCCGCTGAGGGCAACTCTGCGCCTGAGGATTGGAGCAAGTACGATGAGCCAGGTGTGGTCAAGGTCACAGGGCAGATACGTCTTGGGCAGGGCAAACCAACTTTCGGTGGAGTCGCAGATGCGATGCCTGCGGACGGGTCTGGGCTGGCTGTTTGGAATAATGCGGATGTCGAGAGAATCGCGCTCCAGATGCCGTATCCCATATTGATAGTTTATATCCAACCAGATGTGGATGTAAACGATAATGAGCCGCCAATTCCCTCCCAGCCTGCGATCGAGTTGACAGAGGGCTCACATTTTGGATATGCTGTGCAGTGGTTTACGTTTGCTACTATTTTGTTTGTAGGTTACCCTTTTTATTTGAGGAAACAGGAATGAGATTTTCACTGCGTTCGTCCTTTGTAAAATATACAGTGGTGATATTTGTTGCAATACTTGCGCTGACAATTGCCGGGCGGTACGTATCGCTGACTGGCGCGGATGCGTACTGCAGCGGCTGGCCCCTGTGCACGCCTACTGCGCCGGAAGGCTGGATGAAACTTGCGCACATGGCGCTGGTTGGAATTGCTTCGCTTCTGGTGCTGGGATTGTTCCGCAAGGCATGGCGGGAACAAAGAGACCAGCGTGTAATCCTGCCTTTGACCACGATCCTGACTGTGATGTTCTTTGGGCAGGCGTTGATCGGCGCGATACAAACCTCCCAGGCTGGCATGGCGCATCTCATTTTCCTCCATAGACTCACGACATATGCGTTATGGGTTTCGCTCCTTTTGCTGATGTATGTGTCGGGCGTTTTGATTCATGGGGAGCAGAAACCCATTCCAATTGATGGTAAACAGCGTGCGAAAGATTTTCTCGCGCTGTCGAAGCCGTTGATCGTAGGTCTGCTTTTGATAACTACCTATGGTGGTCTCGTCATAGGCGGTAGGGAGTGGCCATCGTTTTCGTTGACCATGTGGACTTTGCTGGGCGGCGCCTTAGCGGCGGGCGGGTCAAGCGCGTTGAATCAATACATTGACCGCGAACTTGATAAAAAGATGGTCCGCACAGCAAAGCGTCCCATGGCGGACGGGCGGTTGACAGGAGCAGAAGGTCTGGCGTTCGGATTGGGCTTGTCGCTGGTGAGTTATTACATCCTTGCCAGTTTTGTGAATGGTATTGCGGCGCTCCTTGCTCTTGCGGGGATTATATATTACGTAATCTTATATAGCGTTTGGCTTAAGAAGGCAACTGTCCAGAATATAGTCATTGGCGGTGGGGCGGGGGCGATCCCTCCTTTGGTTGGATATGCCGCCGCGACGGGGAGCCTCGATCTGACAGCATGGATCCTTTTTGCCATCATCTTTATGTGGACGCCTCCGCATTTTTGGGCGTTGGCGATTGTCCGCATGAAGGATTATGAAAATGCGGGAGTGCCGATGATGCCTGTTGTGCGAGGCGAGTTGGAAACACGCAGGCAGATACTGGTTTACACGATCGAGCTTGTCATTGTTACCCTGTTGCTTCCTGTCCTCAACCTGGCAGGGACGGTGTATCTTGTCTCCTCGCTGTTGTTGGGCGGCGCGTTATTATATGCCGCATGGGCGGTATGGAAACACGGTGGCAACAAACTCGCATGGCGCATGTATAAATGGTCGAGTTCCTACCTAGTCTTCATCTTCATTGCGATCATGGTGGATGCGGTTTTATAGGAAGGCTCGAATAAAAAGCCCCGGGCATTGGCTCGGGGCTTTTTATTACCTGCATGTTAGAATCGCATTTTCAAGTGAGGAGTTTCCAAATGAAAAAATTAATCACTCGTGACGAGTGGTCAAAATTGATCTTGTTGCTCGCCATCCTGCTAGGGGTGTATATCCGATTTAGCCCAACCATGCTGGCTGAGTTTGCGATCAATGACGGGGGTATGTTCGCGGTCATGATAGATGACCTGCGAGAAAATCAATATCTTGTGCCAGCGTTTACAACATACAATCACTTGAACATCCCATATGCTTATCCGCCGGTGGGATTTTATATTGGCGCGCTCATTTCCGGGCTATTCAGCATTGACTCTGTAGAAATCGTGCGTTGGATGCCTGCATTATTTGCAAGCCTTTGCATTCCAGCCTTTTACTTTTTATCCCTAAGGCTGCTCAAAGATAAATATAAGTCGTCAATTGCGACAATGGTTTTTGCATTTATGCCGCGCGCATTTTTTTGGTTCGTAATGGGGGGCGGGCTGACGCGCAGTGCGGGTCAATTCTTTATGCTGATCGCATTGATTGCTGTTATTCGTCTTTACGAAGAAAGCCGCCGCGCAGATATTTTCTGGGCGGGTCTTTTTGGCGGTATGGCGGTGATGAGTCACCCGGAAGCTTCGGTGCATACGGCTCTGTCGGGGATATTGATTTGGTTCGTCATTTCGCGCAGACGGATTGATATTGTGAATTCTGTTTATGTCGGCTTGATCGTTCTCTCTGTCTCCGCTCCCTGGTGGGGGACGTTGATCTACCAGCATGGGCTTGACCCTCTACTCAGCGCCATGCAAACAGGCGGGAATTCACTGGCTGTATTTCACTTGATATTCTTTGCGTTCACCGAAGAACCCTTTATGACGATCATCGCTGTGCTTGCCTTGGTCGGGACCTTAAACCGGATCATCCACAGGGACTTCCTGCTTCCGTTATGGATGGCAGTTCCCTTCTTTGCAGCGGGCAGGAGCGCAACAAATCTTGCGGTCCTGCCATTGGCGATGCTGGCCGCCGTCGGGTTGACTGAGGTGATTCTGCCCGCATTTCAGGCTTCGGTTAAGGGAGATGCGGAAAAGACTGTGACTTCTGCAGAGAGGAACATCCTGATCTATGTGATGGTGTATCTCGTTTTTTCCGCATATCAGTTTGGGCTTCAATTGTCGTATGTGTCATTATCGTCTGTCGAGCGTCGAACTATGGAGTGGGTGAACGGGAATACTCCGCCTGATTCGCGATTCCTTATTTTGTCAGGTGCGACCTCAGCCGCATGTGACCTGACGCAAGAGTGGTTCCCTGCGTTGGCAGGCAGGCAAAGTATTTATACGATTCAGGGCAGGGAGTGGACTCTTGCTGACGACTTCGGCTCATTCATAACCGACTCGGTTGGCGTGCAGAGATGTTTGTATGAAGCCCCATCGTGTTTGGATGAAAAGGTCAATGCGAATTCATTCGATTACGTTTATGTGTCCCGTTATTTACGCGTGAACAACTGTAAACAGCTCGATCTGCCGCAGGATTTTGGTCGTTTCATTGAGGAATTGGACGAGGATAATCGTTATGAATCTGTTTTTGAAAATCACAGCGCTGTTGTTTTCAAGGTGAAATAATTAATCTACCCTACTTGTGCAGGATCACCGCGGTTGAATCTTGATAAAGGACATTCCAGGATTTTTCCAGTAATCCATTCACTAACGGCTGTTCAGGCTGTATTATCACCCATTCCACATTATATTTGGTGAGGATATCTTCCCATCCTTCCCCCAGCGATTCGACTTGCACATACTCACGGCTGAGAGCCTCGCCGTAGAAATCGGTCTGCCCGTCGATGAAGACCTGCTGTTCGGGCCAGAGACGATACAGAATATAGCCTCCCCATGTGAAGAAGTTGAACATATTCCCCTCCTGCGGATTCTCGATCAGCCACTGCGTTGCATCGACAGGGAATACGCGCGAGTCGAAACGGTCTGAGGGGTTGGGTTGCGTGGCGAAGAGAATCGCGACCACAGCCACGAAGTTGAATATGGTTCCTCGAAGGTCTTTTTCGA
>DNDO01000074.1:28277-29494 GCA_003484265.1 Anaerolineae bacterium
GCAAGTAACGGCGCCGTAACAATCGCAAAAATGGGAATGTTACGGGCGTTGTATAAACTCAACGCTCCCCAGCCTGCAACCAGGAACGCTTCGCGCATTCTGAGTTTTCCGCCGAACCCGAACATCATAAAGTATAGGACAAGCATGGCGAGGAACGGCAGAGTGCTCGAAATGTGAAAGTCAGGTGATTGGTATTCGAGGGTCTTGTCCACAAGGAAGCGGCTCCCGAAGTACCCGACGCTCGTATCCCACAAACGCCAGCCAGCGGGGTTAATGAATGTGGCGGCGAGCGATGTAATCCCAATGACTCCAAGTCTCACGCCGCTTGATTTTGTATCATCCTTATTAAGTAAGCCCCAAAGCCAGCCAGCAAAATAAGCGCCCCAGATCGCAAAGCCTGCGATAAACGCACCATGAGTGTTTGCCCAGAGGGTCATCGTTAAGGGAAATAGCCAGAGTTTTGTTTTGTTGTTTTCGAGCAAGTAAACCCAAACCGCAGCAAAGAGGAATGTGAATATATGCGGGCGTGTCAGCCAATGTAGGCCGGAAGCGAATGCAGCCAACAAGACAATGAGAAAAGCAATTATGCGCGGCACATTTCTGTTCAACACCATCCGATATACAAGAGTGAATGTGAGCGAAATAAGAAATGAGGTGAGGATAACAACCCCGCTCAGCCCTGCCAGCGCGTGGACACCTGCAAACGCCAGTTGTGCCAGCCATTCGTGCGGGACAATGCGCTCTCCCTTCATGGTGTGAGAGAAGACGTCTTGTGTTGGAATTTGCCGGTGTTCGAGCATATACGTCCCGATGGTGATATGCCTGCCGATGTCCCCGTCTGTGTTGAGCATGGAGGAACCCTGTAGAAGGGCAGAAAGGAAAATGGCGACGAACAGCACATCTTGAATACGCGGCATGATGTAGTTTTTCACGTCCTCATTGTAATCAAAAAACGACACCTTTCGATGTCGCTTCTGATTTACTCTCCAAGATAATCTCGTAATTTCCTGCGAATGGTGGGGTGTCTCAAGCGGCTTAATGCCTGCGCTTCGATCTGGCGCACACGTTCGCGTGTGACGCCCATCTTGCGCCCGACCTCTTCGAGGGTATATGCCTGTCCGTCGAGCAGTCCGTAACGGAGCTGCAAAATGCGGACCTCGCGCGGGGGCAAGCCGTTCAACACTTCGCCGAGATGTTCCTTCAAAAGGTTGTAGCTG
>DNDO01000074.1:29776-29928 GCA_003484265.1 Anaerolineae bacterium
TTGTAGGTGGCGGTGTCATCGGGCGGGGGAGCCTCATCGTCTTCGATGAAATCACCGAGGACGGAATCTTCCTCGTCGTCGGTTGGTGTCTCCAGAGAAAGCGGACGACGCGCCACCTGGATCATGTTCTCCACTTTCTTGGGAGGTACATC
>DNDO01000075.1:0-4818 GCA_003484265.1 Anaerolineae bacterium
CGCGCGAGCAGCACATCCGGCGCTCCAAGGCGACTTCCAACATCTGCACCAACCAGGGTCTCATCGCGCTCGGCACGGCGGTGTATCTTTCGGTGCTTGGCAAAAAAGGGTTGCGCGAGGTCGCAAATCTTTGCTATCAAAAGGCACATTACGCCGCAGCGCAGCTCAACGAAGTTGATGGATATAAATTGGCCAACAGCGAGCCGTTCTTCCATGAGTTCACATTGGAATGCCCAAAGCCCGCTGCTGAAGTTAACGCGCATTTGCTCGAGCATGGAATTCTTGGCGGCTACGATCTCGGTCAGGATTATCCTTCGCTTGCGAATCACCTCCTGATCGCGGTAACTGAGATGAACACGAAAGAAGAAATTGACACGCTTGTCGCCGTATTGTCGGAGGTGGATCATGAATGACATAAAAATAGTAGAGCCTACTATTTTCGACTTATCATCACCAGGGCGCACAGGCGTGACGATGCCCGCATCAGACGTGCCTGAAACTGCCCTTCCACCCGAAAATTTACTGCGCTCCGACCTTCCCCTGCCAGAACTCGCCGAGGTGGACGTTGTGCGGCACTACATGCATCTCTCCTCCTTCAACTACAGCGTGGACAGCGGTTATTATCCGCTGGGTTCCTGCACGATGAAGTACAACCCCAAGATCAACGAAGATACATGCAGATTACCCGGGTTCTTGTTCACACATCCGTTGCAACCCATCGAAACCGCGCAAGGAAATCTGGTATTGATGTATCAATTGCAGGAATGGCTGAAAGAGATCGCAGGTTTCGCGGCAGTGACGTTGCAGCCTGCCGCAGGCGCACACGGAGAGTTCACAGGCGTGCTCATCATGCGCGCCTACCATAAGGATCGCGGCGACAACAAGCGGGTGAAGATGCTCATCCCGGATGCCGCACATGGGACCAATCCCGCCACAGTCGGCATGATGGGCATGAACGTTGTAACCATCCCTTCGGATAAACGCGGCAACGTGGACTTGAAGGCCCTTGAAGCCGAATGTGACGATACCGTCGTCGGCATGATGCTGACCAACCCGAATACGCTCGGCCTTTTCGATGAGAACATCGAGAAAGTGATCGAACTCGTCCACGGATGCGGCGGCTTGATGTACGGCGACGGGGCGAATTTGAACGCTCTGCTCGGCATCGTCCGCCCGGGCGATCTGGGTTTCGATGTGATGCACTTCAACCTTCACAAGACTTTCTCCGTCCCGCACGGCGGCGGGGGACCAGGTGTCGGTCCCGTTGGTGTCGCGGCGCACCTGGCAGACTTCCTGCCCGCGCCGCTGGTCGGGATCATCGAGGATGATGATGAAGATCAGCCTCCACTGTATGGCTTTATCAAACCCGAAAAATCCATCGGACGCATGAAAGCCTTCCACGGGCATTTCGGCGGCGGCTTCGTCCGTTCCTTCACCTATATCGCCATGCACGGACCCGACGGTCTCAAAGACATCTCGCAATACGCCGTGTTGAACGCCAACTATTTGCAGGCACGCCTGCGCGACACCTACAAAATTCCATTCGACCGAATCTGTATGCACGAATTTGTGATGGAAGGTCGCTTTAAGGGAAGTGACATCCACGCCCTCGACATCTCCAAACGCCTGATGGACTACAACTTCCACCCTCCCACGAACTACTTCCCGTTGATCGTCCCTGAAGCGTTGATGATCGAACCGACCGAAACTGAAAACAAGGACACACTCGACGCGTTCGCCGAAGCGCTGATCCAAATCGCCGAGGAAGCCAAGTCCCAACCCGATCTGCTCCACAATGCGCCTAGCACGACTCGTTTCGGGCGCATGGACGAGGTCAAGGCGGCGAGAGAGCTGGTGTTATGCTGCTGGCTGCCTGAGGGATATGATCTGGAAGCGTAGAAAAGTCTCCCAGCAGAAATAAAAAACGGTCACATGGATGGAATATCCATGTGACCGTTTTCATTCCATACAAGTGATCAATCATTGGCTCATCCCCTCATAACGATCATGCATATTCATGATATACGTTTCCACATTGCCAAGATGTTCGTACGTCTCAGCCTGTTGAATGAACGGCTTTTTATCGGCCTTCATATTTTCCAAACACTTCCCCGTGAACAGGACATACCCATTCCAGCCTGTGGACTCGGTAACATGGTTCTTCGCCAGCCTATGGATCAAAGTGACGTCGTTCCCCATCAGGTCAATGATGCCCGCCACCTTTTGCACGACATACTCTCCGTAATGGATAAAGAACTTCAAATCGAGCGTGGGAATTGCTTTACACGCCTTGCATGGACAGGTCGCCGTTTCGTACATGGTATTTGCAGATTCACGATAGATACGATAAGTATTATCGAGCAATTCGAGCATCGCTTCGCAGCTGGAGACTTTGCCCTCGGGCACATACGCAAAAACTGCGTCGCCTTCCAGTTTTACAATGGTAAGCATACCGCCCAGTTTTTCGATGATGGTTTCCAGCATTGCGGAGATTACAACGTCTGCGTGATCGATCTCGGTCTGCGCCACAAAGGAGGTGTAGCCTGAAATATCGGCAAGCACCAGATAACCCGATTGCGTTTTGCGTTCCATAGGTCTCCTGTAAGAATTAACCGAATTCTAACTGGTTACCGGCAGGATGGGAATTCACAGATTTTAAACAAAAAACGGTCTCGTGAACATTCCATTCAGAGACCTTATTTGATGGAGGCAAATACCTTCCCCGATACCACTTCTGATGAGTTACTGGGAATCCCTTTGATGTTGTTTCCTGACCAGGAGTATATATTGTTCAATGATGTCAATTGGGTGTGGATGTATTCCGTGAAGAAGTAAATATCCCGGTGCCCACAAATCAGTTGAATCCCCCAACTCCATCTTTTCCTCGGCAGCAGAAAGTATATTTTCAGTTAATTTGGAACGCACAAGGTCGACAACCCGCATTGTTGCAATAACTGCTGGAATGGACAGCGCCCACTGAAGGTATTTTGGGTTAACCGTAACGAACTCCAATTTCCACCGATTCGATACACATATTTCTTCGATCCATTTGGGCATTAGATCGATCAACTCGCCGGTCAACTGGAATGTGGGAAACTCAGGAATTAAGAAAAAAGTATAACTTATTAAATATTCCTCTGCATTTATCCGTTCAAATGTGACATCGGTGTTCGAATCATTAATATCATCACCCCAGGGTGACTTGAATGATGATGATTGTTGATTATTTCGATCCGTATCCACTGGCAAACCCAACCTTTAGAACCATGAGATTAATATTCAATATATTGTATAAGAAATTACGAAGTTGTGTGCTGCTCAAGATTTCACCTTGCAAAATTGTTAATTATACAAACATGGATAAAAAAGCAACCCTCCCATTGGAACTGACATGAAAAAACAATGTTCACTCCCATGGAAACAGTTATCCTTGGCGCATCGTAACATGATTATCAAGGATAATTAATATGACAAAAAGAGTCACATTCAATGGGATCGAATTGAAGCAGTCCAGGTACGACACATCCACCGTGTCCATTTTTGATTATCTCGAAAAGATGATTATTCGTCTCGAAAAGGGATTGAATAAAAAGGATGAAAACTTTCAATTATCGATCAATGTTGATTTTGCGGGCAAGAATCGACCAAGGCATAAGATCTACGGTAACGGCTCCACCAGGCAGAGTACCAAAGAGAAAGTGGCAAAAATCCTGAGTAATACAATACCCAGGGACTACAGCCATGTGGCTGGCTCGGTGAAAGTCAATTTATTGGTACAGGACAGAAAATAACTCATTGGTGAAATTTAAACTTTCGAACCCGGAGGAATTCCCTCCGGGTTTTCTTATTTAAGGTGTCTTCTTTTTTCATTCCCTGCCCCCAAAACCTCGATTATTTCGCGAGATGAGAAAATATGCCTCCTCCGTTTGGTTAGGTATTGGTAAGTGCAGCCCCATCTAATGCATCGAAAATGTGTATTGAAAGGATGCTATTGAAATGAGCGATTGGAACAAGAAGATCATCGAAGAATTCCGAACCAATGACGGAAAAGTAGGCGGACACTTTAAAGGCAAGACCCTGCTGCTTTTACATACCAGGGGCGCAAAAAGCGGACAGGAACGCGTGAACCCATTAGCCTGTGTTCGAGATGGTGAACGGTTCGTGTCAATTGCCTCCAAGGGCGGAGCGGACACCCACCCCGATTGGTATTACAACGTGAAGGCGAACCCGAAAGTATCATTTGAATTTGGGACCGATAAATTTCAAGCCCTGGCAACCATTGCCGAAGAACCCGAACGGACCCGCCTCTACGACAAAATGGCGGAAATGATGCCAGGCTTCAACGAGTATCGCGAAAAAACAGAACGGGTGATTCCCGTCATTGTTCTCACACCAGTATAGTAACGCACCTCGAAGTTTTTTATATGCAAAACGGTCTCGCAGACTTGGCATCTCGAGACCGTTCTTCCCTCACGGGCGGAATTGGTGCTTCCCCTTATAGTCAAGATACGGGACAGTCATTGATTCGGGCGGCGAGATCGAATCCAGTTTTTTGCGTTCGTCATCGGTCAGGGTCACTTCGAGGGCGGAGAGAGAATCAGTAAGTTGTGCCAGTGCCCGAGGTCCAATAATGGGACTCGTGACCCCAGGCTGTGACAGGCACCACGCCAACGCAAATGCATATCCTGATACGCCTCTTTCGTTCGCCATCTCAAGAACTGCCTCCTGTAGATCGAACACTTGCTTTTTGCCGTTGAAGTCCTCTCGATAAAAGCGACGCCAGAACGCTTCGTATCGCGATCCTTCTGGCGCATCTCC
>DNDO01000075.1:5126-6356 GCA_003484265.1 Anaerolineae bacterium
AGGTTTGAAGCATGGGAATCAGTTCCCGTTCGATGCGCCTGTCGAGTAGGTTATAAGGTGACTGTTCAGAGACGAAGCGATTCAGATGATCCCGATCAGAAACCCACAGCGCCTCCAGCAACTCCCAGGCGGCAAATCCGCTTGTACCGATATAGCGGACTTTCCCAGAGCGGATCAGGTCATCCAGTGCACGCAAGCTCTCGTCAATCGGAATGTCGTTGTTCGTGCCGTGCAATTGATACAAGTCAATGTGATCGGCGCCCAACCGCTTGAGCGAGGCTTCGCATTGCTCGATGATATGTCTGCGTGAATTACCCTGTGCGTTCGGGTCGTCGCCCATTGCATAATGGACTTTGGTCGCAAGAAAGACGCGCTCACGTTTTCCATCCTTGAGCGCTTTGCCAACGATCTGCTCGCTTCGTCCCCGCCCTTCTTCAAATTGAAGCGGCTCATGTCCGTAGACATTGGCCGTGTCGAGATAATTGATACCCGCGTCCAATGCATGATGGATAATGCGGATCGACTCCGCCTCGACCTGCCTGCCGCCGAAATTCATACATCCCAAACACAACTGGCTGACCTTTATCCCCGTGCGCCCAAAATTGACATACTTCACGCTTCCTCCTTTGACCTCATTTCGTAGCCTCGGTAAAATTCGACCTTCTTCTCAAGCTTTTCCAAAAATACCTGTAGTTTTTCGATCCTACCGCGCAAGTGACTGCGATGATTCTCCAAAATCGCACAACGTTCCTCGATCGTGTGATCTCCTGCACGCGTGACCTCGACATAACGCTTCATCGTCTGAATGGACATGCCGCTTTCGCGCAACAACTTCAACCAGTAGACCCATCCCAGATCCTCCTCGGAGTAGATGCGCCTGCCATTCTCCGCACGTTGAATGGACGGGAGTAAGCCGATCCTTTCGTAATAGCGTAACGTGTCCATGCTCACGCCCATTTCCTCGGCGGCTTCACGGATGGTGTAGGTCTTTTCGGCAACGACAGTATCCATAATCTCCTCTTTGATTGCCCCATTCTACATGCTGGAGCGCGCTCCAGGTCAAGGGAAATTCCGATGGATTTCCTCTTTTAACCCAAAACGGTCTCGCGGACACGGTCAATTTTTGACCGATCCCGAGACCGTTTTTCATCTTGCAAGCAGACCCCTCTTCCGTCTCCCCTAAAGGGGAGAGACTCATACCATACCTAAAGTCAAACTTCCTCTTGGAAG
>DNDO01000251.1 GCA_003484265.1 Anaerolineae bacterium
GCTTTGTTGTTTCGTTCAGTGCTTTATTGCTCAGTACTCGTAGGCGGAATGGAACCGGTTTGTTCGGTTGTTGCTAGGTATCCGGCGCCCGCGCCTGTGCCTGCCGCCAACAATGCGCCGACGACGCCAAAACAAATCCCAGTGCCGATGCCGCCAATATAATATCCGACAAGTTGAGCGGGATCGCTTGAAATCGAAGGTACATCGCCAAATAAGGTCGGCGCTCCGGTTGATTGGATATAAATCAAAGCCCCGATACCGCCGAGTATCTGACCGACAATGATTAACACGCCGGCAACTGCACCGGAAATCGCCCCCGCCCGCGCGCCATCGCTTTTTGTAGCAGGCTTTTCCTGCATGGTGGTTAGGTACCCTGCAACAGCTCCTGCAATCAGTGAGAGTACGGGTCCGCACAAGCCGATAAATCCGGCGACGCAGATATTCAATACGAGACCGATAGCCCCAATTGTCAATCCTAATTTTATTCTCGGTTGCATTGCCTGTTCCTTTCTTTGAATATATCTATTTTGCCACAACCAAAGGTTAAAGTCATTGTTTGTCTTGTAGGTTTTATAACATAGATTACAATCCACGTATGGCTGCTAATTCCCAATCCTTATATGAACTGATCGGCGGCGAGACCGTCCTTCGACAACTGGTTGACCGCTTTTACGATGCAATGGATTCTGCCCCCGAAGCAAAACATGTCCGCGCGATCCACCCGGACGATTTGGCGCACTCCCGCGATAAATTATTTATGTTTCTTTCAGGCTGGTCCGGTGGACCGCCCCTGTATATTGAGAAATTCGGACACCCTCGATTGCGTCAGCGTCATATGCCGTTTCCCATCGGGAAAGAGGAGCGCGATGAATGGCTTTGGTGTATGGATAAGGCACTCCATGAGATGCCATTCGACGCCCAATTAGTCGAGCATCTCTACGGGAAGTTTACAGAGATCGCCAACTCCATGCAAAATAGGGTTAACATCGATCTTTAAATCCCGGTTGTTATTAAAGGGAGTCGCTTTCAAGGTGACTCCCTTTTGTTTCACTCCAAATGTTTCATTGCCTCGCGCCTACTGAGTGGATGTAATTCTCTCGTTGTTTTTACGAATTTTCTTACAGGCGAGGGGTTTATATGTGCATACTGCCTTAACGACCAACCGATGGCTTTGTTGATGAAGAATTCATCCGAGCCGAGATTCTCCTGGATGAGTTTACACAGCAAGGCAAAATCTGTATCAGTTTTGTAGCCAAGCTGAAACAACAGGGTCGTGCGGCGAAGCCACATATTTTTGGACCTGCGCCATTTGGCAAGGTACTTTGTTTTTATATCTGGGTATCGTTTGAACATCCCGCCGACTTGGTGGCTGGCGATCAGGTCAACCGTATCCCACCAGGAATCTGTGACGATCAGATGCTCGATGGTTTTGATAAACTGGGGGGCGAGCTTTTTCTCGAATTTGTCCAGCAGCCTCATTGCTACGTATTTGTATTCGCGATGTGGCAGTTTCCAAAGTTCGCGCACAATAAAATCAAGCTCGGCGATTTCG
The DNA here is from genome assembly GCA_003484265.1 of Anaerolineae bacterium. Taxonomy (GTDB): domain Bacteria; phylum Chloroflexota; class Anaerolineae; order Anaerolineales; family Villigracilaceae; genus Defluviilinea. The sequence goes on from DNDO01000251.1 coordinate 1,553, forward strand.
GGGAGTCCGTATTTCGCGTAAAACTCATTTTGCAACGCCTTGCTTAACGGAGTCTTGATTCCCAAATACTCAAATTGATCGCGCATATATTTCTTCATCTGCGCGGCTTGTACGGGGTCGGTATTCATTTCGAACAATCGCTCAATCTTTTTTACATAATCACTCATCACCGCTTCAATCCATTCCTTCCGGCGCGATAAATCTCGCCCTCCAGATACCATCCGTTATCTCCTCCAAATACGAGGGGATCGAAAATACGATCACCCACGTATTTCCCGGCTTCAACGCGGCGGGTGATTTATCCTTGTTCAGGAACCGGATGGGTTTTCGCAGTCCCGTTGTTTTTTCATACTCTCCGGCGCGCGTGCTCCAGCGGATGTCATACACCTGTCCATCGCGGAACAGGAATGCCTTTCCCCCTTCACCCAACTCGAGGTTCATGTCAACCATGGTCGGAGTGACGACCTCATGCTCGGCAATGAGGAGGATGACGTTCTCGAACTGCAGCTGCCTACCGTTCAGACGGTCGATGGCGTTAAAGAAGACACCGGGTATTTCGGGGTTTGATTCATCCACGTAGCGCCAATAAGACCCCGATGCCGCATCATAAGACCATTTGGACTGATTTAGAAATGCCCAATATTCGAATAGTTCGATGGCGGGTTGTCCATCCAATGGCACTTCGTTGGAATACAGATTGCTGGCATAATTAAAATTTGAGTGTTTTTGAGCATTTTGGTTTGCGATGCGTATCATCCTTTCGATCTCGAGCATCGCTCCGCCGTTTTTTGCTGTGTGCGGCACGGTGGCGCACCCGGGAATTTGCGCGAGCACATCGGGGTCTGCCGAGGCGTAGATCAAACAACTCCATTGAAAGTATTTGCCGATGTGGTCATAAAGCAATCTCCCGGAACGAATGGGTCCCACTACAGCGGGAGGCAGTGAAAGGGATAAATTGTCAGCCTGGGAAGTGTTTGAAGATAGGATCAAGCCAGCGTCTACGTGATGAAGCGATGCGGTAATCTTCAGCGTATCAGTCCGCCCTGACGATTGATCCGCGTCACTATCCTGATCTTCGTACCCGGCATCTTTCGTCGTAAATCCGATTCCCTTTGGAATGACGAATTCAACAAAATAGCTTGCCGCTTCGACGTTGAATGCATAATAACCGTTGCTGTCCGTCGTGGATTGTTGTAACAAGTTCTTGTATGAGTCATACAAGTTTACACATATCCCGCCGACACCACCTTCGCCAGGGTCTTGTGTTCCATTTTTATTTTCGTCATGCCATACACGGTTGCCAACGAGATGCTTCGTTTGAATGATCGGCATGTCGCGGATCGTGCAATCTCCATGCAGAGGTATCTCAGGTTCTGGAAATTCGCCATAAAAAGCGGCTAGGTGACGCGTTGAGCCTTGCGTGATCGTGAACTCATAAACGAATGGTGCAAACGACAAACCCGCCTGCGGACGCGCGATCGGAGGAAAGTGTGAAATGGAAACAAGCAGCGCCGGAATATCGAGCAGGGATGGGTCAGCGACAGGCTGACCGGTCAGTGGGTTGTATCCATCCGGGAAATTATCAGGTCCTGATGCGGTTTGTTGAGACATTGCCTGTGGTGTAGCCGGATTGCTGGGAGCTGGAGGCATTGAAGTTTCAATTGCCTTTGTATCTACCTCGCCTGTTCCTTGCGGCTGTCCTTTCGTTGTCTGAACAGCATTTGGAATGCAACTGGCGAGAATAATGATTAGGATTGCATTGATCGGATGATATGTTTTCATAGTCAAGAATTGTGGCATTGATTTCTTGTTCTGTGTACCCCCATAAAGGTCTTGTTGTTGACAATCTTGAGAGCCGTTGGCCGCTGTATTACGGTACCGGGGTATCCAAAGGGTCTACCGGTGGAACAAATCTCACAAGCCACTCACCATTTCTTTGCTCTGTTACAGACGAAAACGTCGTGACAATATGTATCCAAGTCCTGCCAGGATGTAATGGGATTGGGTTACCCTTCGCATCCACGAAGTGCATGGGGCGGCGGAGACCAGTAGTCTGTTCCCAATCGCGGTTGGCTGCCGACCAAAATATTTTGAAAGCCTTTCCATCGCGAAAGAGATAAGCAAAACCGCTTTGCCCAATGCCGAAATCGACCTCCAATTGGTTGTGACGATACCTCATATGCTCGGCAAGGACTACGATTATGTTCTCGAAGGCGAGTTGACGTTGTGTAAGTCTGTCTGTTGCAGGATGAAGGATGCCGTTTCCGTCTGCATCATCGGTATAGCGTTGATAGGATTGTGAAATGAGATCATACATCCATGCGGATTGATTATATGGGTGATAGAGTACGTTAATTTTATCTGCGGTTTGTCCGCCCTCGGGAACGATGTTTGAAAATAGATTTCCTGAATAATTCACTGGCCGGTTCGGGTTCAGGTTATCTTCCGCCAGTTCATGTAACCGTGAGACCGTTAACAACGCGCTATTTGGGGTGGAAGAGTCCACGCCGTAAACGATCTCGCATGCGTCGAGCATCTCGCCAATGTCCCATGCGGCGCTGGCATAGACGAGGCAACTGTTGGGGAACATCGCGCCGATCTGGTTGTAAGTCAATCGCCCCGAGCGGATCGGTCCCACGTAGGGTTCCGATGGAATGAAGGTTGGAGTTATTGTCACGATGGGATTGGGAGTGGCGATCACTTCGCTTTTCAGGATCAAGCCGGCGTCCCAATATGCGACAGTCGATTCTGGATCGATAATCGGTGTTTCGCCTGTGATTGTATCAGCATCGGAGTCGTTATCTTCGTAGCCAATATTCGCTTGTGTGAAATGATATGTGGAAGGACTTACGAATTGAATAATTATATTAACAGAGGGATTATCGAACGCATAATAGCCATTCGAGTCAGTGCTCGTTTCATCCAAGACCTCTCGGCTGATCCCATCCAACAAGCGGACGCACACGCCGCCGACCCCCATCTCCCAATCATCCTGTGTTCCATTTTCATTTTCATCGAGCCAGACACGATTTCCGATCCAATCCCCGTTTGGATGGGTGATTCCTTCGCGGACTTCACAATCGCCGACAATGTTCGGCACATCGCGTGGATAATCCCCATAAAAGACATTCATAAATCGTGTCGCACCCTCGCCGATGAAAAGCTCGAATACCCATGGCGCAAAGGCAGGTCCAGCTTGCGGACGCGCACTCGCGGGCGAATTGCTGATCGAAACTAGGACAGCTGGAAGATTGAGAAGCGACGGGTTAAGAACCGCCCGTCCCGTTAGCGGATTTATGCTGGCTGGAAAATCACCCTCTTCAATGCCATACATAGAAGTCGGGAGTTGCGGTTGGGGAGTTGACGTGGCGATTGGCGGCCGCGTTTGCGTGGAGGTTATATGTGATGTTTTAGCGGGGGTATCCGTCGGTGTCGTTCGAATATTTTGTGAGCCCGCGCAAGAAGAAATCAGAAGGCTAAACAGTAATAAGAAAATCGCATTGCGTAACAATTCTCTAATCTCCAGTCTCTATCACTTTGCCCCCGGCGGTTGACTGAATTGCAACAGCCACTCACCCGGTTCTTGTTCGGTTACTGCAGTGAGCGGAGTAACCACCGACACCCACGTGTGACCGGGCTTCAAAGGGAAAAGTTCTCCATTTTCATATTGAAACTTTATTGGTGAACCGCCCTTCGTGCTCCAACGGATGTTGTATGTCAAACCGTCGCGAAAGAGGATGGCTTTTCCTGTCCGTCCACGCTCGAGGTGGATATCTAGGTTGGTCGGAGAGATCACGTCGTGCTGGGCGAACAGCACGATCACGTTCTCGAATTGCAACTGCCGACCCGTGAGTCGGTCAATTTCGGGGTGGAGGAACCCGGCAGTATCTGCGCTTCCGTCGTCCACATAGCGCCAATAGGATTCTGATAGCAGGTCGTATGTCCAGCCTGATTGATTCAACCACGCGATATACACATGCAATTGCGATGCAGGTATGCCTCCATCAGGCGGGGTGGTTGAAAAAATGTTGCTCGCATATTCACCCGCCGCCCCTGGCTTTCGCCGCTCGAATGCGAGCCGTTTCAATTGGTCGATCTCCAACATATATCCGCCGCCCTGAATGTTGTGGTCTACGAAATAACATCGCGGCAATTCCACCAACACCTCGGCGGATGCGTATGCATAGATCAAGCATGAGTCTTTGAAGAACCCCGCAATATCTGCGTAGACCAGTCGCCCCGAACGCACGGGTCCTACAAATGCTGGAGGAAGTTCGGATGTGGGTAAAGGTTGATCGATCTGGATTAGACCGACGTCCAAATTGAGAAGCGTGAATGTTACATCAACCGCATCTGTCCACCCCGACGTTTGATCCACGTCACTATCCTTTTCTTCATCCCCCACATTTTTCTGGCTAAATTCAGTTCCAGCAGGTTTTGCAATCGCAACAAAATATTTCCCCGCGCTGACGTTGAATCCGTAATACCCGTTCGAGTCCGTTGAGGTGTGTTGAAGCAGGTCAAGATTTTCGTTATATAAATTGACACACACGCCGCCGACCCCTTGCTCCCATGCATCTTGTACGTGGTTTAGATTCGCATCCATCCAAACACGATTGCCGATGATAAGATCGGTTTGCGTGAACGGCTCCCTGCGGATCTCGCAAGGACCAACGACATGCGACTCAGGCGCTGGAAACTCGCCATAGAATGTTGTGAGGTACCGTGTGGTGCCTTCTGTGATGTATATCTCGAAGACATACGGCGCAAATGACAGCCCTGCCTGCGGACGCGCGGTAACAGGAAAAGTGGAGATCGATACGAGCAGGGCAGGCAGATCGAGCAAGGACGGGTCGAGGACGGGCATACCTGTCAGCGGATTAAAAGCTGGAATTGACGCTGTTTCGGTGGGCTGGATAAATTGGGAATTCGTTGTTTCTGTTGAGTTGATAATGTGCGTTTCTGATGATCCGTTCCCCGTGCTGGTGTTTGCCGCGCAACTTGTTATAAGAAATATTAATACAAAGAGGCCTCTCGCCGCAGTCCTTCGCGCAGTAGACCTAGAGGGCGGCGGCGAGGATGCGGCCGAAGGTATAAAGCTAGGTTTTCTGAAATCCATTTTTGATTCGGTTGTAGGTATCTTCCAATGCTTCCGGCAAAACGCGCGTCTGCCCGAGCGTGGACATGAAATTTGTGTCGCCGATCCAGCGCGGCACAACGTGCAGATGGACGTGCGCAGGCACACCCGCCCCTGCTGCTTCGCCGATATTCGCGCCCATATTGAAGGCTGGCGTATTATAAAGATTTCGCAGGACGGTCATACAGAGCGTGGTGAGCTCCAT
>DNDO01000042.1:0-3762 GCA_003484265.1 Anaerolineae bacterium
CTTCAAATGCGGACCATTGGAGTTGCCACCGTTATTTTTACCGATGTCAGCCGTGACGGTTTGGGCAGTGGGTTGAATATCGCTGCATCGCGAGAGTTATCCGAACTCAGTGGACTCGATGTGATTGCTTCAGGCGGCGTGCATACGATCGAGGATGTGAAGGCGGCGAAAGATGCGGGACTTGCTGGCTGTATTATTGGCAGGGCGTTGTATGACGGGACTGTTGATTTGAAAGAGGCTCTAGCAATCTTGGTGGTTGAGTAGCCGACCTATGGAGAAATTATGTTAGCAAAACGAATTATCCCCTGTTTGGATATCAAAGACGGGCGCGTAGTAAAAGGCGTCAACTTTGTGAACTTGCGCGATGCGGGTGACCCTGTGGAACAGGCGCGACTATATGATGAGCAGGGCGCGGACGAGTTGGTCTTTCTTGATATCTCCGCCACACATGATGGGCGCAAGACCACGCTTGACTTGGTAAGCCGTGTGGCAGAGACAGTCTTCATGCCGTTGACCGTCGGCGGCGGTATCCGTGAAGTGGACGATATGCGGAATCTTTTACTCGCAGGTGCAGACAAGGTCAGTATCAATTCGGCAGCAGTGAATCGACCTGAGTTGTTATCTGAAGGCGCATCCCGTTTTGGAGCGCAGTGTATAGTGCTGGCGATTGATGCCCGTCGAAAAGATTCAAGTTGGGAAGTGTACATCGCGGGTGGGCGGACACCGACAGGTATGGATGCAGTTGATTGGGCGGTGCGCGGCGTGGGGTTGGGCGCGGGCGAAATTTTATTAACCAGCATGGATGCCGACGGCACGCTCGCAGGCTATGACATTGAATTAACCAGCATCATTTCGAACATGGTCTCTGTGCCTGTCATCGCTTCGGGCGGTGCAGGGACTCCACTCCACTTTGCGGAGGTGCTGACCAAAGGTCACGCTGATGCTGCGCTGGCGGCGTCGCTGTTCCATGATGGGATGTTGAAAATCCCTGAGTTGAAGCAGGAGCTGCGGGAGCACGGTGTGGCGGTAAGACAATGATGAAAAATGAAATTAAGTTCGATTCAAATGGTTTAATTCCCGCGATTGTACAAGATGCAGAGACAAAAGTGGTTTTGATGATGGCATACATGAACGCTGAGTCATTGCGGATGACTTTGGATAAAGGTGAAACGGTTTTCTGGTCACGCAGCCGCAATGAGTTATGGCATAAAGGAGCGATATCGGGAAATATCCAAAAAGTTATCGAAGTAAAAGTGGATTGTGATGCCGATACTTTGTTGGTGATGGTGAATACCGCAGGTCCTGCGTGCCATACTGGGGAGCGTAGTTGTTTTTATAGAGATATAAATCCTAAAGCTTTTTATAACCTTTAGGGTCTCGTAGTAGGAGAAAAAAATGAGCATCCAATGGTTGTTCGATGTGATAGAAGATAGAAAAAAGAATCCCTCTGAAAAATCGTATACGACAAGTCTCTTGAACGAAGGCATGCCGAAGATCGCGCAGAAGGTGGGGGAGGAGGGCACGGAGGTTGTTGTCGCCGCGCTCGCACAGGACGATCGACGCCTCATCGAAGAAGTTGCCGACCTCACATATCATACGCTGATATTACTCGCCGCACGCGGGCTTACGCTTGCGGATGTGCTCGCTGAATTGGAGAAACGTCACAAATGACCCGCGTCATTTTATTGGATATTGACGGCGTGCTCGTTCAACCTGGAGGGTATCGCGCCGCGCTTCGTGCTACGGTTCAACATTTTATTGGTGACTTCAACATCCAAGAGGAACTATTAACTGGATTTGAAAAACGCGGCATCTCCAGCGAATGGGATATGGTGCCGCTCATCATCGCCTCCTACTGGACCTCGATCTTGATCCAACAACCCTTGCAAAATCTCCCCGACGATGTGTCCTCTGCCGCACGGGAGATTCAACGTCAGCGCAAGGTGGATGGCAGTATCGATGTTCCAGTCTTTGATAATGTAAATGGAAAGTATCCAGCTCAATCGGCGTATGACGCTGGACTGTTCTCTTCGATCCCAGAACCTCTGCGAAGGAATTTGTTGACCGAAACAAGGGATGTCCACAAATCCCATTCCATGCGAACATTTCAGCACTTCACGCTCGGCAGCCGACACTTTGCAGAGACGTATAACCTGCAAGCGGAATTCGAATCGGATTCCCTTTTGTTAAAACATGACAGCTCGAACCTGGATGAAAAAATCCGCGCTGAACTTTTACAAAAGGGGAATTATCCTGCCGCGTTCACAGCGCGCCCGTCCTCGCCGCCGCATGTATTGGACGTTTCGCATTTTGGGTATGCCCCTGAAGCGGAACTGGCATTGGAGTTGGTAGGGTTGACTGACATCCCTTTGATAGCGTTTGGGAAACTGGAATATCTTGCATCCCAACGCGGACTGGATGCGGGCGCTTTGGTCAAGCCCTCGCCTGTCCATGCATTGGCGGCAATCGTCGCGGCCTTCACAAGGGATGAATGGGCTGGCTTACAGTCCGCCGGGGTATGGTTTCAAACGGGGGGACTCAATGGCGTGTTTGCTGACCTGCCGCGTTCGTTTGAACTGGTTGTCGTGGAAGATACACTCGGCGGCATACGATCCGCTCAAGCGGCGGGGGAGATTCTGCGAGGCGCTGGTTTCGATGTAAACGTCCGTGTGTTTGGGTTGACTTCAGGAAGCATTGCAAAAGCCGAAGCGTTCGAGCAGGTGGGAATTATCCACTATGAGAATTGGGATGAATTGATTCCGTTCTTGAAAATGTAGATAGACGGAGTTGAGGAATTTGATTCACATCATACGGCGTGACCTGATAGACGTGGTAATTTAGCCAGTTTGAATATAGCAAATTCGCATGTCCACGCCAGCGGACGTAGGGTGGTTGCGTTGGGTCGTCGTTGGGATAGTAATTCTGCGGGACGTTGATGGGTAATCCCTTGTCCATATCGCGGTCGAATTCGGCTTTGAGTGTGAGCGGGTCATATTCAGAGTGACCTGTGATGTAGAGATGACGTCTGTCTTTGGATGCGACGATATACACACCAGCCTCGTCTGATTCAGACAGAATGTCGAGGTCATCGATCTGGTCAATGTCCGCGCGGCGGATCTCGGTGTGACGGGAGTGCGGGGCGAGGAAAATGTCGTCGAATCCGCGCAGCAGTTTTGAGGCGCGATCCATGAGGCGGTGTTCATAGACGCCGAACATCTTGTGGGGCAGGTCGTATTTTTTTATCCCATATTTATAATACAACCCAGCTTGCGCTCCCCAGCAAATGTGAAACGTGGATTCGACATTCGTCTCAGCCCAATCTAGGATGTGAGTCAGTTCATCCCAATACTCGACCTCTTCGAACGGCATCTGCTCGACGGGCGCGCCTGTGACGATGAGTCCGTCAAATTTTTGATCGCGCACATCCACGAAGGTAAGGTAGTGATTGAGCAGATGCTCGGCGTCGGTGTTTTTGGATTCGTACGTGGCAGTATGCAGAAGGGTAACCTCAACCTGAAGCGCAGAATTGGAAAGCAGGCGCAGGAGCTGCGTTTCTGTGGCAATCTTGGTGGGCATCAGATTGAGGATCGCGACACGCAAAGCGCGGATGTCCTGATGGATGGCGCGCTCTTCGTCCATGATAAAGATGTTTTCGCGTTCGAGAGTCGCGCGGGCGGGGAGGGTGGTTGGTATTTTTACGGGCATGGTTTTCTTCCTTTATTCGGTGGTTGAGTAGCGAGTGTGTCGAAACCACAAACAGAC
>DNDO01000042.1:4109-19210 GCA_003484265.1 Anaerolineae bacterium
ACTCAACCAATGGGTTTATTTACGAATTCAAAGATTGATTTAGATCCCAAAGAATATCTTCAATGTCTTCAAGACCGATGCTCAAACGAATGAAATCGGGACTCACACCCGCGGCTTTTTGTTCTTCATCCGAAAGCTGGGAGTGCGTGGTGCTGGCGGGATGAATGGCAAGCGACTTGGCGTCGCCAAAGTTTGCAACGTGGGTGAATAACTTCAGGTTGTTGATGAATTTTGCGCCGGCTTCACGCCCGCCTTTGACGCCGAAGCCGAGCACCGCGCTCGAGCCTTTCGGTAGATATTTTTGAGCGCGCTCGTAATCGGGATGATTCGGCAATCCCGAATACGTGACCCAGGCGACTTGTAGATGATCCGCTAAAAACTCAGCCACAGCTTGCGCGTTCTGAACGTGACGTTCCATGCGCAGGGATAACGTCTCAAGTCCCTGGACAAACATCCACGAGTTGAACGGCGACTGGCAGGTTCCGAGATCGCGCAGGATTCCCGCGCGCGCTTTGGAGATGAACGCCAGCGGACCAAAGTCCTCGGCATAGACGACATCATGATACGAAGGGTCGGGGGTGTTGAAATTCTTATGCCGTTCGCTTTTTCCCCAATTGAACTTGCCGCTGTCCACGATCACACCGCCAATGGATGTGCCGTGACCGCCAATGTATTTGGATGTGGAGTGAAGGATGATATGCGCTCCCCACTCGAATGGACGACACAGGTATGGCGTGGCAACTGTATTGTCGATCATCAAAGGCAGGTGAAATGCCTGCGCGATCTTTGCCACCTCATCGAACGGGAACACATTGGCAAACGGATTGCTGATGGTCTCGCCGAAGAGCAATTTTGTATTCGGTTGAATTGCCTTGCGAAAATTTTCAGGGTCTGACGGGTCAACCAGGGTCACGTCAATGCCCAAACGCGGGAATGTATATTTGAACTGGCTGATCGTCCCGCCGTAGAGTGTTGCAGAAGAAACGATATGATCGCCAGCTTCACAAATGGCAAGGATGGCAGTAGTCTGTGCGGCGTGACCTGAACTCGTTTCTATCGCGCCCACTCCGCCTTCGAGCGCGGTGATGCGCTGCTCGACAACGTTCGATGTCGGGTTGCCGATGCGCGTATAAATGTTGCCTGACTCCTGTAAGGCGAACAAACGAGCGGCGCGGTCCGTGCTTTGCAGGTCATACGCGCTGGTTTGATACAACGGCACGGCGATACTTCCCGTTGTTGCTTCGGGGTCGTACCCCGCGTGTAACTGCCGCGTGGTGAAGCCAAATTGACGTTCTTTTGTTTTGGACATATGACTCTCCTTGAATGTGATGTATCCGCCCTTCAGGAGAAATATAAAACCTCTCCTGAAAGTACAAGAAGAGGTATCTGTGACGATTCCGTCCTCTCATCTTCCAGTGTTTGAATGACTTGCGTCATTCACTGTCGGAGTTGGCACCGTATTAGCTTTTTACTAACTGGTTGCCGAGACTTCAAAGGGCCGTTCCCTCAGTCTCTCTGGATAAGAGCGAATATTTAATTGTGCGTGTTATATCACAAAAGATTTTCGCTGACAAGCAGTTCCGCGTTGTATATGGATGCGCCTGCCGCGCCGCGTATCGTATTATGCGACAATACAACAAACTTAAGATCAAAAATAGGATCGCGTCTTAAGCGGCCGACGACAGTCGTCATGCCTTTTCCTGTTAATCGGTCGAGCCGTGGTTGTGGGCGATCCGCTTCGCTGCGGACCTCGATCACGGGTCGCGGACTCGATGGCAGTTCCCTCGCTGATTCAGGTGCGACGTAATTCCGTAGAACCGCCTCAGCAGTTTCAGGGTCTGTTTGATGCGTTAGTCCAACGCTTGCACAAATCGTATGGCCATCGATCACACCTACGCGATTCGCGTGGACACTGAATCTTATATCCGCAAGATCGATCTTATCGTTGTTGAGTTTGCCGAGCATCTTTCGCGGTTCCCATTCCACCTTTTCCTCTTCGCCGCCGTTGCCCACATTGGGGATGACGTTATCCATAATGTCGAGCGATGGGACGCCAGGGTAGCCCGCGCCCGAAAGCGCCTGCAGGGATGTGGCGAATACCTTCTTCACACCGAATTCGTTATCCAGAACCTTGAGCGCGATGGTGAGGCCCGTGCTGGTGCAGTTGGGATTCGTAACAATGCATCCGCTCCAGCCATTGTTGGCGCGCTGTGCTTTGACGAGATGAATGTGATCGGCATTGATCTCAGGCAGCAGCAGCGGGACATCTTCGCCGCGCCGATAGGAGGACGCGTTCGAGCAAACCGCCGAGCCAGCCTTTGCGAATTGCGGTTCGAGCTCGTTGGCAATTTCAGTGTGCAACGCTGAGAAGACGATCTTTGCCTGCACGGCATCCGTGTCCGCAGGGACGATAACCATGTCTTTGGCATAATCCGGCATGGGTGTGTCCAGTATCCAGCGTGCGGCTTGGGAATATTTCTTGCCAGCTGAACGATCGGAGGCGGCGAGGGCAACCACCTTGAACCACGGATGATTATCGAGCAACGATATAAACCGCTGACCGACAGAACCTGTCGCGCCGAGCACGGCTACAGGGATTGGGGTTTGGGGCATGATGATTTCTCCTTGGGTAATGGTCGGGGCATGATATATCATGTGACTATGTGTTATTAAACGATCAACTCATGCAGAGCTCTCACAGCGAATTCGGTGTCTATCGTCTCGACCACCATTGAGATGGAAACATCGGACGAGCCGTGTGCTATCGCGAGAACGTTGATTTCCTTGTTACCGAGCTTGCTGAATATTTTTCCTGCCACGCCGGGCGTGTTGCGCGTGCCCGAACCGACGGCGGTGATGATGGCAACCTCTTCCGTTGCCCAGACGCGGTCTATATCGCGGACGGAAAGTTCCAAAGCGAAATTCTTTTCCAGCGCATCCAACACCTGCTTCGCGGATTCAGACGGAACAGCAAAACAAATCGACTGCTCCGATGATGCCTGTGTGATGAGCGGAACGCTTGTGCCCGTGGATGCCACTGCGCCGAAGGCGCGCGCTGCCACGCCGGGGACGCCCAGCATACCGCGCCCTTCAATGGTGACAAGTCTTTGGTTGCGGATGGCGGTCACGGCTTTGATGACTCGTCCGTTGGTTTTGCCGTTCGATCCGTTCGCTTTCAAGCGCGTGCCAGGGTGGGACGGGTTGAAAGTGTTGCAAATTCTGAGTTCGATGCCCGCTTCCACAACTGGGCGGATGGTCTTGGGGTGCAACACTTTCGCGCCGTAATAAGCGAGTTCTGCGATCTCGCCATAACTGATCTCGGGCAATGTCCTGGCTTCCTTCACAATGCGCGGATCGGACGTCATTACGCCATTCACGTCGGTCCAGATCCAGACCTCATTGGCGGGGAGGACAGAAGCGATGATCGCGGCAGAGTAGTCGCTCCCGCCTCGTCCGAGGGTGGTTATGACGCCTTCTGGGGTCGCGCCGATGAATCCACTCGTGATGGGAATAAAGCCATCATCCATTATAGGATTCAATAACCCCCGCGTCTTTTCTGTCGTGACATTGAAATCGGGATGCGCGTTTTGAAAGTGGTCATTGGTGATAATGAATTCGCTCGACTCGATGGCTTTGGATCTGACCCCCGAATCGTGAACAATGGCTCCCAACAATCGCAGACTCATTCGCTCGCCTAGCGACGCCACTGCATCCATCGCGCGCGGACTGGCTTCGCCAAGCACAGCGATCGCTTTGCAGAGATTCACGAGTGACTTGATATACACCTCAATTTCTGTTTTGGTCTTTTCGCGCAGATCCTCGTCCTTGATGAGTGCATCTGCGGCGGAGAAGTGTTTCTCTCTCAGCATGGACTCTGTCTCTGCAAGTGAATCAACTGTCCCTTGCGCAGCGGATGCGGCTGAGTCCAGTAATAGATTCGTCACGCCAGACATGGCAGAGGTCACAACGACGACCCTGTCCCAATCTTTTTTTGCATCCCGAATGATCTGCGTTGCCTTGACGAGCGCATCCACAGACCCAACGGATGTGCCTCCGAATTTCATTATGAGCGTTTTACCTTCTGGCATATTCTCTCTTTTCTCCCCTCTCCTTTCGGACGTGTGCTGAAAGCAGAGGGGCAGGGTGAGGTCAAAATAAAAAAACGCCCCACGTTTCCGTGAGGCGCTGTGTGTTTCGAGAGTAACTGCTTCAGTTACTTCTTTGGATGCACAAATACCTCACGGGGAAGGTGAGTAGTTGTGGTCATCATAGTGAAGTGTGCCGAGTTCATGTTGGACGGTATTCTATGCGGGTGAGCGGATTGAGTCAAGGGATGTGATTTGGGTAAATTGCGTTATGGACTGTATAATAACAATTATCAAGGCTAAACTTTAGTTTAGCAAAATTTATTTTTTGACCGTGTTTGGTGATTAGACGGGACTCGCCGTCTATAAGCAGTTATACGTAATGAGCCTTCAAAACACTAGTTAGGTGGCAATTTGAAAAACGCCAATTCAAATTAAGGAGGAACTTCGCCATGAAAAGAACTATTGTATTCATTTCAATATTGGTAATCCTGCTGGCAGGGTGCAGTCCGGGTGGTCCATCTAACAGCCAGGCTAAAGAAGTCATTTTTGGTGTCTATTTCAAAGATGCGAGTATTCTTGAAAAACGCCATTGTGAATTGACCCCTGAGATGGAAGAAGAAGGGAAAACAAGTGTATGGTTAGTCAGGTATAAATTTAAGGACTCAGGGACGGAAGGGGTGATGTTATTGAGCAAGGAAGATTCAGAAGATTATCCCTGGATACCGTATATGTTGATGGCAGGAGTAAATGAAGATACGCTGCAAAGAAGATGCCCGTAAATATGGGCGGGTTGATGATATCTGAGTCAGATTCAGAAACGTATCCATGGCAAATATATGGAGCGCTGGGGATAAGGTGCCCATAACAGATCATTATGTTGTCATTGGTGATTATTTTTTGGTGAACGAATGCCTCCTAACATAGCGTGCAGCTGACGTGTGGGATTCTGCACGCTTTACTAGCATTTTTCTCGTTTCGAGTTTATCTACATCCTAGGCCGAGTCAACAGCCACCCACACGCAGCTAACGCAAACCCTTAGAATTAATATTGGAAAACGTCCTGAATTGGGTTTGAACCCTTAACCGCTGGGTTCCTGACACAAGTTCTATTCATGTAAGCCATATTCCGAAATCATCCTTCCGCCCCTTGACTTATTCTCAAATCGTTCTATAATCGGGCGAAACCTACAGCCCATGAATCTGTTGTACACACTCTCCCTTATTATTGTCGTCCTTGTAGTCCTTATTATTAAAGGACAATTTTCGGTTAGGATGGCAACGGTGAGAGTGAAATAATACTCACGGTCAAAGCAAAGAGCCGCCCTAACCACGGGCGGCTCTTTTTGTATCTATCTATTTGAACTTATGGAGAAAATGATGCCGGACTTAAAAAAGAACAGCCATGCCATCACCACAGGTCCCAACCGTGCGCCGGCGCGCGCCATGCTCAAAGCAGTAGGGTTTAGCGATGATGACTTGCGCAAGCCGATCGTAGGCGTTGCGAGCACATGGATCGAAATTGGTCCGTGCAATTATCATTTGAGAAGGCTCTCGCAAAAGATAAAGGAAGGCATCCGCGCGGCAGGCGGCACGCCGATGGAATTCAATACCGTGTCCATTTCGGACGGCATCAGCATGGGAGCGGAGGGCATGAAGGCATCGCTCATCAGCCGTGAGGTGATCGCCGACTCGATCGAGCTGGTGGCACGCGGAAATCATTTCGATGCCATCGTCTGTCTATCTGGCTGCGACAAAACCAATCCCGGCGTGATGATGGCTCTGGCGCGGCTCGATATCCCTGGCTTGGCGTTGTACGGCGGTTCGATCAACCCTGGCAGGCTCGGCGAAAAATCATTGACGGTGCAGGATGTATTTGAAGCGGTCGGCGCGTACTCAGCGGGGAGGATGAACGAAAAAGATTTTATGGATATTGAAAATTTAGCCTGTCCAGGGGCGGGCGCGTGCGGCGGGCAGTTCACTGCCAACACCATGTCCACGATCATGGAATTCGTTGGGATCTCTCCAGTCGGGTTCAATAGCGTCCCAGCCATGTCTGAAGAAAAAGATCAAATCGCATTTGAGACAGGGAAACTGGTGATGGAAATGCTCAAAGCGGATCTACGGCCATCGCAAATTTACACGCGCAAGTCGTTGGAGAACGCGATCACTTCCGTAGCTGCAACCGGAGGCTCGACAAATGCAGTTCTACATCTTTTGGCATTAGCCCGCGAAGCGAACATTGAACTGCACATCGACGACTTCGATGCCATTTGTTCCAAAGTTCCATTGATTACAGATATCAAACCGTTCGGCAAATACATGGCGGCGGACATGCACGCGGCTGGCGGCATCCCATTTTTGATGAAGCGTCTTTTGGAAGGTGGTTATTTACATGGCGATTGCATCACGGTGACTGGTAAGACGATCAACGAAGCAGCGCAAACTGGGGTTGAGACTCCCGGTCAACAGGTGATCTATCCGCTTGAAAAACCGATCAAACCTAACGGGGGGCTGGTCATCCTGCATGGAAATTTATCTGAAGAGGGCGGTGTGCATAAAGCCGCTGCGAATAATGTCAAAAAATTTTCGGGTCCAGCGCGAGTGTTCGAGCGTGAAGAGGATGCGATGCAAGCCGTCACTGATAACAAGATCGTTTCGGGTGATGTGGTTGTTATCCGTTATGAAGGTCCCAAGGGCGGACCCGGGATGAGGGAAATGCTGGGGGTCACCGCGGCAATTGCGGGCGCGGGCTTGAGCGATCACGTCGCTTTGTTGACCGACGGACGTTTTTCAGGCGCCACGCGTGGAATCTCCGTCGGTCATATCGCTCCTGAGGCGTATGTCGGCGGGATGATCGCATACGTCAAAGACGGCGATATCATTACGATTGATGTGGAAAAGCGCGAACTGAGTGTGGAGATTTCCAAGAGCGAGTTGATAAAACGTAAAAAGAATTGGAGCACACCTGAGCCGCGTTATAAACGGGGTGTCATGGCGAAATATGCGCGCGGCGTGTCGTCCGCTTCAGAAGGTGCGATTACGAGTTAAATACGTTATTGCGTGGGCGCTAGACCGAAGCATTCTCCATATATATAAATGGGAAGATCGCTTTGGCAAAGAACGGCTCGCAATGACATAGAGGAGAAGATATGAAATTAAAAGGCGCAGAAATTGTTTGGGAATGTTTGACCCGCGAAGGCGTGGATGTGGTATTCGGTTATCCCGGCGGCGCGAATATGCCGATCTACGATGCAATGCTGAACTACCCTGTCCATCATGTGCTGGTGCGGCATGAGCAGGGCGCGGCGCACATGGCGGACGGGTACGCGCGTGTGTCTGGCAAGGTCGGTGTGGCGATGGCGACTTCGGGACCCGGCGCGACAAACCTCGTGACAGGTATTTGCACAGCGATGATGGATTCTGTGCCGACAGTATTTATCACGGGGCAGGTTGCCGCGCACCTGATCGGAGGCGATGCCTTTCAAGAGACCGATGTAACGGGCATCACGTTGCCGATCACAAAACACAATTATCTTGTGACACGCGTTGAAGAAATTGCAGAGACAATACGTGAAGCTTTCTACATCGCGCGCAGCGGGAGGCCCGGTCCCGTTTTGATCGATATCTGCAAGAACGCGCAGGTTGAGTCGTGTGAGTTTGAATACCCCGATGAACCCAAACTTGTTGGCTATCAGCCAGTGACACGCTCGCCGCGGAACCTGCTCGACGATGCCGTTGCGTTGATCGAGAAGGCGAAGAAGCCTGTCATCTTATGCGGACACGGCGTGTTGATGTCGAAAGCCGAGGAAGAGTTGATGCAGTTCGCGGTCAAGACACAAACGCCAGTCACAAGCACTTTATTGGGACTGGGTGCATTCCCCGCCTCGCATCCGTTGAGTCTCGGCATGATGGGGATGCACGGCGAAGCGTATGCAAATAATGCGATTCAAAACTCTGACCTGATCCTTGCCTTTGGTATGCGTTTCGATGACCGCGTGACGGGCACGTTGAAAACGTATGCGCCGAAAGCGAAGAAAATTCATATCGAGATCGACCCCTCCGAAGTCCATAAGAACGTGTTTGTTGATGTCCCTCTCGTTGGCGATGTGAAAACGGTCGTGAGCGATCTCATCCCGTTGGTGGATGAATACGACCACGACGAATGGCTCGAAGAGATCAACGGCTGGAAGAGCGAAGTCGATTCACGCTCGATCATGAATTGGCAGGACGACGGCAAATTGTATGTGGCCCATTTGATCTCCGATATTTGGAAGGCGACGGGGGGCGGGGCAATTGTCACCACCGATGTCGGACAGCATCAGATGTGGACGGCGCAATACTATCAACTGGAAAAACCGAATCGCTGGCTGACCTCGGGCGGCGCCGGAACAATGGGCTTTGGTCTACCCTCAGCCATCGGCGCATGGTTTGCGGCGAAAGACCAGGAGATCTGGGCAGTGGCAGGCGATGGCGGTTTCCAAATGACCGCCGCCGAGTTGACCACTGCCGTTCAAGAGGGCGCGAATGTTAAAGTTGCCATTATGAACAATCAGTATCTCGGCATGGTGCGCCAATGGCAGGAGTTCTTCTTCGATAAGCGTTACTCCGCCGTTAACATGCTCACGCCTGACTTTGTCAAACTTGCCGAAGCGCACGGTGTTCCTGCGCGGCGTGTGACCAAACGCGAAGAGGTCAACGAAGCCATTGAGTGGGCGCGCAAGACCGAGGGTCCTGTTGTTTTGGAATTCCGCGTGGAGCAGGAAGAGGCTGTGTATCCCATGGTTCCTGCCGGCGCGGCGCTGCATGAAATGATACGAAGACCAGTGAAACAGTGATCAGAGACTGGAGAATAGGGAGAAGACAATCACTATTCCCTAATCTCTCATTTTCTACTCTGAATAAGGAGAAAAAATGAACTACACCTTTATCGCTTTAGTGGAAAACAAACCCGGCGTATTGAACCGCGTGGCATCTTTGTTCCGCCGCCGAAATTTCAATATCGAGTCGCTCGCCGTCGGGCGGACGGACAATCCCGAAGTATCGCGCATGACCATTGTGGTGGACTGCCCGAACGGCGACATGGACGCACATCGCATCGAAGCGAACCTGTATAAACTTGTCAACGTGATCGATGTGCAGGATGTTACGCATCAGCCCAATGTGACACGCGATTTGGCCCTGATCAAAGTCATGGTCAAACCCGAACGCCGCGCCGAGGTCAATGGGCTCGCCGAAATCTTCCGCGCCCGCATCGTGGACGTGGCTCCCGACTCGGTTATTGTCGAGATCACCGGTACAGAGGACAAGATCGAAGGCATGATTGAACTATTGCGCCCGATCGGCATTGTGGAAATGGTCCGCACAGGACAGGTCTCGATGACGCGCGGTGTCCACGACGGCGTGCGACGTATGCCGGGCATGAGTGACCGTCACTTCGCGGACGTGTCCGTGGCGGCGATGGTGCCGTAGTGCTAGTCTGTCATTGTGAGCAGCGGAGCGACGAAGCAATCTCATCGCACTTGCAATGAAAAAGTTTTTAGTATATCGAGATTGCTTTGGGATTTCGACGCATCGCGTCCCAACCATCGCAATGACATTAGGATAAGGAGAATTTATATGACAAAAATTAATTTCGGTGGTGTGGAAGAGGAAGTTGTAACACGCGAGGAATTTCCGCTTGAGAAGGCGCGGGAGGTTCTCAAGGACGAGGTTGTGGCTGTCCTCGGTTACGGAGTGCAGGGACCTGCGCAAGCGATGAACATGCGAGACAATGGCATCAAGGTCATCGTTGGTCAGCGGCAGGGGACGAAGAATTGGGACAAGGCTGTGGAAGACGGCTGGGTTCCAGGCGAGACGTTGTTCCCGGTAGAGGAAGCTGCCGAGAAGGGGACTGTCGTTCAATACTTGTTGTCGGATGCCGGCCAGCGTTCGCAATGGTCGAAGATCGTGGAGACGCTCAACGAGGGCGACATGCTTTACTTCTCGCATGGCTTTTCTGTTACCTTCAAAGACGATACGGGGGTCATTCCGCCTCCGCATGTGGACGTGGCATTGGTCGCGCCCAAAGGATCAGGACGCAGCGTACGCACGAACTTCCTTGATGGTTCAGGCATCAATGCCAGTTTCGCCGTCCATCAGGATGCAACCGGACGGGCTCATGAACGAACTGTCGCATTGGGAATCGCCATCGGTGCGGGATATTTATTCCCGACCACCTTTGAAAACGAAGTCCATTCCGATCTGACAGGCGAACGCGGCATTCTGATGGGCGCGCTCGCAGGTGTGATGGAAGCGCAGTACAACGAACTCCGCAAGCACGGACATTCCCCGTCAGAGGCGTTCAACGAAACTGTGGAAGAACTCACGCAATCGTTGATCCGTCTCGTAGGGCAGAACGGCATGGACTGGATGTATGCCAACTGCTCCACCACCGCCCAGCGCGGCGCATTGGATTGGAAGGATAAATTCCGCGATGCGACCGCGCCAGTGTTCAAAGACTTGTATCAAAGTGTGATCTCCGGCAATGAGGCGCGCATCACATTGGAGGCCAACAGCCGTCCTGACTACCGCGAAAAACTGGATAAGGAACTAGCCTCCATCCGTGATTCAGAGATGTGGCGTGCGGGCGCGGCGGTACGCTCTTTACGACCTGAGAATTGGAAGAAATAGTCGTCCAGTCTACTGGTCTGCTAGCCACCTTGCCAGAGGTGCACAGACTGGAAGATTAGAAGACAAGGAGACGAGAAGACTATGAGTAACTACGTTAAGATTTTTGACACGACACTAAGGGACGGCGAACAATCCCCCGGCGCGACAATGACCTCAGCAGAAAAGCTGGAAGTGGCGCGGTCACTGGCGCGGATGGGCGTGGACATCATCGAAGCGGGATTCCCTGCCGCCTCGCCTGACGATCTCGAAGCTGTCAGACGGATAGCGGTTGAGGTGGGCAGACCAGCCCTCGGGGCGAAAGAAGCGAGAGTCCCCGTCATCACGGCCCTGGCGCGCGCGAATAAATCCGATATTGAAGCGGCTTGGGAGGGGGTCAAAGATGCGCAGAAGCCGCGCATCCATACGTTCCTTGCCACGTCTGCCATCCATATGAAACATAAATTGAAGATGGATCCCGAGCAGGTTGTTGAACGTGTTGCTGAGATGGTGGCGTACGCCAAATCGCTGTGCGAAGATGTTGAATTTTCGCCAGAGGATGCGGGGCGTTCCGACCCTGAATTTTTGTACGTCGTTTTAGGTGAAGCGATCAAAGCTGGCGCAACGACGCTGAACATTCCCGATACGGTGGGTTATACAACTCCCGAAGAATATTATTCGCTGATCGAAGGCATCATCAAGAACACGCCAGGGATGCACGATGGCATAACGGTGTCGGTGCATTGTCATGATGATCTGGGCATGGCGACCGCCAACGCGCTGGCGGGAATCCGCGCGGGCGCGCGGCAGGCTGAAGTGACCGTGAATGGCATCGGCGAACGCGCGGGCAACACTTCAATGGAAGAAGTTGTCATGTCGTTGAAGACGCGCAAGCCTGTGTATAACCTTGAAACCGGGATCGATACAAAACAGTTCTCACGTGTCAGCAAATTGGTAAGCAATTACACGGGCATTGTCGTCCAGCCGAACAAAGCCATCGTCGGCTCGAATGCGTTCGCGCATGAAGCGGGCATTCATCAGGATGGAATGCTCAAGCACCAAACGACCTATGAGATCATGCGCCCTGAAGATGTGGGTGTGAATCAAACGCAGTTGGTGTTGGGCAAACATTCGGGGCGTCATGCCCTTCGCAACCGTCTCGCCGAAATGGGACATGCCCTCGATGAGGTCGAACTCGATAAAGCTTTCGCAAGGTTCAAGGAGCTTGCCGACCGCAAAAAAGTGATCGTGGATGCCGACCTCGAAGCGCTCATAGCCGATGAGTTCTATCGTCCGCGAGATGTGTATATCCTTGACGGCTTGCAGGTCACCTGCGGCACGATGGGCATGCCCACCGCAACTGTCCGATTAAAGGGACCCGATGGCAAGATCCACTTGCAGGCTTCAATGGGTTCGGGTCCCGTGGATGCGGCTTATACGGCGATCCGCACCATCATCAAAGTGCCGAACAAACTGCTTGAGTTCAGTGTGCATTCCATTACCGAAGGCATCGATGCGCTGGGAGAGGTGACTGTCCGTATTCAGGCGAAGGATGGCGACCGCAAAACGATGGATGCGCAAAAGGAGATTCCCTATGCGCGTGTGTTTGGTGGTCACGGCGCGGATTCGGATATCATCGTCGCCAGCGCGAAGGCATATATCAACGCGTTGAACAAACTCATCGTGGCACAGACCGAAGGATTGAATCCCACGCATGAGAACCACGCGCATGGAGTCATGTTGGGATGAAATGCTCGCTTCTTGCCAAGAGCCGGTTGATTCTGATTCGATAAGCATTTCACCTTCTGACAATGGCCGCTGTCAAATCGAAAACACTAATGAAAGCACATAACTTTATATGTCAAACACACCTAAAACACTCTTCGAAAAAATATGGGACAAACACATTGTCACTGAACAAGAGGGCGCACCCGCCGTACTTTATATCGACCTGCATCTCGTTCACGAAGTTACCTCACCACAAGCATTCACGGGTCTTCGCCAACGCGGACTCAAAGTCCGCCGCCCCGATAAGACCCTTGCCACGATGGATCATTCCATCCCGACCACGCCAATCAACGTTCCCATCGCAGACGCAATGGCTGCCGCACAAATTAAGATCATGGAACAGAACGCCGCCGAATTCGGAATCGAATTACACGGGATGGACAGTCCGCATCGGGGCATTGTGCACGTTATCGGTCCCGAGTTGGGACGTACCCAGCCTGGTATGACCATTGTTTGCGGTGACAGCCACACTGCCACGCATGGTGCATTCGGTGCGTTGGCATTCGGCATCGGCACTAGTGAGGTGGAACATGTACTCGCAACGCAATGTCTTTTGCAAAATAAGCCGAAGACATACGAAGTAAGGATCGACGGCACGCTTGCAGAGGGCGTTTCCGCAAAAGATATCATCCTTGCCCTATTGGCAAGGATCGGAGTCGGCGGGGGAACCGGGCATGTTTTTGAATACACCGGCTCCGCCATTCGCGGGCTGACCATGGAGCAACGCATGACCATCTGCAACATGTCCATTGAAGGCGGCGCGCGCGCAGGCATGATCGCTCCCGACGGAGTCACCTTTGAATATCTCAAAGGACGCGAGTTCGCCCCCAAAGGAGAAGAATGGGACAAGGCGGTCGCCTATTGGAAAACACTGCCATCTGACGAAGGCGCTGTCTACGACAAATCCATAACGCTCGATGCATCCGAGATCGAACCGATGATTACCTACGGGACGAACCCTGGCATGGGCATGAAGATCACAGACAGGATTCCTACCGTCGAATCATTCAATGAACCTTCTCAAAAAGCCGCGTTTGAAAAAGCGATGAGTTACATGGGGCTTCAACCCGGTCAAGCGTTGCTTGGTCAAAAAGTGGATGTGGTCTTCATCGGCTCCTGCACCAACTCACGCATCTCTGATTTGCGTCTCGCTGCATCCTTTATCAAAGGTAAAAAAGTCGCAGACGGTCTGCGCCTCATGGTTGTCCCTGGTTCGCAGGATGTGAAGAAGCAAGCTGAGCAGGAAGGACTCGATAAGGTGTTCAAAGATGCCGGCGCAGAATGGCGTGAAGCAGGCTGCTCAATGTGTATTGCAATGAATGGCGATCAACTGCAGCCTGGTCAATTTGCCGTATCGACGAGCAACCGAAATTTCGAGGGTCGTCAGGGTAAAGGCGGAAGGACATTTCTCGCCAGCCCGATAACTGCCGCGGCTTCAGCGATCAATGGAGTTGTCACGGATCCACGCGCCGTACTGAAATAAATCGTAACTCATAAATCGAGTATAGGAAATCAAAATGGCTCAATTCACAACCCTTACCTCGCGCATGATGCCCCTGCCTGCCAACGATGTTGACACGGATCAGATCATCCCCGCACAGTTTCTCAAAGTTACCGACAAGAACGGTCTCGCCGACGCACTTTTTTATAATTGGCGTTACAACGATGACAAAACGATCAAGGATGATTTCATTCTCAACCAACCTGAAACAGCTGGCTGTCAGATCCTTTTGGCGGGAGACAACTTCGGGTGTGGTTCGAGTCGCGAACATGCCCCGTGGGCGCTCATAGCCTACGGCTTCCGTGCAGTCATCAGTACGTCCTTCGCGGATATATTCCGCAACAACTCGCTGAAGAACGGACTCATCCCCATCATCGTGGACGACGAGACGCATAAGATGCTCTTCGACCTCGCGGAGGAAGCACCTCGCGCCGAATTGACAGTTGACCTTGCCTCCCAAACCGTTTCCCACCCTGGAGGTTCATTCACATTTAACATCGACCCTTTCAATAAGAGTTGCCTGCTCAACGGCGTGGACGAACTGGGCTATATCCTGGGTTTTGAAAAAGAGATCGCGGCATTTGAGGCGAACCTTATTTAGCAACAGAGAACACGGAGTCCTATGAGTTATTTCTCAATGTCTCTGTGAACTCCGTGTCAAAACGGATGGTTATGCAAAAAATACAAATCTACGACACCACGCTCCGCGACGGGACGCAATCCGAAGGATTCAACCTTTCAGCCAATGATAAGGTCCGTATTGCGCAACGATTGGACAAACTCGGCGTTGCCTTCATCGAGGGAGGCTGGCCCGGCTCGAACCCCAAGGATGTGGAATTCTTCGAGCGCGCGCGCGATATGGAATGGAAGAACGCGTTTGTCACGGCGTTCGGCTCCACCTGCCGCGTCAAAGGCGGACCCGAGGATGACGCCAACATCAAAGCATTGCTCGATTCTCAAACACCTGTCTGCACCATCTTCGGCAAAACATGGAATTTGCATGTCACTGATGTATTACAGACTACCCTTGAAGATAATCTGCGCATCATCGAACAATCCGTCGCTTATCTCAAGTCAAA
>DNDO01000042.1:19458-25625 GCA_003484265.1 Anaerolineae bacterium
TTACGCGCTCGAAACATTTCAAGCCGCTATTCGCGGCGGCGCCGAGACGGTCGTGTTATGCGACACCAACGGCGGGACATTGCCCTGGGAGATCGAATCCATTATTCGCGAGATGAAATCATCCATCGATCACCCATTTGGCATGCATACACATAACGATTCTGATTGCGGAGTGGTCAATGCATTGGTCGGCGTGCGCGAAGGTGCGACTCAAGTGCAAGGCACCATCAACGGGGTGGGGGAGCGTTGCGGCAACGCGAATCTCGTATCCATCATGGCAGACCTTGAGTTGAAAATGGGTTATCGATGCCTGCCGAAAGGGAACATTCAATATCTACATGACCTTTCTCACTTCGTTGCCGAGGTGGCAAATATCGCGCCTGATGAACATTTACCCTTCGTTGGTAAATCTGCATTTGCACATAAGGGGGGAGTCCACGTAGCGGCAATGAGACGTTCGGCACAATCGTATCAACATGTGGAGCCTGAACTTGTCGGGAATAAAATGCGCGTGGTGGTCTCGGACTTATCAGGTCGCGGCAACTTATTGAGCAAGGCCGAAGAACACGGCGTGGAAGTGGAAGGCGAAGAGGTTTTGCCTGTGCTTAATGAGATCAAGGAACTCGAGTCGCGCGGCTTTTCTTTTGAGGCGGCGGAGGCATCCGTCACGATGATGTTGAAGCGGCAGGAATATGGATACAAGCCCCCGTTTGACCTGATAGATTTCTCCGTCAATGTGGAGCATCGCGACAAACGCGGCATCTTCGCGGAGGCTACGGTCAAAGTGAAGGTGCAGGGCGAGTTATTTCACACCGCGGCAGAGGGCAATGGACCCGTAAATGCGTTGGACAATGCGTTACGCAAAGCCCTGATAAGTTTTTATCCGCAGGTCGTTGATTTTCATCTGTCCGATTACAAGGTCCGCATCTTGGATTCGGATCATGGGACGGAAGCCATCACGCGCGTTTTGATCGACACGCGCAACTCAACCTCACGTTGGAGTACGGTCGGCGCCAGCACAAACATCATCGAAGCAAGCTGGCGCGCGCTGGCTGATTCGTTTGAATACGGTTTGATGGTGGCGCATTAATCCCTCGCACAGACGAAGTGCGAATAAAAAGGAAAATAATTTGGACTTCAACATTACACTCCTCCCTGGCGACGGGATCGGACCTGAAGTGGTCAGCGAAGCCGTGCGCGTGCTGGATGTGATCGCCAGCAAATTCGGTCACACTTTCAACTTTCAAGAACGCCTGATGGGCGGCTGTTCGATTGATAAATATGGACAGTCAATCACGGAAGAAACGCTTGCCGATTGCAAAGCTTCAGATGCGGTTCTTCTCGGTGCGGTAGGCGGGCCGAAATGGGACGACCCCAACGCCAAAGACAGACCCGAACGCGGACTGCTCGCACTGCGCAAGGGACTTGGCGTGTTCGCGAATCTTCGCCCCGTCAAAGTGCACCCTGTGTTGATGGATGCGTCTCCGCTAAAGCCCGAGAAACTCGAAGGTGTGGATATTCTCGTTGTACGCGAACTGACTGGTGGGCTGTATTTCGGTCAACCCAAGTTACGTGAGATGCAAAATGGCAAGGAACGCGCAGTGGATACGCTCGAATATTTTGATTATGAAATTAAACGGGTAGTCGAATTGGCGTTCACTCTTGCAAAAAGTCGGAAAAAGAAAGTAACGTCAGTGGATAAGGCGAACATCCTCGAGTCATCACGGATGTGGCGGCAGATCGCGACTCAAATTGGGACAGGGAACCCTGATGTGGAATTGGAGCACATGCTGGTTGATACCGCTTCGATGCGGCTGATAACTGCTCCCGTTTCGATGGATGTGGTCGTCACTGAGAACATGTTCGGCGATATACTGACAGACGAAGCGTCCGTTTTGGCAGGATCGATGGGGATGTTGCCTTCCGCCAGTTTGGGAGAATCAGGCGTCGGCTTATACGAACCGATCCACGGATCTGCACCCGATATTGCAGGCAGCGGAATCGCCAATCCAATAGGAACAATTCTGTCATCTGCATTGATGTTGCGTCATTCACTTAAGTTAGAATCCGAGGCGTCTGCAATTGAAAAAGCAGTCCACCAAACCGTTACCGATGGCGCGCGAACAGCAGATATCGGCGGCAAATTAAGTACCCGTCAGATGACGGATGAAATCATAATAAATTTATAGGAGAAGAACCATGGGCATGGAGTCGAAGTTTATCTGGAAGAACGGCGAATTGGTGGAGTTCGAAAAAGCAACCGTGCATATGCTGACGGCGGCATTGCACTACGGCGCCGCGGTGTTCGAGGGAATTCGCGCATACAAGACCGACAAGGGACCCGCCGTGTTCCGCTTGCGTGAACATTCCGAGCGGTTGATCAAATCTGCCGAGATATTTGGATTCCGCGAATTGCCGTTCACAGCGGAGCAGATCTCCACGGGTATCAAGGATACCGTGAGAGCGAACGGATTCGACGAATGTTACATCCGCCCATTGTTGTATCTGACAGGCGGCGCGTGGAATTTGAACATCGACGCGGGCAAGGCAGAGGTGATGATCGCTGTGTGGGAATGGAAGAATTATCTCGGCGAGGAAGCGCTGGCGAAGGGAATTCGCGCAAACATCTCGTCGTACACGCGCCATCATCCCAACGTGACGATGACCAAGGCTAAGATCGCGGGCAATTACGTCAACAGCATCCTGGCAAAGACCGAATCGGAGCGGCTCGGATTCCAGGAAGCCATCATGCTCGACCCGCAGGGATATATTGCGGAATGTACCGGTGAAAATCTTTTCGTCGTAAAGAATGGAAGGGTGATCACCCCGTCCACCGCGCCTGTGTTGGAAGGCATTACGCGCGATTCGATTGCAACCATTGCAAAGGACTTGGGCTACACGGTGCTCGAGGCGCCCGTATCGCGCGACCAACTCTATAACGCGGACGAGGTCTTCGTGTGCGGTACCGCCGCCGAGGTGATCGGCTTGAGCGAGATCGACTTCCGCAAGATCGGTGACGGGAAGTCCGGAAAAATAACGCGCGAGATACAGACCGTGTATCACGATGCGATACGAGGCAAGAATAAAAAGTACGAAGCGTGGTGTGATCACGTAGCGTAAAAAAACCTGGGAGGTTTATAAAACCTCCCAGGTTTTATTTTGAGTCTGTTTGGTTGTATAATTTCCCATTGAACTGGAAACGGCAAGGAGGATAGACCAGTGGATAATTCGATCAAGCCATACATTACAAAGGACGAACCGTTCGGTCCGATCGATTCGACCGATATCGATCCCAAAGACGTCGAAGCGTTGGAGAAGTTATTCGAACAGCATAATTGGATCTACCGCAACATGCGCCATCGTCCGTCCATCATCATGGGGCGCAAAGGCTCGGGGAAAACATCCTATTTGAGATCGGTATTCTTCGACAAGAAATACGACTTTTATACGGAGATCCGGACAGCTCACGTGCTGGCTCATATCTCAAAGGTCATTCAGGGCATGACGAGGGATGCGGTCTTTCCCGAAACGCTTTCTGAATTGTGGGAAATGATCCTGTGGGTCTGTGTGCTTTCGGAGATCCGAAGGTATGACTTCCTGCCGCAGGATAAGATCGACCTGGTCAATGCCTATCTCGAAAAAGTGGGCGTCCGTGATGCCGCAACAGTGGATGAAGTGCTATGGAAACTTGCGAGCCTGTTCGATGCAACCATGGACTCCAATGCGAAGGACGGGATCACGGAAATCCTGCGGCATTTTGACCGTGTCTCGTTCGACAGGGCAACCGCCGCTGTTTCCGACAGCCTCAAATCCGCCGACAAGAATTTTGTGATCCTGATGGATTCGCTCGACGATTTCCAACTGGATATCAATTCCGTTTCGTATTCGCTTCAGGGACTGCTCAAGTTCGTCGGTTCGATGAACAAGCCTCGGGATGTGGTGGACGTGCGATTCTGCCTGCCGACCGAGCTGTATCGGCGGGTCGTCAAGATCTCCTCCAACCCAAACAAGGACTTCCGCCGCTCGTTGAAATTGCAATGGACCGCCAGCGAACTGATCCTGATCGGCGCCCAGCGTCTGGCGCTGTATCTGGAACTGTATTATCCCGAATACTGGAAGAATCTTCTCCCACTCGACCCGACGAAGCGGTCTGACGCATTGAAGCTGTTCAGTTCGGTGCTCCCCCAGAAGATCACGAATCAATCAGGCTTTCAGGAGGAGACGATCTCCTATATCCTTCGGCACACACAATTATTGCCGCGGCATTTCCTGATGCTGTTGAATTCCATCTTCAAGTCCAACGGCGGCACGCAGGGATT
This sequence comes from Anaerolineae bacterium, assembly GCA_003484265.1. Taxonomy (GTDB): domain Bacteria; phylum Chloroflexota; class Anaerolineae; order Anaerolineales; family Villigracilaceae; genus Defluviilinea. The sequence continues at coordinate 23,778 of DNDO01000042.1, forward strand.
GCATCCCTTCCCGGTCAGCGAGAACAGGATCATCAGAGGTGTGCGCCAGGTGGAGGAGCGCATCGTCAATGAGATCTTTGTCGCGTTCAAATTGATCCACCCAAGCGCCGGGGACGTCTGTAAACGGAGCCTGCCCCAATTGGCGCATAAGTTCTCGGTTGGGGAATTGCACAAGGTCTTTACACGCTTCGGCAAAGCCGCGTTCAACAGCGACAGCATGTTCGATTTCCAACGCATGTTGATGGAAATAGGCGCGATGGGGAAGGTGAATCAAGACAAGGCTTCGGATGTGTATATACTTGGGGATTTCGAATATACCGTTGACCATGAGATCGGCATCAGCCACGATGATGAATTATGTATTCATCCGCTTTTTTCGGGAATCTTTGGGAATAACAGCAAGGAACTTCCTGTCTATCCCTCTGGCAGCGGTGTGGACGACGAGGATTCGAGGGATAATTTTGAGTAGTTCAAGATGAGGCCTGACAGGTCTTTTACCCAAATCCGTGTGGGAGGTGATGAATCATGGGATTTTGGAAGACTTCGTTATTCATGGCGAAGAAAAGTTTTGTGGTGTTTGGTTGTGGAAATATAATAACGAATTGCAAAAAAGGGGGTTGAAATTCGTTCTAGAAAAGAGTAAACTGACATAGATAATCTACTACATGAAAAATTAATTTCTAACTAAAATATAACCCTCAATTACCCAATATTTAATACCTGCGTTGTGCATTTGCTGCCTGCCATTCGAAAAGAGAGTGTACTTTGCCTGATATTCAACACCTCATCGGTTTGCTCAAGAGCGATGATCCAAATAAGCGATACGATGCATGTGAAGATTTGAGGGTGTTTCGACAACAATTACCGCGAGAAGCAATTGATGCACTCCGATTAGTCATTAATGACCCAGACCCTGATGTTGCAGATGCGGCACAACGTGCTATTTCACTTCACGATCCTCGTGTGGAATCTAGGTTAACAGTCGATTTAGAAACTGAGAATGAAGTGCATAACACGCAGGGGAGGTCGAACTTTTATTCAGTTGGCCTGGTTGTGCTTCTGATTCTAAATATCGTTAACATCTTTATAGGTGAGCTTGTCCTTTGTAACCTATTAATCCCAGTTACTTTTGCCTTTCTTGTTACTTCAATTACGGCTAAAGTCTTGGACGAGAATAAGAGGAAAGTTGATGTTAGCACAAGGTTAAAATTGACATTTATTATTACGGTGGTGATAGGTTGTATATTGGTGGCGATAGGTGGTGGATTTTTTCAGTAAATATTCTATGAAAATTATTTTATCTCATATGATATGTAAATAAGCGCAGTAACAGACTGTGTAATATTATGAGTTGCCAAATCCATCATGCACTCGAAGTACAAATAGTTGATTCTATGGGCACCGGGAAGAGCCAGAAATGAAACAAATTCCTTTAACACTTTGTCATCGACTCGAAGGGAAAGATGATATACCCTCTTGACAACCTCCTCCCTCCGTCATACAATCCCAAAACAATAAACAAATACGCTGACGAGGACGAGTACACTTCAAAGCGATTTCCAGAGAGCCGAGCGAACAGGTGAAAGCAAGGCAAAAGCGCAGAAGTCGAATGGACCTCCGAGTTGAAAAGGCGAACACGCAAGTAAGTAACCCAATTCGGGAACTCCCGTTATAGAGTAAGGGTATACGCCTCACAGAGGTCGTACCTGAACAAAGTGAAGCTGGCTTCTTACCCCTGTTGCATCACGACAGGGATTTTTTGTAAGTCCCGACAACGGGATAAATAGAGAACCAACTTAAGCTGGGTGGCACCGCGAGACTCCTCTCTCGTCCCAACGGACGGAGAGG
>DNDO01000042.1:25891-26138 GCA_003484265.1 Anaerolineae bacterium
CTCAGAATGACATGAGACTCAAAGGAGTTCCTATGTTATTGGAAGCGACACCAACCACAACCCAAACAATAGTTCGCGAGATCTCTGCCGACCTCGAAACGCCCATCAGCGTGTACATGAAGCTGCGCAGAGAGGGCGCGTCGTTCCTGCTTGAGTCCGTTGAGGGCGGGGAGCGCATCGCGCGTTATTCATTCATCGGCATCAGGCCAAAGGCGCAATACTTCATCCGCGGGAATGAGATCGAAGT
>DNDO01000042.1:26404-28799 GCA_003484265.1 Anaerolineae bacterium
GGCGTGCCTCGTTTCATCGGCGGGTTGGTTGGCTATCTCGGTTACGAATCTGTACGTTACTTTGAGCCAACTCTAAAGTCCGGTATGAAGCGAGCTGAATTGCCCGATGGAATTTATCTGCTTGCCGATACAATTGTCGCGTTCGATCATGCGCGGCGCAATTTGTCCCTGATCGCGAATGTGCTCGATGGGGATGTCGACTCCGCGAATCAAAAATTGGACGAGATCGAATCGCTCATCCATAAGTCGCTTCCGCCAACCGAGCAGCGCGAAGTGAAAACATCCAAAACAAGATCGAACATGACTCAGGGAAATTTTGAAGATATGGTGCGCGATGCCAAGGAGCATATTGCGGCGGGCGATATTTTTCAGGTGGTGCTTTCGCAGCGTTTCACACGCGAAACGAATGTCGAGCCGTTCGATGTCTATCGTGCGGTGCGTCGGCTGAACCCCTCGCCGTACATGTTCTTTTTTGATTTCGGACTCGTGGATGAGGAACCGCTTTATATTGTTGGATCGTCGCCTGAGATGTTCGTGCGTTTGGAGGGACGAACCGCTTCACTCCGACCAATAGCAGGGACGCGCCCGCGAGGAGCAGATGCCAACGCTGACGCCGCGCTCGCTGACGAACTTCTCGCCGATCCAAAAGAACGCGCCGAGCATGTCATGTTGGTGGACCTTGGTCGCAACGATCTGGGCCGGGTGTGTGAATATGGCACGGTAAAAGTTTCTGATTTTTTTACAGTCGAAAAATATTCGCACGTCATGCACATTGTTTCACACGTGGAAGGTAAACTGAAGCCAGACCTGACCGCTTTCGATCTGGTCCGCGCTTCCTTCCCCGCAGGGACGGTCAGCGGCGCGCCAAAAGTGAGAGCGCTCGAGATCATCGCCGAACTTGAACCCGATGCGCGCGGCGCGTATGCAGGCATGGTCGGTTACTTTGGCTTCGACGGCAACATGGATACCTGTCTCGCCATCCGCACGATGGTTGGGCGAGGCAACACATTCAGCGTGCAGGCAGGCGCAGGCATTGTCGCGGATTCAGACCCGTCCACTGAGTTTCAAGAGACTGTCAATAAAGCGTCTGCGATGTTGAAAGCGATCGATGTAGCTGAAACGAACGGTTAACAGGTCGTTGCGAAGAAATGATCTTCCCTACGACACAATCTCACAATGGAATGGCATCATATCGAAACTAGAGTGCGATTGTTATCGGGAGATTGAGTCGCTTCGCTCGCAACGACATATGAAAGGTAATGAAAGGAAATAACCTATGACAACCAAACCCCGCCTCCTCACAGGTGACCGTCCAACAGGACGTCTGCATCTTGGTCACTACGTTGGCTCGCTTGCCAATCGTGTGCGTCTGCAGCATCAATACGAATCCTTCTTCATCATCGCAGACCTGCATACGCTCACGACCAAACCGGAGCCTGAATCCATCAAGGAGATTCCCACTTTCATCAAAGAGACCGTATTGGATTATCTCGCCGTGGGCATCGACCCCGATGTCAGCACGATATTCGTCCAATCGGCGATTCCCGAAACGTATCAGTTGAATCTGCTGTTTGAAATGCTTGTCACGGTACCGAGACTCGAACGCATGCCCACCCTCAAAGACATGGCACGTGACGCGAAAATGGACTCGATGCCGTTTGGTCTGCTTGGCTATCCTGTGCTTCAAGCTGTCGATATATTATTGCCTCGCGCGGAAGCTGTCCCTGTTGGGCGTGACAACCAATCGCATGTCGAACTTGCCCGCGAGATGGCGCGCCGTTTCAATAATCTTTACGGCGAGGTTTTCCCTGAACCCGAACCGATCATTGGCGATGTCCCTCTGCTTATCGGCACAGATGGACAATCCAAAATGAGCAAGTCCGTGGGCAATGCCATCTATCTTTCTGACGATGCGGATACGGTCAAGCAAAAAGTGATGAACATGTACACCGACCCGAAACGACTCCGTGCGACCGACCCTGGGACGGTTGAAGGCAATCCTGTTTTCATCTATCACGACGCGTTCAATCCCTCCAAAGCAGAAGTGGACGATTTAAAAGAACGTTATCGCGTTGGTAAAGTCGGGGATGTGGAAGTCAAGGAGAAACTGACAGTCGCCATCAATAACTTCCTTGAACCGATCCGTGAGAAGCGAGCTTACTTCCTGTCCCATCCATTGATCCCAAATGATGTGCTTGCGAGTGGAATCACTCGTATGCAAGCCGAGGCAAAACAGACGATGGAACTCGTCCGCGAGAAAACGGGTCTCTCATACTCGCTCGATTTGTTCGTTGATCAAATCGATATCTTCGGAAGCGAAAGCTAAGGGAATGGAGCTCAATAATGCTTGTACTAATTGATAACTACGACTCTTTCACCTACAACCTCGTCCAAT
>DNDO01000133.1 GCA_003484265.1 Anaerolineae bacterium
GGGTTTTCCACTGCTGTGGTCGTCGGATGGTTTGCGATCCGTTGGCTGATCGGGTTTTTGAGCAGGCATTCTTTATATGTCTTTGCCGCATACTGTGCCATCGTTGGAACGATTGTATTTTCCCTGCGATAATTAATCTGGTGGTCGACTAGCCCTGAACGAATACCGCGGAGGGCATATCGAGACTACTGGTGGCTGGTAAAATTTAATTTATAAGCTGGTCTCGACCGCCGAGGATAACAATGGACACAAAACAACTTCTCAAAACTCTCGTCGAAACTGAATCTCCTTCACACGACAAATCCGCCGTTGATCGTGTTGGCATAATCGTCGCCGAAGAGGCACGCAAACTCGGCGCGTCGATTGAGATCCTTCCAAACAAAGATACGGGAGACCATATCCTTGCCCGATTCACCTCGGACCTTCAATCTGCACCTTCAAATGTTAAACCGATCCTTTTCCTCTGCCACATGGACACTGTCTTCCCTCTCGGCACTCTCCCAAAAATCCCTTACCGTGAAGCGGATGGTAAGATATTCGGCCCAGGCACGCTTGACATGAAAGCAGGCATTGTCATCTCGCTTGCCGCGATCGAAGAAGCCCGCAAAAATGGAATGACTAGCCCCGTTACATTGCTATGCACATCTGACGAAGAGATCGGCAGTCTCACGTCTCAGGCGCACATTGAACGGCTTGCAAAAGAGTCGTCGTTGGTGCTGGTAATGGAGTCTGCATTGCTCGATGGTTCGCTCAAGACATGGCGCAAGGGAGTCGGGCAGTTCCTCGTCACCACCAAAGGGCGCGCCGCGCACGCGGGCGGCGCACATCAGGATGGACGCAATGCCATCGAAGAGATGGCGCATCAGGTGATCGCCATTCAAAAATTCACCAATTACGAAAAACAGACCACGCTTAATGTTGGCGTCATTCACGGCGGAACGGTCTCGAATGTCGTTCCCGAGGAGGCACACATTCAGGTGGACGTCCGTGTGATGCAGGCAGGCGAATGGGAACGGCTTGAATCTGAAATGGCGAAGCTCAAGCCGGTGCTCGATGGCACGTCCATCGAGATCAAGGGCGGGTTGAATCGTCCGCCCATGCCGTTCGACGACACGATGAAGAGGACATTCGAGAAAGCGAAAGATATTGCATCTACGATCGGCATAGACCTCAAGGCTGGCGGCACGGGCGGCGGCTCAGATGCGAACTTTGTTGCGCCGCTCGGCGTTCCCGTCCTGGATGGTCTCGGCGCGATTGGCGAAGGCTATCATTCCGAACGTGAATATATTTTCGCTGATAGTTTGGATCAGCGTGTAAAGTTGATCAATGCGCTGTTACAGAATTGGTGAGTATCTCATGCGAAGGGCGATCCACTACACTCTAATAACTCTTGCAGTTCTAATTTCATCCTGCTCAACTGGCACGCCTCAGACATCGCCTAAAGTTGTTTCTGTTTACTCATCGTCTTCTGCCGCCCCCTGGCTTGCGGACGTGTATACATGCTCTGAATCAATAGCCGTCGTCAAACGTGTTGACGATCCATCTTCTGCTGATATCGCATTGCGGATCAGCGAACCAGACTTTCTAATTGGTTTTGCCTTTCAAATTGACGAAGAAGAAATATTGATCGTTACACATCGCCAGAGTCCGATTCAAAATTTAACTCTTGATGAAGCTCAAGCACTCTTTATGGGATTGGTTGACCCGTCCGTCCAGGTCTGGGTCTATGATCCAACGGAGGATGTATTTGGGGTTTTTGACCAGTTTGTCATGAAAGGAAGAAGCGTTTCGTCATCCGCGAATATCGCCCTGACCCCACAACAGATGTCTGATGTTTTGAACGCTGAATCCAACACCGTCGGCATCCTGCCGAGACATTGGAAGGCTGGAGATATGCGTGAGGTCTTTTCCGTTGCCAGTGTCCCGGTGCTGGCGATAACGCAAAGCGAACCACAGGGTGTTATTAATCAATTGATCGGTTGTTTGCAAAAATAAATTTTGACCATACTATAATGGGGGCATCATCAACGAGGAGAGGCCATGAAAACTCCATTATGGACACCATCTGAAGAGCGGGTACGCGATGCCAACATCACACGCTTTATTGCGGATGTGAACAGGAAGCACGGCACAAAGTTTGAAACATATACTGACCTATATCATTGGTCGATAAGCAACATCCCTGATTTCTGGTTGAAGATGTGGGAATTCGCCGATATCAAAGCATCCAAAAAGACTGACATTGCTGTTGAAGATTTGGACGTGTTCCCTGGAGCGATGTGGTTCCCCGGCGCACAATTGAACTTTTCAGAAAATCTTCTCCGCTATCGTGATAACCAACCCGCATTCATTTTCAAAGGTGAGACCCAAGTATCCAGGCAAATGACGTATGCTGAATTATATGATGAAGTAGCGCGGCTGGCTTATTCGTTGAAAGCATCAGGGGTCGGGGTGGGTGACCGTGTGATTGGTTATATGCCGAATCTGATCGAGACAGCCGTCTGCATGTTAGCGGCGACCAGCCTCGGCGCGATGTGGGCATCCTGCGCAACGGACATTGGTCCGGGTGCGGCGATCGAGAGGCTGGGACAGGTCGAGCCGAAGGTGATGATTACTGCAGATGGATATTTTTATAAAGGAAAAGTATTTGAGACCTTGAGTCATGCGGAGGAGGTGGCGAAGGGCATTCCCTCGCTGGAAAAAGTGATCATCGTTTCGTATGTCAGTAAGCAGGCTGATATTTCCAGAGTTCCGACCGCGGTTCATTACAGCAATTTTCTTTCAAGCGAAAAAAATCTTGAGATTCAATTTGAGCAATTGCCGTTCGACCATCCGCTTTACATCATGTTTTCGTCAGGGACGACAGGCAAGCCGAAGTGTCTGGTGCAGGGCGCGGGTGGGGTGCTGATCAATCATCTCAAAGAATTGTTATTGCATACCGACCTAAAACGCAGTGACAGAATTTTCTACATTACCTCCTGCAGTTGGATGATGTGGAATTGGCTGATCAGTTCCCTTGCAGTGGGCGCAACGATCGTGCTGTACGATGGGAATCCGAATTACCCCGATCCAGGCGCGATGTGGAAGTTGATACAGGATGAAAAGATTTCGATCTTTGGATGCAGCGCCAGTTACATCCACTTCTTGAAAAAAGAAGGTGTCTCGCCGAAAAAGGATTATGACCTTTCGTCGTTGCGTGAAATTTCGCAGACGGGTTCGCCTCTTTCCTCGGATGGATTTGAATTCGTCTACTCAGAAATTAAACCCGACCTGCACTTCAACTCCATCGCGGGCGGCACGGACATTAATGGCTGTTTCGCGGCTGGCAGTCCCATCGTCTCAGTATATTCGGGAGAACTGCAGAGCGCGGCACTGGCTATGAAGGTGAAGTCGTATGATGATAAAGCTAATTCGATTTTTGACGATCAGGGTGAATTGGTATGTGAAGCCCCTTCGCCATCCATGCCATTATATTTTTGGAACGACGCCGACGGCGCGAAGTATCACAAGGCATACTTCGATGTATATCCAAATGTTTGGCGGCATGGCGACTACATCCTGATCCACAGCGATACTGGCGGTGTGACATTCTATGGTCGCTCGGATGCGGTGCTCAAGCCATCGGGGGTGCGTATAGGCACGGCAGAGATATATGCACAACTTGAGAATTTGGACGAAATCGCAGACAGCCTCGCTATAGGGCAAAACTTTCAAGACGACCAGCGCGTGATCCTGTTCGTCAAACTCGCGGATGGATATTCTCTGACTGATGAAATTAAAGATAAGATAAAAAAGACTTTGCGCGAGAACGCCTCGCCGAGACATGTCCCTGCGATGATCCTTGAAGCACCCGATATTCCATACACGTTGAATATGAAAAAAGTCGAGAGCGCAGTTACAAATATCGTCAACGGGCGGGCAGTGAGCAATAGGGATGCGTTAATCAATCCGGGATCATTGGAATATTACGAAAAGATATTGGACCAAATCGGTGGTTGATTGTGGTGTACATACACCGCCCACTCATCCGCCGAATTGACCTGAAAGGAAAAGACCATGCCCTGCAACTGCTGTGAAATTACAGATAACATCTTCGATGAAGATTCCGCCAAAGCGGATATCAAGGATTACCGCAAACACGGACCTGCGAATCAAACGAAGTTGATCCTTGAAGCAGTCCGATTGTTGAATTTGAAAGATGTGACCCTATTGGATATCGGCGGGGGAGTGGGCGTGATCCATCACGAATTGTTGAAAGATGTGGCAAAGGAAGCCACGCACGTAGACGCATCGTCCGCGTATTTGAAAGTAGCGAAAGATGAAACTGAAATGCGCGGGAATACTGAGCGCGTCAAGTTCATCCACGCCGATTTCACTGATGTCGCCGCAGACCTGCCCCAAGCCGATGTGGTCACGTTGGATCGTGTAGTGTGTTGCTATCCCCATTTTCGTTCGTTGCTGAATAACGCGTCCGAACTCAGCCGCAGAGCCATCGCGTTAACCTATCCGCGCGAGGCTTGGTATATCCGTTTCGGGTTGGGGTTCATTAACTTTATGCAGAGATTGAGAAGAGACCCGTTTCGCGTCTTCGTCCATCCTATTCAGGAAATGGACGCGCTTCTAACAAAACAGGGTTTCCATCGTAGTTCGATGAAAAGACTTTTTGTTTGGGAAATGGCGTTGTATAAAAGAATGTGAGAATAGACTTCACCCCGAAGGAAAGCCGTCGAGGTATTAACACACTTGGTGGCATTCGTGTGTTATGTGTTTATAAAGATCAAATCATTGGAAATTTCTTGTGCCACTCAGTGGCTTGTTCGTAGGCATAGCCCGCATTCAGCGCCTTTGCATCGCCCCATGCTTTGGCAACGATCTGCAAGCCGATGGGCAAACCTTCGCTTGTAAACCCGCATGGCACGGAGAGCGCAGGCAAGCCTGTCAGGTTGAACGGTTTGGTGAAGAGGTTGAGACGTCCTGCTTGTTCGATTGAATCAAGACCGGTGACTGGCGGTGCGGCGATGGGGGTGGTGGGAAGGATCAAGAAATCATAGGATTCAAAGAACAACTCGAATCTTTTCCTCGCATCAGCCTGGGTGCGCCTTGCGAGGACATATTCTGTCGCTGACCGATTCGTGCCTTCTTCCAGCCGAAGGCGGATGTCATCACCGAACATTTCGGGATGTTCTTTTAATCGATCTCTATGAACTGCTGCCGCATCTGTTTGTATCATTGTAGAGTTGGCCAGGGCTGCGTCATTCAGCCAGTCAACATTTATTTTTTGTATCTTGCACCCCATAGACTCAAAAATTTTCGCAGCATCATGGAGGGCTTCCAACACTTCAGTGTCTGCTGATTCGATGAACTCGCCTGAAGCGATGGCGATCTTGCGACCGCTCATATCGTCTATCAAATGACCGAGGTAATCTCCGGTCAACATTTTAATGGATGATGGATCAACTGCATCATAGACTGATATGACCTGCAACATCACCGCCGCGTCCTTCACGCATTTTGTGAGCGGACCGACGTGATCGAGATTCCATGAGAGTGGAAATACGCCGCGTGTGCTGACTCGTCCTCTTGTTGGTTTGAAGCCGACGACCCCGCACAACGAAGCAGGGATACGGATCGAGCCACCGGTATCTGTGCCGAGCGCGCCCAATGCCATGCCTGTTGCAACCGCAATCGCCGATCCGCTTGATGAGCCGCCTGCGATCCGCTCCGTATCCCAGGGGTTTCGGGCTGTTCCGTAATGAGGGTTTTCTCCTGTGACGCCCAGTGCGATCTCGTGCGTATTTGTTTTTCCATTAATGAGTGCTCCCGCTTGTTTGAGTCTTTCGACTACAAAAGCATCGTTCTCGGCGATATGGTCTGCAAAGAATTTTGAGCCAGCGGTCGTGCGAATCCCTTCCACATCAAATAAGTCTTTGACAGCGATTGGGATTCCGCGCAGGGCGTGATTCAACGGCGCGGTGTTAATGGGCGGTCTTTGCGCTTCGAGAGTTTTCTTCGGTTCGATGACGGTGATGTAGGCGTTAAGAGTCGGGTTGAGTCGTTTAATTTGGGCAAAGCAGGCTTCGGTTAGGTTTTGAGGCGCAATCTCCCGTTTTGCGAATGCTTCGAGCGCTCCGGTGATCGTCAGCGATGTCGTATCCATTCGTAAATTATAAGTCCCTAATTGAAAATTGTAAGAAAAAACAAAGTCCCCAAGGATAAACTTCCTTGGGGACTTTGTTGAATATTTAGAAAAGCCCGATTACTTTGCCGGTCTTGAGGTCTAGGTCTACGTCGTAAAAGGAAGGCCTTGTTGGTAGCCCGGGCATCGTGCGCATAGTGCCTAGTAACGGATAGAGGAAACCGGCCCCTACCGATGCCCGGATCTCACTGACCGTCACGCGGAAGCCGGTAGGCGCGCCTTTCAGCGATGCGTCTGTGCTGAATGATAGATGAGTCTTTGCCATGCATATCGTAAGTTTGTCGAAACCGAGGCGGTTGTAGCGTTGGATCTGTTCCTCGGCTTGCGGAGAATAGTCGACACCGTCGGCGCGGTAGATCTCGCGCGCGATGGTCTCGATCTTATCCTTAATGGACATTTCCAGCGGATACAGGAATTTGAATTTACTCGGTTTTTCTGCGGCTTTGACGACTGCTTCAGCCAATGCTTTTGCGCCTTTGCCGCCATCTGCCCAGTGCGTAGAGACGACCGCATCCATCGCACCCATCTTGAGTGCGGCATCGCGAACGAGTTCAACCTCGGCTTGGGTGTCTGTGGCAAATGCGTTGACAGCCACAACCACGTTGACGCCATATTTCAATGCGTTTTCAACGTGTCGTTGTAGATTTGGCAGACCCGCGCGAAGCAGATCGAGGTTCTCCTCAGTGTA
>DNDO01000232.1:0-6825 GCA_003484265.1 Anaerolineae bacterium
GGAGGTCCTCGAATACGCAGAGACCAAAGGCATCATCCTGCGCGGCGAAAGCAAGAAATATGGCAGCGACGGCTGGTTCCGCGTAACGGTCGGTACGAAGGAAGAGAATGAATTGTTTGTCAATACGATATTGGAGTTCTTCGGAGTGAAATAATTATCCGTCATTGCGAGGAGAGTCCGCGCTGAGCGGAGTGAGCCGATAGGCGAACGAAGAAGAAGCGCACCGAAGGCATTGGGGATTGCTTCGCTCAACTCACAATGACGGGGAGGTTGATATGTCAAAAATCAAAGCAGTATTCTTCGACCAGGACGGCGTGATCATCGACACCGAACGTGATGGTCACCGCGTCTCTTTCAATATGACTTTCAAGGAATTCGGCTTCACCGACGAATGGGACGTGGAGTATTATCACGAACTATTACAGGTCGGCGGCGGCAAGGAACGCATGAAGCATCACTGGAAGACCAAAGGGTTCTCCAAACCGTTGACCGAGGAAGAGATCGACAACCTCGTCAAGGAGATGCACAAGCGCAAGACTGCGCTCTTCGTGGAACTGATCGAGACCGGCAAACTACCGTTGAGACCGGGTATTCATCGATTTATGAAAGAGGCAATGGAAGCTGGGTTAAAGTTGGCGGTCACGACCACGTCCAATGAGCAGGCGGCGAAGGCTGTCACCGAAACGGTCCTGTCCGATATCAAATTTGACTTGATCATCGCGGGAGACATGGTCAGCAAAAAGAAACCCGACCCCGAGATCTATACCATGGCGCTTTCAAAGTTGGGACTAAACACAGACGAAGCTTTTGTGGTCGAAGATTCAAAAAACGGACTCGCCGCCGCAAAAGCGGCCGGGCTGAAGACCATCGTCACCACGAATCATTACACGGAGCAGGAGGATGTCAGCGCGGGCGATGTGATCGTGTCCTGTTTAGGTGATGCTGATGGAGAAAAAGCTGAAATCCGAAAAGGTGAGATCGAAGGTTTCGACGGTGTCGTCCATGTGAAACAATTGATGGAACTATTTTCTTAGCTTGAATCTACCGTTAAACACAAAGGCCTTCTGTGCAATACAGAAGGCCTTTGTGTTTTGTATTGTTGATCAGAATTACTTCAATTCCTTTTGCGCCTCGGCAAGGAGAGCCACTTCCTCCTCGGGCGCCTGCGCTACAAGATAGTTGCGACTATAGAAAAAATAGTATGCATACATCACGACCACGAAGATGAGAGTTCCCCAAACACCCGGTCTGTTTTCAGGGATTGCAAACGTGGCAACCAGCGAAATAAGCGCGAGGATTGTACCTATCCATGCGCCTGTGTTACCAAGCGGGCTCTTATACGGGCGGGGAAGGTCTGGGCGTTTTTTGGCAAGCGCGATGTAGGAGATCATCACCAGGGCATAAGAAATAACAGCGCCAAACACAGCCATGGTCAGCAAAGCCGCACCTACAACCGTGTCACCAAGCGCATCAAGCAGGAAGGCGATGCCAAACCCAACCACAGCACCAATTATCAGGGCAAGATGCGGCGTTTTCTGGGTACTTGTCACAGACATAAATCGGGGCAGGTAGCCAGCACGCGAGAGGGCAAATAAAATGCGGCCATATGCGTAGATGATCGAGTGAAAGCTTGCAATTAATCCGGTTAATGCGACCAGCGTAAGCACTGTGCTGGTTGCGCCAGCCCCGAAAACCGCTTTAAAACCGATATCTAAAGGCGCGCCCGAAGAGCCCACTTCCAAAGCACCGCCTCCCACACCCGAATTCAATACAAGTGTAAAAACGGAAAGGGCAAGAAGCGTAACAATACCCCAGATCAACGCCTTGGGCATATCGTTAACCACATCATGAGATTCCTCCGCCGCCACAGGCAATTGTTCGATTGCCAGATAAAACCAGATCGCAAACGGCAAAGCGGCAAAGACACCATACCAACCCTTTGGCAGGAACGGAGTTTGTCCCGCATCGGCGGCGATGTTGAACACCCTGTCCCAACTAAATGCGCCGGAGAATATCGCACCAATATAGAAGATCACCAATACCGCCATGGCGGCGATCGTGATCCCCAATGCTACCTTCAAGGTCAGTTCAGTACCATAAATGTTGATCCCTACAAAGACGGCGTAAAAAATCAACCACCATATCCATGGGGCGATACCGGGAATCAATGTATCCATATATGCGCCGATACCGACAACGATCACCGCCGGAGTGACCACGTATTCCACAATATCAGTCACACCATTCAAGTACGCCAGCCCCGGACCAAACGCATTACGAGTAAATGAATAGAAACCACCTGCATGAGGCAATGCTGTTGATAGCTCTGCGATGGTCAACACCATACAAACGTACATGACAGCAATCACGATTGTTGCGATAAGCAAGCCCCCGAACCCGCCAGCCGCAAGACCAAAGTTCCAGCCGAAGAAGTCGCCTGAAATGACTGCTCCCACACCCAATCCCCAAAGCAGGACCCAGCCAGCTTTGCGGGTGAGTTGACGCTTCTCCAGATAGTCCTTATCCACATTTTCATACTTGACACCTTGAACTTTATTCACGTTCTTGGACATTGTATATTCTCCTGTAAGGTTTTTATTTTGGATTTACTGATTTGGGGAATGTCATTACTGAATATCTCTTTCTAACCACCTCTCCTCTCTGGAAATATCATTGTAGATATAAGACAAAAACACTCGTATTTTGACAAGGATACGAGTATTTTTCCCGTCCAGACAACCCTAGAGGTTACAATTCAGTCCATGCCAGACGAACTTTTTGATGTCATAAACGAGCAAGATCAGGTCGTCGGACAGGAAATGCGCTCCATCGTCCATCAGCGCGGACTGTGGCATCGCGGTGCACACGTTTTGTTGTTCTCAGCAGATGACAAGTTGATCGTCCAGCAACGTTCACGAAACAAATCACAATCTCCATTAGCATTGGATTGTTCCGTGTCGGAACATGTAACAGCCGGTGAAGATTATCTCCAGGCGGCAACACGCGGGCTTTCAGAGGAATTGGGTATGACAAACATCGAACTGACGCCCATAGTAAAATTCAAAATGAACTATGGACCCAACGACAACGAGATCAGCATGATCTTCAAAGGCATTGCCGATCTCGCATCCGTTCTCTTCGACCCGGAAGAGATCGAACGCGTGGGTGCATATTCCATTGAAGAATTACAAATCATCATGGAACAAAAGCCGGAAAATTTCAGTTATTGGTTCGGGCAAATCACCTTATGGCTTCTCGATAAACCGTCCGCCTTACAAGTTATGAACAATGGAAATGAAAAATATCTAATGCCTAATTCGGGCATATAATCACCTGCTATGTTCTCTAAAATCTTCCGCGTATTCAAACAAGTTGGGGTCCCGCCGGAATACCAGGCTAACTTTCGGCATCTGTATTTCGACATTGCCGGGTTCGGTATCCTGAGCGGCTCGGTCATCAACTTCCTGAACATCTACGCCACACGTCTCGGCGCAACCAGTTTTCAGATCGGTCTGATCGGCGCCATGTCTGCCATGGTCAATCTCTTCCTCGCCATCCCCGCCGGGCGCTGGCTCGCGAAGCGTAACACCAGCCAGGCCATCTTCCGCACATCTGTTTATTATCGAATTGGTTTCGTTTTCTTCATCTTCATCCCCCAGTTCTTCAACGATGCGCAACAGATCGTCGCCATCATCCTCATCACGCTCCTCATGGCGATTCCCCTCACACCGCTCGGCGTTGGGTTCAATGCCCTCTTCGCAGAAGCCGTCCCTGATAAATACCGCGCCCATGTGGCAGGCACGCGCAATGTCGTACTTGCCGTCACGTTCATCCTCGCTTCCCTTGTCAGCGGGTTCATTCTCGATAACCTCCCCTTCCCGGTCGGATATCAGGTCGTATTCGGGATCGGGGCGTTCGGCGCCGCCCTGAGCAGTTACCACCTATATTTTATTAGACCTGTATTGGATGAAAACCCGGCGCTTCCCACCCCGTCCGAAGGTGCCCCTGCAAAAAAAGTTTCCCTACCCCGCAAATTTTCCTCCGCCCTGCGCATGGACATATTATCCACGCCATTCACCAAGGTCCTGCTGGCGTTATTTGCATTCCACTTCACTCACACCCTCACCGCCCCCGTCTACCCGTTATATAACGTTCGTGTCCTCTCCCTCAACGATAACAACATCGGTATCAGCCAGGCTTTGTATTACCTGACCATGCTTGTCGGCTCGATGCAGTTCAGGCGCATGGTCGGGCGATTTGGTCACAAAAAAGTGACCGGCTTCGGCGTGATCGGCATGTCGCTGTATCCCTTCCTGTTGGCATTCACAACACAACTCTGGCAGTTCTACGCCATCGCATTGATCGGCGGTGTCACCTGGGCATGGACGAACGGCGCCTACGCCAACTATATGCTCGAACGCATCCCGCCCGCAGACCGTCCCTCGCATCTGGCGTGGTACACCATCATCCTCAACATTGCCATCCTTGCTGGCTCACTCGGCGGCTCCGCCATCGCAGATTGGACCGGTCTTGTAAATGCCCTGTTACTATTCGGCACATTACGCATTATTGCGGGGCTATATATTTTGAAATGGGGTTAATTAATTTTCCGGGTTGATATACTTCAACCCCGATCCTGTATTGAACAACACAATTCTTTCATCCGGCTTTACCCAGCCTTGCGTAACAAGTTTATTCAACGCGGCAAGCGTGGCAGCGCCTTCGGGTGCGGCAAAGATGCCTTCCGTTTCAGCCAGTTTCTTTTGCGCGGCCAGCGTATCATCGTCGCTCACGGCAACGGCTGTGCCCTTGCTTTCATAAATATCCTTCATAATAATTTTGTCCGCAAAACTTTTCGGCACACGCAGCCCGGAGGAAATGGTCTTTGCGCCCTCCCAAAACTCGCAAAATGATGCCCCCTCGTTGAAGGCTTTCACCACCGGTGCACACCCTTCCGCCTGCACAGAAACCATTCGCGGACGCTTCGTATTCTCCAGCCAGCCCAATTGCTCCAGTTCATCGAACGCTTTCCACATCCCCACCAGACCTGTCCCACCGCCTGTGGGATAAACGATCACATCCGGCAGTTCCCAGTTGAATTGCTCTGACAGTTCCAAGCCCATCACTTTCTTGCCCTCCACACGATACGGCTCCTTGAATGTGGACACATCGAACCAACCATCAGCTTTCGCTTTTTCGCCCGCCAGTTTTGCCGCATCGCTGATCAGGCCGTCCACAAGCGTTACTTCCGCGCCCACCATGCGGCTCTCCTCCATGTTCGCGAAAGGAGTATCTTTCGGCATGAAGATATGCGCCTTCATCCCTGCGCGCGCCGCATACGCAGCCATCGCGCCGCCGGCATTGCCCGCTGTTGGAATGATTACTTTTTTAACGCCCAACTCTTTCGCTTTCGAGATCGCCGCTGCCAGTCCGCGTGCTTTGAAGGAACCGGTTGGATTTATACTTTCGTCCTTCACAAATAAATTGGAAAGACCGAGTTCTTTCTCTAGTTGAGGAAGTGAAAGCAGAGGCGTATCTCCTTCGCCGAGAAAGACTCGATTCTGCGCATTTAACACCGGCAGGATCTCATGCCATCGCCACATCCCGCTTTCTCGAAGCGAAACAGTTTCACGGTCCAGATGCTGACGCGCTAAGTCCAGGTCATAGCGCGGGAGCAGGGGTGACTTACACGCCTGGCAAAACGTATGCAGTTCCTCGTGTGAATACGTTTCGCCGCAGCCGGAACATTCGAGGTGTGTGAGATAGGAATAGGTCATGGATCCTCCTTGTTTTGAACTTTGCTTTGAATGATTTTATCATTCAGTTAAAAAACAAAGGCTCCCCCGCACTGGCAGGGAAGCCTTTGTCGTCCAAACGTTTAAAGAAATTACTTATCGCCCGAGCGGCTGATACGGCCGACGCCGCTGACCTGTTTGGTCACTTTCGGTGAGCCGTAATAGTTGATCGAACCGGCGCCTGAAATTTCCGCGTCAAGTTCATCGTCCACCCAGATGCTGGCGCTGCCCGCGCCGCTCATCTCAATGTCGGCGGTCTTACAGTGCAGGTCCCTGCCATTGAAACTGCCGAACCCGCTGATGGATAATCTGAAGTCATCAGCCTCGCCCGAAGCAACCATGTTGCCTGCGCCGCTCAGGTCAACAGAGAGTTCACTGACCTCGATATCTTCCAACTTCAAAATTCCCGCGCCGCTTACGGACACACCCAGTTCATCGGATTTAATACCTTTGACCGTCAAATCCCCGGCGCCGCCGAAATCCACATCGTCGAGATCTTGGACGACAATGGTGATCCTGACCGGCTCCGTGGGATTGACCCGCGCTCCGCCATCCACATCGTAAAAGATCTCAAGCGTTTCATCGCGGATCTGGGTCTGCAACCCCGACAGTAGATTATCCTCCGCTTCGATCTTGACTGTTATCGTGGAACCTTGCGTCACTACCACCTGCGCCGGGTAATCCAACTCGATGGCGTGGAAGTCATCGACCTCGCGCGTCTCGGTAACCACATTCCCTGAACCGGGTTCAACAGGACCGACGAAGCCATGACCGTCGAACATAAACGATGACACGGACGGATTATCCCACCCGAGCGCCGGGGCGAACAAGACCGCCAGAACCAGCCCCCCTATTATGACTACATCCATCAAATAGTTCGCATTCTTCCAATACACGCGCAGGATGAGACCAAGCCCCGCTGCGATAATCAGGTAGGGCCAAATGTGAGTCAACGCCCACAGGTTCGAGGCGGGCAGGCTTCCAGATTGTGTGAGAAGCCAGATCGTCCCTATTGCAATCAGCAGAAGCG
>DNDO01000232.1:7030-15609 GCA_003484265.1 Anaerolineae bacterium
CAAGATCGTCCCTGTTGCAATCAGCAGAAGCGGACCGAATAATGATCTAGGTCTAGACATGAATATCCTTCCTTCTTAATAAAGTTTATCGAATGGTACATCCTGCAGGAAAAGGAGTGTGCCACCATAATAATCCTTACGCAGGAATAAAGGAATTGTTGCAACATCCAATGACCTTAAGCTACCCCAATATCAGATTCCTTCCATTTATCCGCATTTAATCTCCGCCCTGTCGGTATAACGAACATGACATGTCGTCCGCGCGGGGTTGGCGTTTGCAATGGACTGGACCCACGGGTACTGATCGGAGAGTTCCAATGACGAATACGTGTTGCGAAGTGTTTCCCGATACCAGTCAAAGTGCAGCAGGTCTTCTGCGATGACGATGATGTCGGGACGTTGGTTGAGCGCAAAGTGAAAATACCAAAGGGTGAATACAGCCTTGTCTCCTTTGACGAAGACCAGCGCATCCGGCTGGACCCCGGACATGACCTGCCTCCCAAACATTTCCGCCTGCATATCTTTAGACGCATCCACCTGATTCGCGTATCCTGTTGCACGGAATAAAAAGTAACCGACACATAAAAATCCAATCGCGACCTGAATCAGGTTTGAGCGGTGAGTTAAGCGGTTCATCGCATCTCCAACAGCAAGCCCGATCCAAATTGAAAAGGAAATATATAAAGGGATCAGGTACACATACGAATCATCCGATGAATATCCAAGTGCGAAGAAAGTAAATATCAGGCTTGTCCAGATCAAGGACAGATATAAGCGGGAGGGTTTGAATAAAAGAATCAAACCTGCAACGCCCAGCGCTACTCCGGGCAGACCAAATTGCTGGAGCAAAAGCGACGCCCAGGCTTGAATGCGTTCCCAAGTTTCTCCGGGCTGGAATTGCAAATAATAGCTTTGATACAGCTCCCCCGATACCAGCCAATAAAAACGTTTCATCGTTATCGGGTTTCCCCAATTGACGGGAGGGTTCGTCAATGCCCTTATTGGAAGAGTCAGGTAGAGGGATAAGCCCATCAAAAGCCAGACGAATTGTCGGACTAGGGAAGATGAGTTTGAGGTTAAGAAATTCCCGCCTCTCTGGTTTCTGGAAACAAAAACCAGAGTTAGAGGTATCAAAAATATTGTTGTTATATGATTCCCCATTGCCAGCCCCAGCAGGAGTCCGCGCAGACGATCAAGGGTTTTCTGCGCAAGTGGAATCGGATGAATAAATATGCAAAGAATCGCCGCAGTCAGAAGGGACTGCAAAGCATACACTTCCGTGATGACAGCCTGCGACCAGACCATCGGCGACAAGCCAAATGCGAACCCGGCAGTCATACCCGCAACCGGGGCAAATTTGTTATTTGAACTGAACAGTGTCTGCATTACAAGCCCATATATAAGGACAGCCGAGCATACGCTTGCAAAGACCGACAATAAATTGGTTCGGTATGCAAGCGTGCCTATCGGAATAGATTGAAAGAACCTTGCAAGAAGCAGATAGAATGGATAGCCCGTCGGGTGCGCGATCCCGCCGGTGTAGGCTGCTGTGATGAGATCGCCGCCATCGCTCCCATTATTTGCCCATGTAAGACCCGGCGCAGTCGTGATCAAATAAACCACGGTCAGGGTTAGTGCGAGTATGATCGGCGGTATGCGACGGATAAATGGATTGGACAGGATCATATTCATAAACAAATCCAGGGAAGAGGCGTAACCTCTTCCCTGGATTCAAATTAGATCATGGCTGTTTGTTATTTACCGACCAGAGCATATACTCCGGAGGTTTGCGTGAAGGCGCAAGCGACCTTGTTATTGTCGTCTACACGGGTTTGGAGCAGGTTCCAGGTTTGAGGCGGTTCTGTCCGTTTCTCGAAGCGAACACCATAATAATCATAGATATAGACCTGCGCCTGTTTTTCAGGAGGAATGGCATAACATGATTCGAGCACGCCGTCGGCGGCAGGAACATCGTAAACAAGACTGCCTTCAAAGAAGACACGCAGATATAACATATGCGCCAAAGGTTTGCCTGCACCTTCGGGAATCAAATTGGTTTGATAATACGGGTCCCATAGCAATGCTTTTATGCAGTAACCCGGCTTCAGGTCTTTGATCGCTAGTATCACCACCCCGCCGACGGAGTATCGTCCGTCAGCACAGACACTAAATTCTGGCGGCGGCGGTTTGACGGAACCAGGCTCTGATTGGGAAAGGGGAATAGATGAATCCCCTTGCTCCAAAATAGCAACTGCCTCGCTGGCGCTCTGCGTCCCTGCCCAGACTTCCTGCCCCCCCGCCAGCAGGACGATCCCAAGTATGAAAGCGGCGGCAATTAACAAGCGAATAAATTTACCATTCATGAATATTGGTATCCTTCCTTGTTATTATAATCCAGCATAAAAATCGGTGCGGATTTATCCTCTCTTAAGGGACGAGAAATACGAGTTGAAGATACACATCCGTTCGGAGATCTGTTTCGATCAGAAGGTTATCATCTTGAACGAGCGCATCCATATTGACGGATTCGATCTGGGAGCGATTCGGCAAATGAATGCGAATCACCAGTGAGTTCGCGATGGTTCCGGGCTGTTTCTGGACCTTCAAGCGATAGGTCAGTTGGTTGGAGCCATCATCCCGTGTAAGCACCGAACCCGGCAGGGAGAAATCAAAGCTGGTTCCGAGGGACCTACCTCCAGGTACGACAAGAAGCGTTCCATATCCCTGTATACCCTCAATCCCCTCATCGAGTTCATCTACGCGCGCGGGAACACTTCTGCCAAGGATCATCCACTCGCCGGGTATGAAATGCGGGGTGGCGTCTGTCAATTTTACGCCTGCCTGTTTGTACACTCGCAGATAGTTCCAATAACAGCGGTTTGTTGGATAAGAATCATCGTCGATAATTTGTCCGCTATCCCAATGAATACATGGCACATCGGCATTCGATCTATTCTCATGGGTCACAATTAACGTACCGCTAGGCGCCGTAAGATCTACAAGGTCAACGTCGTAAGTCAGGCTGACGTTCATCAAGGCGTTGGTTTTGTTAAATCCGATATTGGTATCTGTGGTCATGAGAAAATCGCCAGCCACAGGGGGGGCGACTGCGTTATCCCAATCGTGCTTTGTGAGAAGTAATTCTGCAGTTGGATCATCAAATTGCAATAACAAATGTCGTTCGTCCAATGCCTGTTTGAGAACATTAGCAAGCCCGCGCCAGTCATTCCCCCTGCCAGCAAAAAATTCATTGAGCATGGCATCTGCAATATCGCCAACAAATTCCTTGCGATACCAATCTGTTGGCACGAGATCATCAGAAGGAGGTTTTTTTGCTGAGCGCATGTACTCAATTACGTTTTCATTTGTTATCGCGTACGGTGCCCCCTCCACCTCGAGCGGTCCAATGACTCCCAGCAACATGACCAGAAATTGTTGATCGAACGCAATGACGCCATCTACGGCATGTACATGATTGTATAAGTACAAATATTCCGCCCATTGTACATTGGTCGGGAAATCTGCAAACCAGTTCGAATCACGCAGGATCAAAACACTTGTGTTCATGTACTCCTGTAACTGCCAGGGCGCGGAAGGGAACGGCTTGGTCCAATCTTCCCCATCGTCCACGCCCTCAAAGGCCAGGCTGACCACTTCTCCATTACGGATCACCAACCTGCCAACGGAGGTAATAAACCCGCCTGTCGAGCGTAGCTCATCTTCATTTTGTACCAATATCAGGTAGATTTTGGGTTCATGATCCGTTGAGCCCAGAATGGAGGGTAGTGCTGTTGATAACGACAAACCGTCATCCATCAGTGCAAGAAGCGGGTCGACTTCGTCTAATAATAGATCAGATAAACGGAGGGAAAGTTCACCAGTTTGAATATTTCTTCGCGCTATGAGAGCTTCATCCAGTTCCTTCTGTGCCTCCATTAATTGCGGTTGGGCATCCACGAGTAATTTTGTCAAGGCGACTGGGTCAAGTGATGATTCCTGCGCGTTGATCCCATCCCAGATCGGTTGAATGGCATTTAGCGAAGTAACCGAAGCGTTGATAAGATGGTCTGCAACTTTTAGAATAGCGGGGGCATTCGACAGATCGCCTCCATAAACAGGAGCCCAGCCCAGGTTGGGAGCCAGCCATAGAAATGGTTCCACCTCTTCATTGAGATCGTTCAGGTCCCGTTGTAAACTTGTCAATTCAGATTTAATTGATTCGATTTGAATCTCTGATCCCAGCATAGAGATTTGTACCACTCCCCGCAAGGCATTAACATTCCGGTAGACGGTCATGCTTTTTTGATAAATACGCCAACCCTTGATACCCCCCACAATCAGAACAGCAAACAGTAACATGAGCGATGCTGTTCGTATAAATTGTATTAACTGTTTATTTGTTTCGGTCTTCGAGGCGTACGTCAAAATAATGATTTCCTGATTTCAGATGCGGATTAGTGTGGCTTTCGTTGTAACTGGTGCGCTTTATCGCAGATGTGATCGAAGCCGGTCTGTATGAGGCTGTGCAGGTCCTTAGCAACGCCCGCCATGGATGCAAAGGATTCGATTGCGTCAGGAATATTATATTGGCGCTCATCCGCAACCTGCGACAATAAATGAATATGCTCTGCATATAAGGAGAACTCATGCAGGAGCGCTTCCTTGTGACCTGCCTCCATTACGAGAATCAGGTCATGGGCGGCAAGGATTTTCCCGGTCACCTCTTTGGAGCGATGCTGGCTGAGATCAAGGTTATATTGACGCGCGATGACCGCCACTGCCGGCAGGACCGCCATCCCGGAAGTTGCCCATGTGCCGGCGCTATCCACAGTCCAGGATTCAGCTGTGCGCGAATCCTCCAGCGCCAAGCGGAACATGGCTTGTGCGAGGGGCGATCGAAATCGATTGGCTGTACAAATGAATAAAATGGACGGCATAGGAGGTTCCGTGATGGTCAAATCAATGTCCAGCAAAACTTCCCCACTGTCCTGCCAAACGAAATCATTTCCTGTAAAAGGCTATTTTACATTTAATCTGTGGCAGCATCAGTGGGCGGAGTTTCCTCCAGTTCCACATTGACACCGGTAAAATAACCGCTGCTTTCGCTATATGGTGAATAATATTTATATCCGCCGTAATAGTAGCTTCGGTTGCGGGGAATGCGGTTCAAGACCACACCCACAACCCTTGCTCCGGCACGTTTATATGTTTCAAGGGTGCTGCGTGCGGCTTCCGCACGGGTCACCCCCGGGCGGATCACGATGAGGACTGCATCCACTTTTGCAGCCAGCACCTGACCATCAGCCACCAGGGATGGAGGGGTATCAATGACCACCATTTCTGTACCTGCTTGCAGTTCTTCGAGGATCTTTTCCATTCTATCAGAACCTAGCAGTTCAGCGGGATTTGGCGGAAGATTTCCGCTGGTTATGATCGTCAGGTGCGGCAAACTCACTTTGTTATGTGAAATCTTTTGAATATTCTTCTGGTCGCGGAATAGATTACTAAGTCCATCATGGTTGGGCAACCCCATGTAGCTGTGCACATGCGGATGCCGCATATCGGCATCTATCAACGCGACCTGTTTTTTTGCCTGACTGTAAATTGCCGCCAGGTTCACAGCAACTGTCGTTTTCCCTTCAGCCGGTTCGGGACTGGTAACGATCAAGGTGCGGATCGGTCGTTGGACGGAGGCATATTCGAGATTGGTGCGAAGCGAGCGGAACGCTTCCGATACAGGCGACCTTGGCTGGCGCGCGACGTATACTTCCTCGCCCTTGGTTCGATACTGCATTTCAGCGACAAACCCTAGGACAGGTATACCCAGAAGGCGCTCGACCTCATCCGGCGTTTTCAAAGTATCATCGAGATGTTCAAAGATGAATACAATGCCGACTGCCAGCATCAAGCCCACGATTGCGGCAAGGACAATGTTCATCAATGTTCGAGGGCGGACGGGCATATCTGGTACGGATGCTGGTTCGATTTGTACAATGTTCGGCGTGTTTTGCAACCGGGCCAGTCGGATCGTTTCAAGACTGCTCAATAAATTGATGTAGATCTGTTGATACAACCCGAGTGTGGATTGTAGTTGTGCCAGTTGCGGGTCATCGCTGTTCCCAGCTTCGATCGGTTGACCAAGAACGACCAGGTTCGAATAAATTTCCTGATAGAGGGTCAACAAAGGTTTGATCTGGTCAAGGCGCGCCTGTTTTTCGGCAATGATGATTTTATTTTGAGTAACATAATCGGGCAGTGCGGCAATTTCCTGTTCCAACACCAATACTTCCTGTTGCAACGGTGTGATTTGCGCCTCCAATTGTGCGATCTGATCTTTCAAGTTCTGGTTCGATATCTGGCTGATTACAGTCTGCAGACTTGATATCTGGGCTTCCATTTGTTGGACCTGGTCATGCAGGCTGGCTTCCGCCGAGGTGAAGCGCACAGCCTGGAAGTTCTCGTTTTGCTCGATCAATTTTTCGACCAAAACATTTGCAATTTGTGCAACATGTTCGGGACTCTGATCTTCCACTGTCAATTGGATGACTTGTGTGTCCCTGATCTGTTGGGCACTGACCTGCTCAAGTGCGATTTCATAGCCAAGCTGTTCAGACGCAGCCTCCAATACGGGGCGTGTCGTCACCAGTTGGATATAAGTTTGCGTTAGTTGTTGACCGCTGAGATATGTGTAATCAGACGCTGTCTCATGCGAGGGGCGCAGGATCATGACACGAGTGGACGCCTCATAAACAGGCACCTGATAGCGGCTGGCGATATATCCGCCTCCCCCACCCAGAATCAGACCCAGGATAAGCAGCCATGCCCAATGCCTGACAATACGAAAATATTCCTTCAAATCCATTGATAACTCCCATGCATCATGGTTAAACTGAAATGAACTAAGCAAGCCCCACATTCATATTTTACACAATAAGTACGACTTTTGACTATCAAACCACTGACTGCCTTGCACGTTTAAGTGCGCTTTGAACCGATTTCACCACCAGGGAAATTGAACCATCAGATAATGTTGGATAAAGCGGCAGGGTAACTTCTCTTGTAGCCAGCGCTTCGGTCATTTTCAATTTAGATGAAACCGGCATATTCATTCCGCGGTATTCGCTGAACAAATGAATTGGAGGGTAATGAAAACTGGTCTGAATTCCATTTTCTTTCATGTGTTCAAGAAACTCATCCCTTCCAATACCGACAGGCAAAAGGATTGGCAGTAAATGACAAGCAGATACACCAGGATGGTTTTGAAAAGGTGTACCTGCTTCAGGGCAGGATTCCCGGAGCAATTCGTGGTACAGAGTCGTCTTCTTCCGCCGTAACTGATTATTATTCGGGAGTTTCTTGAGTTGTACCCGACCCAGAGCGGAACGGATCTCATCAATGCGATAGTTGTAACCCAGATCCACAACATCATAACTCCAGGCGTGGCCCTGATGACGGTCCCATGTCAGGCTGGTCATGCCGTGCGAACGCAGGATGCGGAGTTTCTCAGCCAGTTGATCGTTATTCGTAACCAACATGCCGCCTTCCCCAGTTGTCATGTTCTTATTAGAGAAGAAACTGAAACAACCGACCTGCCCCCAAGTGCCCAACATGCGGTCTTCAAGTTTCGAACCGACAGCATGAGAGGCATCCTCAATGACGATTAATCCATGTTTCTCTGCGAGCGACAGGATCGCAGGCATATCACAGGCATACCCTCCGTAATGGACAACCAGAATGGCACGCGTTCTGGGGGTTATACATGCTTCAATTGATGCCACGGAAATATTCAAACTGGCTTCGCCTTCGATATCAGCAAATACGGGAGTGGCTCCAGTGTAGCGAACGGCATTCGCTGTAGCAACAAACGTCAAAGAGGGAAGAATCGCCTCATCGCCTGGACCCAGACCTGATACAACACAAGCAAGATGCAGCGCCGCTGTGGCATTTGTCATGGCAATTGCATGGCGCGCACCAACGAAAGCCGCGAACTCACATTCAAACTCATGGGTTACAGTTCCCATTGTGAGCCAGCCGCTTTTCACCACGTGCTTGACTGCTTCAATTTCTTCATCTCCAAAATCCACATCGGATAGCGGGACGCGCCAATTCACTCTGATTACTCCTCGGGTAGAAATTTCTTGCGCATGCTGACAAAATCGTCAGCCGCCTGGGCATAGTCATCCGGACGCCCCAGGTCCATCCAATAGCCCTCGAAGGCATAGCCAACGATTTTTTCGCCGGCTTCCAGCATCTTCAAGACGAGTTCTGGGAAATCAAGATACATGTTAATCGGGATATATTTCTTCACTTCCGGCTCAAAAACATAGATACCCATGCTTACAGTGTAATCGTA
The DNA here is from genome assembly GCA_003484265.1 of Anaerolineae bacterium. Classification (GTDB taxonomy): domain Bacteria; phylum Chloroflexota; class Anaerolineae; order Anaerolineales; family Villigracilaceae; genus Defluviilinea. The sequence continues at coordinate 15,384 of DNDO01000232.1, forward strand.
TACCGGCTTTTCGATGTAGCCACTGATAGTATTGTTCGCACTCCATTGTACAACCCCCAGGTCCACCTTAACCTGGCGCTGGTGAACCGCAATCGTTGCAATGCCGCCTTGAGATTTGTGAAAAGCCACAAGCTCCTTCAAATCCAACGTAGTTAAAATATCACCATTGGTTACCAAAAAAGATGAATCCAAGCTTTTTATCAAAGCAAGCGGACCTGCCGTACCC
>DNDO01000232.1:15811-22004 GCA_003484265.1 Anaerolineae bacterium
TTTTTATCAAAGCAAGCGGCCCTGCCGTACCCAACGGGTTTTCCTCGTAACTATAAGATATATTCATTCCCCATTGATGTCCATCCAGAAAGAACGTCTGTAACAAGTTCGCCAGATGTCCAACGGTTAGAGTTACGTCTGTGATCCCGGCGAGTTTCATCTGCTTTAGCATCACCTCCAAAATGGGCATATCCCCGATCGGCATAAGCGGTTTGGGCAAAATGTGTGTATAGGGCGCCAAACGTGTCCCCTTTCCGCCAGCCAACACAACAGCCCTCATATGAGACTCCTAAAATTCATACGTGCCGACTCGATAAAGATCCAGATTGTCTCGCACCCAGGCGATGGTTAAATCCAAACCTTGATCCAGCGTAAACTCCGGCCTCCAACCCAACTGCTGAACAGCAAGGGAGTTGTCGGATAACAACCTCATGACTTCAGACGCTTCGGGCCTAAGCCGGTCGCTGTCTTCTGAAATATGGACGGATTTTCCCGCCTTTTGCATGATCTTGTCCGCCAGAGCGCCAATGGATATTTCTTCTCCGGTCCCCAAGTTGAAAACTTGTCCTTCCACATCCTGCACTTCACCTGCTCGAAGGAATCCATACACAGTATCGGCGACAAACGTAAAGTCTCGTGTGGTGGTCAGGTTTCCAAGTTTGACCACATCGCCTGCCAATGTCTGGGTAATAATGGTGGGGATAACTGCACGGGTAGATTGCCGCGGACCAAATGTATTAAATGGACGAACAGTTACAACAGGCAGATTATAAGAACAGAAAAAACTTTCGACCAACTTATCCGCGCCGATCTTGCTGGCTGAATAGGGTGATTGTCCCTGTAAGGGGTGACTTTCATTAATTGGCACCTGCCGGGCTGTGCCGTACACCTCACTTGTAGACGTATGTACCAACCGTTTCACGCCATGCTCGCGGCAAGCCATCAATATATTAAGCGTGCCCATAAAATTGGCACTCGCCACTTCTGCCGGGTGAAAATATGAATAAGGAATGGAGATCAAAGCCCCAAGGTGAAACACTACATCACATTCTTTAACTGCATTGTTAACGGCATGCTCATCACGCAGGTCGCCTGCGATGATTTCAACTTCTGAAAGGTCTTCACGGCTGAGCAGTTTGAGCAGCCCCAAATCGTTGCGCGATGTGTATCGTACGAATGCACGTACCTTTGCCCCATTAAAAAGCAGGGATTCTACTAGGTGGCTTCCAATAAAACCTCCCGCGCCGGTAACCAGCACCTGTTTGCCGTTCCAAAAACTGTTCATGCGTTCACGTTCTCTACTTCCTGATCGATCTTTTTACCGTCCCCTGCAACAGCGGCATTGAAAACATCGCTGAGTGGCTCCCCACTGCCGGCAACTGATTTATTCAGATGGCGATGCAACAAGTCAAGCACCTCCGATAGCATGACAATATGCAGCCCGGTCCTATTACAGATATTGAGAATGCGTTTGTTATCATCCTGAGAGATATGGGCGATAGTGTAAAAGATAACACCAACATCATGACGTTTTACAAGCTCAGGTATGTCGGCTGAGGAGCCTAACACCTTGATTCCTTCATAACGTATCCCTTGCTTGGACGGATCGTCATCCACGATGCCGACGATCTTATAAATTCGCTTGAACTCACGGCGGTATAGCAGCCATGTCGCAAATTCACGGCCCTCACCAGCGCCAACAACCAGTACGCGTTCTGGAGCGCCAAAGGTACTGTTTCGAAATGTGATCCACCGGCTCGCAAGGCCGGTGATCAAACGCAGACGATAGCGCACAATGACGAAACCAAAAAGCACAGCCAACCCTGCCAGGGCCATAAAACGGACCGGCAAGAATGCAACAGGCTGATATGCCGCAACGAACACAATGACCGTCAGCGTCACTAAGGCGCAAGAGGCAAACAGTCGCAACACGTCTTCTGCTGCAGGATGCGCCCAAGAAACCATACTTAGCCCAAGAAGTGAGTTAAACAAACTGAAAAGGAAAGCTAAGATAATCGCCAGAGACATAGCCCTTTCCAATCCAATATCCAGCGGACCGCTTAACCGCCACAATCCGCCTGTAAGGCCAATGCTCAGGAGTGCAATCGCAAAATCGATGGCGAGCCAATTAAGGTAGCGACGAGTAATGCGTGTAACAGGTCCACCGAAGAGCCAGCCTTCAGAAATCTGTTTGTCGCCGAGGCGTGGGATAAGGATGACAAATGTCCAGAACAGGGTATCGAGATCGGTAAAAAAATTATGATGATGGACATAGAGTTGATCGAGGCGAAGTTTATCAGGCAGAATGTTTTCCATGTAATCATCCATAACATGGTCTGAACTTAGACGTTTTTCTTCATCTCGGTACAAGATGCTGGCTGGACTCGTAATACCTGGACGCATGGACAAAATCTCCCTGCGCAAGTTATCGGGCCATGTCATAATAATCTCGGGAGCCTCCGGGCGCGGACCGACGAGACTCATTTCCCCAAGCAGTACATTCCATAGTTGAGGCAGTTCGTTCAACTTGGTATCACGGAGCCATTGTCCAAATAGCGTGATGCGGGGATCTTTATGACACGTGATCGCAGGTCCTGCATAGCTGGCTGGGTCTTCACGCATAGTACGGAATTTTAATATTTGAAAAACCCGACCTCCCCTGCCCATGCGGGGACCCCAGTAAAAGACCGGTCCTGGAGAATCGCGTTTAATCATGAGACCCAATGCAAGAAACAAAGGGGTGAAAAGGATCAAACCCGACACAGAGGCCATAATATCCATCAATCGTTTGAGAATATCTGAAACCCGGCTGGCAAGCGCTATGTCTCCAGTTTGGATAGAAACTGGCACATTTAGTAGAGAACGGTCATTTTCCATAATGATATGAAACCTTATCTATAAGTCATTCAAAAAAGGGACAAAAGAAAACCTTATATATTGGCAGTATTAATTTTCGTAAAATACTTTACTTTGCCCTCAACGGGGGAGGCGGCGTTTGCTCTGATAAAGGCATGCGTCCCTGTAAATAAAATCTTAATAAACCTTCGGCTTTGGAAAGTGTGGAACTATCTGGTCTTAATCGCAGCCCCCCACGCAGGAACATATGGCTGGTTTTGTTCATCAATGGATTCACCCATGGGTGGAATGCCACTCTTTGACGGACAGGTTTGGCAGTATACCCCATGCGGAATTTGAATTTGTCCACGCTGTAGGGTGCATCTAGGGATTGAAGACCATAGAACACACTTATCTGATTATCAAGACGATTTAACACATCAGAGGTAACAATAAAAGTCAAGGCATTATTGACTCCAAAGGAAAGATACTCGGTGAGGCTTTGATGGTAAAGGATGCAAAAATGATCGTCACATAAAATGGCAAGGAGTGCTGCAACTAATTTTCCCTGAACAAACGCACCCCAGGCTTCAAATCCGTCCAACCCATTCGCGCTCAAACACAGCCTATGCCAGTTCTTTTCTGTTTCAGCATCTAGTCGTCCCTGACGCGCAAGAGTATCCCGCCTCAAACTCCAGCCTTCCGACGAAAGAAGTGAAAGGGGAATTGGTTCAACAGAGGCAACGGACAACCCCTTTTTTACATCATAGCGGGCTTTTCGAGGCAAATCTTTTAGGGTGTATTGTTTCTTATCCAAGACAACATGATAACTAAGACTGCCGGCATGAGAAGTTTGCAGAGTGGAATAACGAATAGCCAGAGCTTTTTCATCAAGCAATAGCTTCCCAATCTCATCTTCACCAGGTGAGACCACCCAATGATATGGAAAAGCCTGAAATACACGCGGGCCCACCTCCACCCAATAGCTGGCAGGAGTCTTTATGACTTTATATCCCTGACGGCGCAGCCATTCCACAAATACTTCCGGTGTCATAATGGAACATCCGCACGGCGGGCAAGGCAAAGATATTTCGGAGCCCAGGTAAGCGACTTAAACGACCTGCTTGACAATGATTTCAAGAGGAAATAGTGAAGACGGGTTAATGAATTAGTAAGCAAGTTCTCCTGCTGTGGGCTTGGGGCAACATACCATTCAAACGGTTGAAAGCCTGCCTTATTCAACAATAGTGACAATCCCGATGGGTTGAACCAATACAGATGAGAATCAGAACTCAAGCGATTCCATCGTTTTTCCAATAAAAAAGCGACCAAGCCTCTGCTGCGAGCAAACATGTATGCCTGACCTGCTATCTCAATAGCCAGCACTCCCTCTGTTTTTAACAGCCGCCTTGTTTCGACCAGATCAGCCAGTGTGTCGTCTGCATAGTAAAACATATCGATCATACTAATTAAGTCAAAGTAATCGTTCGGGAACTGTGCATCGCGCAGAGTGCCGGCAATGACATGAGCCGAATGCTTTTCAGACGCGTATGCCGCCGTAGATTCCGACAATTCAACACCGAAGCGTTCCCATTTCGTTTTGGGAAAAAAATCAAAGAAGTCCCCAGCGCTGCATCCCACATCCAGCATCCTGCCATGTCGGACATGTTGTTGGATCAACCCAGCTTCCAGTTTCAACGTTGGGCGGCGCTTTGATTCGATATTTAACATCTCATCGCTGAAAGACCATGTTGCGATTGTTTGGGCATGGCGGAATTTTTTGGCGTACCGAGGTGAGGAATATACGGTCTGACATGTTTTGCATTGCACATAACGCGTTAATTTGCCATCGTTCAACCAGATGCGGGTTGGCGACGGTCCGCATATCGGGCAATCAACATATTCCAGTTCCGATTCCATTGTTATTTTCCATCTCCCATAATATTCATGAGTAGGTTTTCAAACTGTTCAGCGGCGGAGTATGAAGAACCAAATTTCAGTACCCAGGCACGACCATCTCGCCCCATTTGTAGGCGGCGTAATGGATCATTCTTTATGTTCAAAATCGCCTTTGCCAAATCGGATGGAGATTCCGGTTCCACACACATACCAGCCTGTGATGAATTCACCAATTTATAAGAATCACTATCTTCATCCACGCTGGCGATCACCGGGCGGCCCGATGCAAGAATGGAAAACAACTTGGAGGGTAGAGATACCGAACCCATATTCTTCTTCATGGCAACCAATGAAACGTCCGCTGTGGCAAGGACTTCAGGCAGGCGCTCGCGAGATTCTGTCGGCAAAAATCGGACGTTGCCTAATCCAGCCGCCTGATCCAGCAATTCCGCTCTACCGGCACCTTCTCCTACAAAAAGGAATACTATATCCGGTCGATTCGCCAATATCTGAGCCGATTCAAGAACAGTTTCCAATCCTTGTGAAAGACCGATGTTTCCCGCATATAACACTACAAAACATTCATCAAGGTTGTGTTCTATCGAATACGAATTAAGGCGCGGGAGCGGGCGTATGAGATCAGTATCCAGCCAGGGCGGGATAACAGCTACTCGATCAGGATCGATTTCACGCTGCGCAAGTTCCGAGAGAAATCCGTCACTCAATACATGAATGCAATTGGTGCGGCGCAGGCAGAAATCTTCCAACAGTTTAACCAACCAAATCAGAATTGGGTTTCTAAACAAACCCATCCGTACCCCCACTTCGGGATAAACATCCCAGACGGCAAAGACGGAAGGTTTGCGGCGAAGCCAACAAAGAATTGCAAATGGCAGAAAGGTTTCGATGGCAGGATTGGTAATCAACGCCGTATCATATTGCAACCGCAGCCCTGCTAGCGTGACCAGCAATTGATAAACAAGAAAAACCCATAATCGGTGTAACAAGTTGGCACGGTTACCACTGGGGATGCGAACACGGCATATTCGCACACCATTTTTTTCATCCCATTTCCATAATCCATTTCGGTACTTATCATGTACATGTCCGCTTGGGTAATGCGGCGCCGCACACGCCACAGTGACAGTATGACCGCGCGAGACCAGTTGTTCGGCAAGCAGTGCAAACATGGGGGCGCTGGGACCAAGATCGGGAGTGTAATAGGGAGTCACAACAAGAATATTCAATTTGGGTTCCCGATGACACGCGCCGGGTTTCCGGCAACCACCACATTTGCGGGAACATCCTTAGTCACTACACTTCCGCCTCCCACTACACTCCCCCGCCCGATAATGACACCTTTCAAGATTAAACAATTCATCCCAATAAAAACATCGTCTTCTATGGTTACAGGCGCGCTCTTTGATGATTCCAAATCCATCCGCCTCGCCTGTGCATC
>DNDO01000232.1:22063-30434 GCA_003484265.1 Anaerolineae bacterium
GCATCGAGTGGATGGAAATCCGTATCCATAATGGTTGTGTTGGCTCCCACATTTACATTATCGCCGATGGCGATCTTTTCGGCGGCGATGATACATCCACCGGTCATGGAAAAGTTTTCACCGATCCTTATTTCAGCGCCCGGCTGCCATGTGCAAAGAATAACTGGGTGATTTGCGCCCAGCGGATTGGAGCGCACTGTTGAACGTAATTGAAGTCCTGTACCGATACTCATAAGACTTTTACGATGTTTTTGAAGGATGGGAACGCCGTAAAACCTCCAGCCTCGTCCCCATGAAATACCTTTCACGAAAAACAACACACGTACCCATGGATGCAGTACCCAGCGAATCAGGTTGTTATATAACTTCCAGGGAGTTTCAACGATCTCCTTGAACAAAGAAGTTAAGCCTTTACCAACTGCAGATCCAATAACGGTATCCCGGATGAATGGATCGCCTGGAGTTGTGCAAGCATTTGTTTGGCGATAATGTTTATATCGAAACGCTGAAATGCCAGCACACGCGCGATCTTTCCCATTTCTTTGAGCGCCGATCCGTCGCGAAGAATTTCATTGCAGGCTTTTGCAAAAGCTTCAGGCGTGCAAGCAACATGCCGCCCGGCACCCGCCTCCTCCACCCACTTGCCCACAGGGACATTTTCCGAAAGCAGGACGGGTAAACCGCAAGCCATTGCCTCAACCGCCGCCATGCCGAAACTTTCCATTGCAGATGGCATGATGAACAGGTCGGCGTCTGCCATAACCTGAAGAAGCGGATCCCCGCTTAACAATCCCGTGAAATGGACACGCTCCGCGCAACTTAGTTCTGAAGCTCGCGCCTGCAATTGAGTTCGATATCCTTCCTCATCGGGACCCGCAAATACAAGATGCACATTATTTCCCTCAAGCAAACCGAGCATGTCCACAGCCAGATCGGGATTCTTGACACGATGCAAACGACCGAGCATCAAGAGGATTCGATGATTCTCCGGGATTCCCGTCTGTTTACGAAATGTTCCACGTGCTGGCAATGTTTTCCAGTGTGAAGTATCCAGCCCGTTCGGGACAATGAAGGGAGGCGCCTTCAATCGTAATTTTTCAACTGCACCCTGTTCCACGAGGTCTGTGCATTGCAATCCTGCGGCGAAATTTAGATAACGACGCCCAAGGATAACCATATAGATTTGTTTCTTGAAGCGTTTATGATGCATTGCCCAGGGAAGTAATTGCCCGCGCGGAGGAATGATATAGGGCTTGCCCAACTTGAGACAAGCCTTCACCGCAGGACTTGTGGGATGCGTGAAAAAGGTTTCAAGTACTACAATGTCATGCGCTTCGATCATTTCTTCACAGGCGCGTGCCAGGGCTGGGGAATAAAAGAAAGTATGCGGCAAACTCCTGGCAATCGGATAATAATAAACGGTCACGCCCTCCACATCTACAGGTTGTTCGAGCGGAACATCCAGCGGATTGCCGCCATTCGCGTTGGTGGTGAGCAATGTGACCTGCGCGCCCTGCCTGACCAGCGCTTCGCACATTGTCGAAATGCTTTTCGCTGGTCCGCCGTAGATATAGGCTGGTTTGTAATAACTCGAAATGTAAAGTATACGCATGGTTCTTTTTAATCGATCCCGCTCCAGGGCGCCATTCCTAACGCCGCCCAGAACCTTTCCCTGAAGTGAGGGAACAGATAATATGCTTGCACAAGATCGTACCCTGCGCGTCCCATCTGCTTTGCAGATTCAGGATGTTCGAATAACCATATTATCGAATCAGCAACCTGTTTGGTGGAACGGGGATCATCCACCAATACGCCAGTTTCGCCCTCACGAATCACACAAGGCGTGGCATCGGCACGCGCGCCAACGCAGGGTTTGCCCCGGCTCATGGCTTCGAGATATACCAGCCCAAATCCCTCCCCGATGCTGGGCATGGCAAATAAAAAGCAAAGCCGATAAAGACGTTCAAGCAAGTCGTCCGCCACGAAGCCAGGCATGAAAATATTCGCATGCACGTCAAGAGGCAACGATAAAGCACGCGACTTTAACCTCTCAAAGTCGTCGCCTTTGCCAGCCAGCACCAATTGTGCATCGGGATTTTTTTTATGGATAATTGGAAAGGCATCGATCAGCACCTCCTGACCTTTGAAACGCTCAAAGGTGGACATCCGCCCAACATGCAGAACCACGCGTCGATTAAGCCTGCGTCGGTTTCCGTCCAATGATTCCATTTCCACCGCACCAGCATATTCCTCCAAATATTCAGACGGGTCATGCCGTACCGGGTCGAGAGCCAGGTCACAGACTTCGATGCTCAATTTTGGATAACGGGCTTCTATGTTTTGACGGGTGTACTCGGAGATCGCCAGCCGCCTGGAAGCATACTTCAGACCGATCCGCCCTTCGAAATCGGGGCGCGGCGGAAAGACTTCCATGCCGCACAACCAGACAGTGTATTTACCAAGACCGAGCCAGCACAGAGGAGCAAGCGATGAAGCGAGGTTGACATGGTCAACAAGGATCAGGTCATACTTATTGAATAGAATTGCGCGCCAGGCAGAAAACACAAAAATCATCTTATTGCCTGAGAAAGCACGCGCATGAATTGGCAGGGCATTGGAAATGTAACGCGGGTCGATCACTGTTCCGTTTGTTTCTTTCTCGGCAAAGAGAAGAATATCAAGCGAATATTGTTCGGCGAGGGCGGAGATGGTCAAACGGTTGAGTGCGGCAATGCCCCCGTCCGAATCGAAAGCGCCGGTGATCATCAATAGGCACTTCTTCATTTCAATTTGTTGATGACATTCTCAAGGCAATTTCAGAATTGTCCTGGTCATCATCCTTCGACGTTTGCATGGTTGGGTTGAAGGCAAAACTAAACACGGTAATAATCAACCAGACAAAGGCAATCGCCCGCAAAGACAACAAACCATCCTCCCAAAACAGGTCCATGGGTTCCACGCGCATCCAAATAACCACACAAGCCAGGTATAGTTGAGGCGAGAGTTGACCGATTTTCCACAACAAGACGCATAAGGCACCGATGACCAGATAAACGAACGGCGACAGTAAGATTCCCCAATCTGCCAGACCGCTGGATAACGGCAAACCGATCGAATCACCATAGCGCATGCCATAACGCAGAAAGTGCAAATAAATTACCTGACGCTCTGAATATGTGAATGACGGGCGTAAAAATCCCGGCAAAGCAGATAATACTCCTGCATACAACGCTTCTCCTTGCATTGGGGATGCATTACGGTCATATGCCATCAACAATGCAGCAGGGTGCTCCAACCCTGCCCCACGGTACTGTACATCAACGCCTGCTGATACTTGATTAAAATCCAGCAGGCTCGAAAAATCGACATTCAAGAGGACCTGGAGGTTATCGCTGATGGAAACTGTCTCACCCCTGTTGCTGACCGTTTTTATAATGGTCCCAAAAGGGAAGGCGATGAGGACGATGATTGCGCCAGTCAAAAGAATCCGTTTTAATTTGGCGGGCTCCAGTGTGACCCATGCCAGCCCCAAAATGGATATGAATCCCAGCAGGTAGGTGCGTGAACGAATCGAAACTGCGAGGATCAATAAAGCGACCAAGACGAGCACACCGATCAAGCGTACCAGGCTTCCCTTCGATTTCACCATTGTAGACACGCCTATCAAGCCCGCCAGAACGATGAAATATAAATAGGAAGCAAACAACCAGCGGTCCACAGCGGTTTCAACCCCAAAAAAATAGCCGTTCACAAACGAATATTTACTGGAGAGATAAAGCACAATACCAATCGCCAGCATCGCTGCTCCAACTGCCTGCGCAGGGCTCCACGACATATCCTGATAGCGGATGCGAAGATAGGAAAGCCTGTTCCTGAACAGGAAAAATACAGAGAAGCAAAATAACAATAAGCCGCAGGTGGTCAAAAACGCGGCGAGCGGGAAATATTCGAGACTGCCAAGATTACTGCCAAAGCGCCCCTCCCCAGCAATGCGGGCTCCGAGATTACCGATAGTGTAATACACAATCATGGTGGGACCGATCACCGCTGTGGACATGGGACTGAGCAGGAGGTTCATTTGATACAGGCGATATAATGCCCAGAACATAATGGCAACATTGGCGGCAATACTACCGGCTAGCAATAGACTCGGCTGCGGGTCAAAGATCATGAAGCTGGCAAAGGTCAACAGAGTGGAAAATACCAGGAACAACCATGCAAATCCTGAAATGGGTTTCCTTACAGTAACAATACGTTCACGAAGGATCGTTTTTTGTTTTATCCCGGTTACTGTAGCATTGCTGGTAATCATTATATAAAGACTCTTTTTGATAACGATTGTAAGAAGTGTTGGGAATGTCTCTGTAGTAGTTCTTTTTGGTCGTTCGAGAACCAGAACACCCATGCCATCAGAATATAAACCATTACCGAGAGACTCACGAACACTCCCTTTCCTATAATATCCGGGACAACGATGGTAATGAACATGCCGCTAACGACCACCCAGATGAAGGAGGGTAGTCCACGAAAAACCACGTCCTCCACCCAGACCTGCCATGTACCCGCAGTCCAGCGCAAGACAAGCCTTGACATAACTGTTGAGCCAAGCGTTTGGCCAATCACTAAAGCCCAGGCCGCCCCGTGCAAACCGAGTGAAGAGATAAAGAGAATACTCAACAGGATCGTGAGAATGGCTGCGGCAAATTCGGCTTTGAATATCTGGTTCTGTTGGCTTGTCGCGAGACCGAATGTGCGCGCCACCAACTCTGGGGCGTGTACCAATAAGTAAAGAATCAAAACGGCGTTTAAACCTACATCCACTACGAGCCTGCCCTGAGTCCAAAATCTCAGAATATCTGGTCCGAAAGTGTAGAGTATTAACGCCATGGCTATGACGAAGGCACCCATCAATTTCAGCGCAAGCCGGTACCAGTAGAATAAGTTCTTCGACCCCAGTACAGAATCTGATGTGACTTCGGGCCAGAGCACATTTAATCCTTGTGATATCAGAGATCGCACGAAATTGGTCAACATTAGTGTAGTGGAGTATACCGCCACAGCGGCTGGTCCAATGCCTGCGGAGATGATGACCACCACTCCCGTTGTCAGGAGTTGGTAAGAAAGGGTTATTGCAAAAAAGGTCAGGCTGGGCGGAAGCAGGGCAAAGGCTTCTTTCCATGAACCAGCTTCGAGCCCAAGAGAGAACGGGGTGCGCTTACGCACATCCAATATCTGAGTGACGGCGATCCCCAACATGATAAAAGCAACGATCATCGAAACGGTAAGCGGCAAGCCTCCCCAATATGCCACCATAACAGGGACACCGATGAAGACGATCCGCTCGATCAGCGAGTACAGCAAACGACGCGGCATTTGTTTGGTGGCTATCAGCAGATTCATCATCAACCCTTCGAGAATGGTATAGGCTGCCAGCAATCCCTGGAGAAGGATGATAATACGCAGGTGAGACGGGGACAGATCACTAATGTTTAGCACCGATGCCAGTGAGGGCGCAAATGCCAAAAAGAGTGCTGTGCCTAGCGCGAGTCCGCACAACAATAAATACAAACGCAGCGCCGAATGAAGGATGCGTTTCCCTTCTTCGATCTCATCCCGAACATAATGACCGATCAATTGGTTCATGACGTGCGTCTGCACCCCGGCATTGAGCAAATTAAGGCTGGCTACAAGATTGGTTAACGTCAGCCACTCGCCGTATAACTGGTCACCCCATTCTTTTAACAGCAATGGGACAGAGATGATCTGTCCGAGTGTTAGGAATATATAAATAATCGTGGAAAGACCGAGATTGGAAACAATACGTTTGAACATTTAATCCCTATGCTTACCCAGTTTTAAGTGAATTGAGCGCCGATAGTACACCAATTGCCATGGCATCATATGTATGGCGCGAAATCTTTTCCAAACTTCGCTGGCCTTTCTCATCCCAGTTATGCCGTTCCTCATAAGCCTGTCGTAGAGTTTGCGCAAGAGCATCAGGATCATCCGTTGGAACAACCCAGCCGTTGGTCTCGTCGACGAGGTCTGGAGCGCAGCCGACCATCTCAGACACGATCACTGGACGACCGCATGCCATCGCTTCGTTTACGACCAATCCCCAGGTTTCCGTGGAATCCGAGATCAGGCAAAGTACATCACCCAAAACATAGGCCAACGGCATTTTGGATTGATTTAAAAAGCCCAAAAAATGAACATGGTTCAACCTCAACTCCTTAACTCTTTTTTCCAGTTGAGCCTTTAATATTCCATCTCCCACAAACAACAGTTGCGCTTTATCTGATAACCCCGCGGAGCAATACGCTTCCAGCAATTCCAACGGTCGTTTTTTGGAGATCAGCTTTCCAGCAAACAAGAATGTGGGTATCATAGCGTCCAAACCAAATTGAGAAGACAATTCCAAGCGTTCAAGCATCAAGGATTTTGCAGCGGACGAAAACCGTAAATTGTCCACACTATAAGGCGCTGAAAAAAGACGGTTTTTATCAATACCCATTCTGGAAAGGAAGTCTCTGTTCTGGCTACCAATATACAACATGGCTTGTGAATAGTTCAATAACCAACCTAGCAAACGAGCCCGCCATTTTGGCTTAGATACGGAGTCATAACTTAATGGGGTGGTTTCGCTTAGAACCATCACGGGAATGCGAAAAAGTAAAACAAGAATCCAGATCAGCCAAATGCTTTCGATAAACCAACCCATCAAAAGGACAGGCGACCGCTCTCTCAAAACCCACAAAACCATAGGGAAAATGATCTGTAGCTGCTCATGTAAAGTATAAGTTGCAGTCTTATTAAGAAAAATTCTGTTAGGATAACCCCCAAGGAGATCAATATCCCATTGAATATCAAGACCGAAATTCAAATCACGTCCAACTGTACGTGCCGTGCCTTCATGATAATAACCAACCTCAATGTTCAATCCCCGTTCAACCAATGCCTGGAAAATCGGCACATGATATTGTACCGGATGAGATGCAATGATTCGGAAATCTGTCAAAATGAATAATCCTCTTTTTCTAGGATGCCATCTATGCACTTGATAAACAAATTCATGCAAGTCTAAAATGTTGCAAAAACGTACGCACAATCGGGTTCCAGGAATAATCATCCTTCAAACAGCGTTCGCGCGCTGCATGTGCGATCTGCTTGCGTTCCGCGTCACGCTCCGGGGCGAGCCAGTAATCTAGTTTCTCCCGCAATTCATCTACACCTTCAAAAAAGACGGCATCTTTATCTTCTTCAAAGAATCGAAGGTGTTCTTCTGTACGCTGTGCCAGCATCATCGCACCGCCGCATGCCGCAATCTGGAATGTGCGGCTGTTATGTTGGTCACCAATCCGCATTTCACGATCATTCCCATGCTGATCCCAGCCGACCCAGTGCAGGGCGATCTTACTGGCGGCATAGATCACTGGAATCTCCTGCTCATATACTTCCCTGTTCTGCCAGTATTGTTTTAATAAGGAACTTGCCGGCAGCTTACCCCATTGCGAACCCCATAAGCGAAGTTGATAAGGAAACGCGCTGGAAACCAATTGTTCCATTTCCAATTTACGGTGCGACTCCATGGTCCCGATGAAACTCACATCCGCGCCATATCTTTGCAATGCCTTCCTTTCCAATTGAATTGGACGATGGACGGATGGTTCATATCCAAATCTGACAACTTTAACATCCATAGCCCCGGCCGATTTGAACTGCGGCTCCTGCCAAAGCCTGGTGGTCGCCACCAGATCGAAACCTGCGATAACTTTGGAAAACCGACTATCGCGGGTATCCTTCCATTTCACATCGTGATAAAAACACATTACAGGAACCTTCTTCGCGCGAATTTTTTCCAGCGTGCGCGGCAGGCACAAATGCGCATTTGTGATGTACACCAAATCAGGTTTAAATGTATCCACCAATGCAAGTAATTGGCGGTTCCATTCCGCCTCGATCAGGGGTGTCAACAGCCGACGCGTAATGCGTCCGCGCTTGCTGTCCCAGGCTGGGAAGAGCCCAGTTTCATTCAAAAATCGAATGATCGCACCGCAGCGTTCAAAGGCGCGTGCAATATACATGCTGTTCGCACCGGGCCAATGCTGACCTGTGAATAGAACACGGACTCCTGTCGAACGATCCATCTCTATACTGCGCCTTTCAACACGCTCGCAACAAAGACCCGCGTATAAACGCCGTAGTTTTCGCCGCCGCTTTCTATCAGATCGTACAACCGTAAGCCGCCCCGTAACATGCGCCACAACAAGGTACGCATCCAACTCTTCATCCCATGCGGATACGGTCCGCTCTCACGGCACTGGTAGCTGGTGTATCCTGCCAGTGATAATACGCGTTCCAAGCCGCGCGG
>DNDO01000078.1 GCA_003484265.1 Anaerolineae bacterium
CTACGCGTTTTCTTTTCTTTTTAGAGCCCGGATTGGGCACAAGATCATGTAATTTCATAGTTCTTTCCTGCTATTCTTCAATCTTAACCAGGTGGATGATTTTTTGGATCATCCCGCGCACAGCCGGATTATCCTTCTGCTCAACAGTCTGATGCAGGCGGCGAAGTCCAAGTGCTTTGACGGTCGCTTTTTGGTCCTTTGGGAAACCGATCGAACTGCGAACTAGCGTCACGCGGATGGTCTTACCTGCTGATTCTTTCTTAGGCATGTTGTTTCCTCCGTTCCCAGAACGGTAACAGGTCATTCACATTTTTGCCGCGGCGAGCCGCTTCCTCGTGAGGTGATTTCAACTGAATAAGTGCGTCAAAGGTGGCTTGTACAACATTCAACACATTCGCGCTTCCCTGGGATTTTGTCAGGATATCGCGGACGCCAGCCACTTCAAGTACTGCGCGAACGCCGCCAGCCGCAATAACGCCGGTACCCGGGGATGCAGGCTTCAACATAACACGAGCGCCAGCCACCTTGCCCAGCACTTCATGCGGGATGGTTGTGCCAGAGAGATTGATTACGTACATCTGTTTGCGGGCGCGTTCAGAAGCCTTGCGCATCGCATCAGGTACCGCATTGGCTTTACCGACACCCATTGATATGGTGCCTTTTTTATCACCAACAACCACGGTCACGCGGAACTGAAAGCGGCGTCCGCCCTTGACCACTTTGGCAACACGTGCGATCTCGATGACGCGTTCCTCAAACTGATCCTGTGCTTCGAAATCCTGCTTTTCGTTTCTTCTATTATCTGCCATGTGTTTCTCCACTAAAACTGCAAGCCGCCTTCACGGGCTCCATCTGCAAGGGCTTTGACCCTGCCGACGTAACGATAGCCGCCACGGTCAAAAACCACAGAAGTAATTCCCTTGGTCTTGGCACGCTCGGCAACTTTTTGACCGATCAATTTTGCCTGCTCTGACTTTTTCATACCCTTCGTCTGATCACGCAGATCCTTTTCCACAGTGGACGCGGACACAAGAGTGTTGCCGGCCTGGTCATCGATCACCTGTGCATAGATGCCGGTGATACTGCGAAAAACGTTCAAACGCGGACGTTGGGCTGTTCCAGCCAAATTTTTGCGAACGCGTGTATGACGACGCATTCGCGCAACTGCACGAGATTTATTAGCCATGTTTTACTTGGCTCCTTTTCCAGCTTTACCGGCCTTGCGGCGGATCTTTTCACCGGCATACCGAATACCCTTGCCGTGGTAGGGCTCCGGCGGACGCACGCGGCGTATCTCCGCGGCTGTCTGACCGACTACCTCGCGGTCAAAACCCAATACCTTCATATTGCGGGCTTTTGAATCTGATTCGAATGAAATACCGTCCGGCGGTTCAACACGCACCGGATGGGAATATCCGACATGCAAAACAAGCGTTTTACCGTCCATCTCAGAACGATAACCCACACCTTCCACTTCGAGCACAACTTCGAAACCTGTGCTGACTCCATGGACCATGTTTGCGATCAAAGCGCGGGTTGTACCGTGCAATGCCCGTTCTTCGGGGTTATCGGATTTACGGGAAATAACAACCTGGTTATTCTCCAACACAATACCGATCAACGGCGAGAACGTCCGTTGAAGTTCGCCCTTGGGGCCCTTTACGTGTATATTCGAGCCTTGTACATTAATTTGTACACTGGCTGGAACATCCACGGGTAAACGTCCTATACGAGACACTCGTACCTCCTGCCTTTTCTCTCTACCAAATCTTGCAAAGAATTTCGCCGCCCACACCCAATTGGCGGGCGCGGGAACCGGTCATTACACCCTTGGGTGTTGACAGGATGGCGACACCAATTCCCGAAAGCACCCAGGGAATGTTTTGTTTCTTTGTATAAATGCGGCGGCCCGGCTTGCTTATACGTTCAAGACCGGAAATCACCGCGCGGCGGTCGCGCCGCTCACCCACATATTTGACCTTCAAACGCAACACTTTCTGGGTTGGGTTCTCATTGTCGACCATTTCGAAATTCTCAAGATATCCTTCATCCTTCAAAATCTTGGCGATCTCGATCTTGATCTTCGAACTGGGCATTGCCACCAATGCTTGACCAGACATCACGGCATTCCGGATGCGGGTCAGCATATCTCCCAAGGGATCGCTCAACGGCATTTGTCCGATCCTCCTTACCAGCTTGCCTTGACCATGCCGGGAATCTGGCCGGTCGAGGCCAGATCGCGCAGCGCGATACGCGACAAGCGGAACTTGCGGTAGACCGAGCGGGAGCGGCCCGTCAGGTCACAGCGGTGTTTGATGCGCACCTTGGACGAGTTGCGCGGCATCTCGGCCAGCTTCAGGCGGGCGGCGAAGCGCTCCTCCATCGGCAGGGCGTCGTTGTCGGCGATCGCCTTCAGCTTGGCGCGCTTGGCGGCGAACTTCTTCGCCAGGCGCTCGCGCTTCTTGTTGCGTTCGATTGAGCTGGTCTTGGCCATCTCGTCTTCTCCTATCGTGCCGCTGGCTCAGCTGTTGAAGGGCATCTGGAAGCCCTTCAGCAGCGCCTTCGCCTCGGCGTCGGTCCGTGCGGTCGTGCAGATCACGATGTCCATACCGCGAACCTTGTCGACCTTGTCGTAATCGATTTCCGGGAACACCAGCTGCTCCTTGAGGCCCAGCGTGTAGTTGCCGCGGCCGTCGAAGCTCTTGCCGCTGACGCCGCGGAAGTCGCGGACGCGCGGCAGGGCGATGGTGATCAGCCGGTCCAGGAACTCGTACATGCGCTGGCGACGCAGGGTCACCTTGCAGCCGATGTTCATCCCTTCGCGCAGCTTGAAGGTGGCGATCGACTTGCGCGCCTTGGTGACCACCGGCTTCTGGCCGGAGATCGCGGCAAGCTCGGCCACGGCGATGTTGATCTTCTTGGAATCGGCGGTCGCTTCGCCGACGCCCATGTTGATCACGATCT
>DNDO01000216.1 GCA_003484265.1 Anaerolineae bacterium
TCTAGCTCTAAAGAATTTCGCACTGCAGTCCGATACGAATTCAAAAAAAGCTTCAAGCCTGGTCATTGGGGGAATAATTATTTTTGTTGCAATGACAGCTGCCTATGCGGTTGGCTACATCATCCATCTGAAAATTGCGCCTTGGAATAGTCGTTTTTCCCTACCTGCCTTGCCCGGATTGGCAATCGTGGTTTTCACATTGATTGAAATCATAATCACAGACCTCAAAAAACGGCACATCTTAATATCTATTCTTATTGGCCTGCTGATCGGGTCACAAAATCAAAACACACTTAACTTCAAGACAGTTTGGGAAAAACAGGAAAACCTTTATCAACAATTAAAGTGGCGAGGACCGTCAATCAAATCAGGGACAGCTATTATTGCCAACGAGGAAATCGTTAGCTACATGGGCGATTATCCGCTTAGCTTTGCTATTAATACACTATATGAAGCCAAACCGGCAAACGAGTTGCCTTATTGGTTTTTTGCTATTTCAGAAAATTTTAACTTCAGTATTGACAAAGTTTTCGAAGAAGATCAGCTACACACCGAACGCGCATCTGCAGTGTTTCTTGGGAATCCGGAAGATGTAGTTTTCATCACCTACGAACCAGAAAATGGCCAATGTCTATGGGTTCTTCGACCTGAATTTTCCGAGCATAAACATCTTCCACCAAATTTGAAAACTGCTGCATTGAGGTCAAACACTAACAACATATTAGAACCCGCAGCCAACTTTTCTGTCTACAATCAAATTGTCGATGAAAACACGAACACCTGGTGTTATTTCTATCAAAAAGCTGAACTCGCACGCCAAAAACAAGATTGGACAAGAATTATTTCCCTTTGGGAAGAAGCCCAAAGCCGCAATCTTCGTCCCTACAATGGATTTGAATATCTACCTTTCATCGAGTCATATGCAAACTTACAAAAATGGGATGAGGCCTATAACCTTACAAGCCGTGCAAATAAAACAACAAAAGCAATGTATTTTCTTCTCTGCCCGACATGGGAGCGGCTAACGAATGAAACACAACCAAGCGAGGAAAAAGAAAAATACAGTATTGATGCCTATCAACTTTTAAAATGTGCAGTTCCATAAGATCGTCATTGCACCAAATTTTGCTCTGTATCGCCCCTACTCGGACAATACAAGGCAAAACATTGAGAAAGCAAGCACTTGCGTAAGATTAAGCGCAAATTTCCTCGGAGGAATTATATGAAAACAACTTTAAATATTATTGGCGGTTTGTTGATCTTGAGCGGCGGTGTCTGGGTCCTGCAAGGGACCAACATTCTGCCCGGCAGTTATATGACGGGCAATCCACAATGGACGATCAATGGGGTAATTGCTATTGCGGTCGGTATTGGTTTGATCTTTTTTGGAAGAAACCGAAAATAAACGCATGGCACATCAGTATCAGATCGGCGACCGTGTTCAAGTTTACTTAAACTCTGTATGGTTCGACGGGACAATCGTCCACATTGAGCCCTACTCTCAACATCGAAGTTTCCATTGGGTTGAACTGGACGAAGTCGCACAAGCCCTGTTGGGCGTCGAAAAGATATCCGTTTTCAACCCAAAGAATATCCGAAAACTCTAAACTTTTTAATCCATAGAGATTAAAATACGCCTGAAGGTCTTAAGACTCAAATACTTTGCCAAGTCAATCTCGATAGCGAGGATAAATATTTTTCAAGCGAATATGTTTATTGAGGTATAGACATGAAAAGGAAATTTTTCACTTTCCCGTCAGCCGCGGTCCTCACAAGCATCCTGCTCTCCGCGTGTATTGGATTGATCCCTCTAGACGATGAGCCCATCACCGGTGAGTACGGTCCGCAAGTTTCACTTCAGGAACATCAAACACAAACGTTTGAGGCTCTTTGGAAAGCCATCCAGAATGATTATATATATTACGAAACCACAGATTTCGAATGGGATGATCTTCGGAGTGATTACCAGAAGCAGATTGACGAAGGCCTGAGTTCGATCGAATTCGACGACTTGATGAGATCACTGGAAACCGACCTCCCCGCCGACAGTTTCATTTACCAAACACGCTCGGAGCGCATCGAGACTGACATGGGGGACAATTCAACCTACGAAGGAATCGGTGCATTTGTCGGCTTCGACCCTGAACCCAATCCCCATATTGTTTTGCTTTCCGTTATTAGCGGCTCGCCCGCCGAAAGGGCTGGGCTGAAAGCGCATGACAGCATCCTAGCCATTGACGGGAAACCCATCTTTCTCGAGGAAGGTATCCGGGCTGTTGAACGGGTCAGGGGTCCATCAGGCAGTACGGTGACGCTTACCGTGCGATCGCCTGGCAAGGCGGAACGCGATATTAAAGTCCAGCGGGGGAAACTCGTCAGCTCCGCCCAACTCGAAGCTTATCAGATCACTGGCACAAAATTCGGATACCTTCTCTTTCCTCCCATTGCCTACGAGGGGCTGCTCGAAGATGTAGTCACCTCAATGCAGGCTTTTACAACCAATCAAAAGATCGAGGGTTTGATCCTCGATCTGCGTATCGCAAGCTCGTCCAGTGGGTGGCCTCTAGAAGGATTGTTCACCATGTTCTACAACGGCGCAATCGGTGAATTCTACAACCGCAACAACAAACAACTGCTGCAGGTTAAAGGGCAGGATGTCTTTAGTTCACAGAGCGTACCGCTCATCATTCTGGTAGGCAGGAACACACAGGGCTACTCAGAGATTCTGGCAGGGAGTCTCCAGATGCACAAACGGGCAGTCATTATTGGAGATAATACAAACGGCACGATCGAAACATCCTCTCCATTCTTCCTTCCCAACGGTGCGCGCATTTACATAGAAACCACTTCTTTCGTATTGCCTAACGGCGAAAAAATCGGATATAACGGAATTAAGCCAGACGTCAAGATCGAAGCGGGATGGGATGAAGTTATCCCCAATCAAGACCCTGTGATCGAAACTGCCATCCAATTGCTCGAGGCGGAATAATGAAAAAAAATTTTATCGCCTTAACGATCGCAATGTTATTATCATCCTGCCTTCCACAGGATACACAGATTCCGCAAAGCCCGCTTCTTCCCTTGCTTGAACGCAAATCGGGCTTGATCGTTTACGTGGGCATCGACGGGAATATGTATTATTCAGACCAGGCAGGCAGGTCTCCCACACAGATCACAACCGACGCTCACGAGCCTGCGGATGCCAGTAACTCGTTTCGTTATTATCAATTCCCGACATGGTCGAGGGATGGTAATCAGGTCGCCTTCGTCGGCTTGTCCATCGAAGGGGATGCAACGACTTCCGATATATTTGTGCACGATCTGAATCTGGAAACGACAACAAAAGTATATTCCAGCCTGACAGAGTTTCCGTTTTATATCAACTGGTCGCCGGACAATGCCAATGTCGGCTTCATTGCAACCACCGCGCAACAAAACAACATCGTTCTTCAGAGCGTCCCATCGGGCGGCGGCGAACGCACCATCATAGACACAGGCTCACCTTATTACTGGTCATGGTCCCCAGACGGTAGTGTTGTGATCGCTCACACTGGAAGTCAGCAGACCTCATCCCCTGATCATTTTTCCTTTCTTCGGATCGACGATGAAATAACGGAGTATGGATTGGATATTAGCCCCGCAACTTTCCAAGCCCCAGCCTGGTCGCCAGATGGAAGCCTTATCGCGCTGACACATGCTTCTGATAAGGGAAACCAAATCATTGTCACCGATCCCGCAGGATTAAACCAAAAAACAATTGGGACATTTGTTAGCAAAACAGCCTTCGCATGGTCCTTTGACAGTACAAGACTCGCGTATTTAAACGCCCTCCAAACGATGGCAAATGGGACAGTCGGCGCGCTGCACATCTACGACATAAATACAGAAACAGAAACCGTCGAAGACGGGGACATCATTGCATTCTTCTGGTCGCCCGATGGGGAAAAGATCGCATACTACACACTTGTTCCCATACCTAGTAACGGAGCACAAACCGAGGCAACACCTCAACAATATGCCGTTCAACTTTATATACTGAATCTGGAAACCGGTGAAAGCAAAAATATTTTCTCCTATCGTCCCACAGAACAATTCCTGAACATCCTTCCCTATTTCGATCAATATCACCAATCAACAACGATCTGGTCGCCTGATAGCAACAATCTCGTGATCTCGTTCCTTGATGGAGAGAACAACCCCGGCATCGCCGTTGTCGCAGCATCCGGTCAACTAGCGCCAAGGATTCTCGCAGAAGGGTATATTGGATTCTGGTCTTGGGAGTAAATAAATGTGGCTGGTGTTGGATCCAACACCAGCCACATTTATT
>DNDO01000104.1:0-6097 GCA_003484265.1 Anaerolineae bacterium
TCAATTCGTGGGAAGAGGGAACATAATTGTTAGCCAGTTAAGAAGTATTTAGTAATCAGTGAGACTTCGGAGTTTTCGAAACTCCGAAGTCTTCTTTTAAGGGCACACTTCCACATGAAGATATTTTTGACATTCAGCGGTTGTCAGTGAACGTGTTATGCGTGATCGTGCCAATGTTAGTAGCTCATCGATTTGAAAAAGGAAAATCCTAACTATCCCATCCCCGCTTGAAACAGCGAGATGTGCGCCATTGTCCGAAAGACTAAAGGCAACACCTATTACGCCGCCTTGACTGCCGGGCAAAGTAAGTATTTCCTGACCAGACTCAACATCCCATATTTTTGCTGTATTATCTCCACTTCCTGTAGCCAGCAATTTACCGTCGGGGCTGAACGCTACTGAGAAGACTCCAGAGCTATGACCGATCAACGTCATGGTTTGAGAACCAGTCTTTGCGTCCGAAAGAATAATGGTGCCATCTCCACTCCCGGTAGCGATGAGCGTTCCGTCTGGACTATAAACAACATCGCGTATCCCATCCGTGTGCCCTGAGAGAGTAAATATCAACCCGCCTGTTTTTACGTCCCAAATTTTTGCAGTTGCGTCCGTGCTCGCTGTGGCGAGACGTGTTCCATCCGGGCTGAAAGCAACGCCTAACACCAACCCTTGATGTTCGGTGATCTCATGGAGGAACGCCCCAGTTGTCGCATCCCAAAGCTTGGCTGTCCCATCAAAGCCACCTGTAGCAACCAAATCTTCATTTGGGCTGAAGGCGATGTCTCTTACTCCAAATTCGTGCGCTGGAAAGGTGAGTAGTTTCTGACTCGTAATGGTATCCCATACAATTGCAGTTCCATCGAAACTTCCTGTTGCAAATCGCCTGCCATCGGGACTGAACGCTATATTTAGAATCTCGAGATCATGCCCCTGGATAGTCAGGCGAGATTCGCCGGATTCGGCGTTCCACACTGTCGCTGTCCCATCCCCTCCATTTGTTAATATTTCCTGATCAACCGGATTATAGGCGATCCGTGTTCCAAATCCTGCTCCCGGTGCTGAAACGGTTATTTTTTCATTTCCCGGCGACAGGCTCCATATTTTTACAGTTCCATCGCTACTCGTACTTGCCAGCGATTTTCCATCCGGGCTGAATGCAAGTCCATTCACGCTTTTTTGTCCAGTGAGCGTGAGTAATTCGCGCCCGGTAGCAGAATCCCATAGTTTGATTCCTATTCCGCCTGCCTCATCCCCGCCAACGCCTGCTAAGACTTTACCATCCGGGCCGAAACTATCCGGGACGGCAACCGGTATCGTAAAGATCTCATGGCTTACTATCATGTTTCCATCTTTTGTTGTTTCAAGATCGAATTGCCACACGTGTAACGAATCGTCGGCGAAAGCCAACTGCATTCCATCCGGACTAAAGGTCACGCCTACAACTACTCCTCTGAAGTCTGTGTACTCTTGTAACAGGTCTCCAGTTATCATCTCCCAAACCCTCAAGGCGGCATCGTCTCCTGTAGTGACCAGCAATTTTCCATCTGGACTGAAAGTTAGCTCTTCGATTGCATCTGTATGCGCATCCAACTGCCAGATGGGATCGCCCGTGGACACATCCCAAATAATTGCCGAACCGTCGAGTCCACCGGATGCGATGTGTTTTCCGTTTGTGCTGATCGCAATGGATGTTATGTATGCTTCGTGTCCGGTCAATGTTTTTAAGAGGGAGCCCGATTCTGGGTTGTAAATTTTGACCTGATTCCTATCACAGGCGATAAGCAGTTTTCCGTCCGGGCTATATGCGACTCGTTTTGTTGAAACAAAATCGTTGGGTTCGGATGTGCCGGCCATACGAAGTAATTCATCGCCGGTCGCGGCATCCCATACAATAACCGTTCCTTCGTAATCAATGCTTGCCAATTGACTTCCATCTGGGCTGTAGTCCGCTGATAAAACCCAGGTATTGTGTCCTTTGAGAGTCATTCGAACTTGCGAAGTTACGATCGAGCGGTGTAATGCCTCCAGAGATTCGGGAAGCACACTCCCGTCAAAATCTCGTGTTGTCGACACGGATTGTAAAGCCAGTAGAATACTGCGTTCCGGGTCAATATCGAGATTGTTGAGCGATGCCGCAGCCAGTTCGCGTGAAGTCGCAATACGTTTATCGTTCTGTGCTGTGATGGCGGTCTGACGCGCTTGCGAGCCGAAGTATAAAGCTGTAAAAGCCATCAATAACGCAATGATGAACGCGCCTGTCAAAAAAATGGCACGTTTGCTTAATTGCTTTGCAAAACCTGTTTGCTCCTCCGCGCGCTGTTTTTCTGATTCAGCCAGTTTCTGTGCGGCTTGCAATTCGCGTTGTCGCTGTGCTTCACGCTCGGCGGCTTCCTGTTGAGTCCACGTGATGGATGCGTCCAGAAATTCGCGCTCCAGTACGTTCATCTCATCCATGTGTGTTTCTGCCCATTCCTGTGCATGTGATAAGCGTGCGCCGCGATAGCATAGGTCTGGTTCGCGATCCTGCGCATCCCATTCCTGTGCGGCTTCGATCAGATGCTGGTGCAGGCGCAAACCTTCTCGGTTATCTTCGAGCCAGCCGCGCAGAGTAGGCCATTCGCGGATCAATGCCTCGTGTGCCACCTCAACAGAATCTTCATTGGTAATTATCAGGCGGGCATCTGCCAATACTTTCAGCACAGTTTGTGTTGAATTTGTTTCTTCGGTTTTTAGAATTAACTCGCTGAGGGTTGCTCTACGGCGTGTATCCTCTGTGGAAGTTTCGTCTCCAAGTTCGGTCAGGCGCAGGAAGATGCGTTTGGCAGTAAGTTGCTGTTCACGCGTGAACTGATCGACGAACACGGCCTCAGCTGTCTCGGCGATGGCGCCGCGCACTCCACCAGTGGATGTATAGCCGCTTAATGTCATCATGCGGTTCCGCCGTCTTTGCCATGTTTCCATGAGCGCATGTGAAAGCAAGGGCAATGAGCCGGGTTCGTGACCGATGTCGTGCAACAGGAGTTCAACCAGACCGGGCTCAAACTCCCATCGTCCACGATGAGCAGGCTCTTCGATGACACGGCGTAATTCATCAATACTCATCGAGCCGATGTATTCCTGGTTTTCTGCCAACGCTTCCCGGAGATGGACATAGTCTGCGCAGTGAGCGTAGAAATCTGCCCGCAGTGTAATAAGGACGACCACGGGACCACCCGCTTCAGACGAAGCCGTGAGCAGATTCTCGATAAATGAGGCTCTATCTTCCTCCGAGCGGCATAACGTAAATACCTCCTC
Organism: Anaerolineae bacterium; assembly: GCA_003484265.1. Classification (GTDB taxonomy): domain Bacteria; phylum Chloroflexota; class Anaerolineae; order Anaerolineales; family Villigracilaceae; genus Defluviilinea. The sequence continues at coordinate 3,292 of DNDO01000104.1, forward strand.
GAACTGGTCGATGACAAGCAACAGGCGTGAGTTGTTTTTCGTTTGAAATGCGCGATTTGCAAATATTTGTAGGCTGCGTTGGTCGCTTACCATATCATCCATCAATGTGGCAGTCCTCGAAACCGACTCAATCTCTTGGGTCAGGCTTGATGCCAATCTTTCAATCGGATTTGCGGTAGGTGTTAGGATGCGAATGTCCCAATCGGTAGATTTTTTATTCCATCGTAAAGTGGGAATCAACCCTGCGCGCACGAGTGATGATTTTCCGCTGCCCGATGCACCGATCACAGCCAGGAATCGCAGATTTGACGGAGTCCCGCTCAACGCTAGGGAAATCATGTGTTCGGTTAGTTTGGCGGTTAATGCCTCGCGTCCCACAAATAGATCAGCATCAGTTTCATCGTAATAATTCAATCCTTTATACGGACAAAGCCCAAGCCCGGGGGCGTCTTCGCGTCGCACGTTGGCGGCAAGATCCAACAGACGGGCGATAGTCTTGGGTTCATTCTCCAGCCCGAGGGCAGAGACGAAGCGGGCTTCAATTGTAGGGATATCCGGCAGCCGCAGGTTTTGCTCGAGGCGGCTGATCTGGGCATCGCTGTACCCCACTACAATGGACAGTTCCATCTGGGTGATGCCGGCGCGTCGCCTTAGAAAGCGGAGCAGGTCTCCAAAGGTGGTGAATTTCTCCACCATCCCTGCAGGAATTGAGTTTGACATACGTACTTCCTTTCGCGCAAAAACCTGATTGTTTTGTAAACAGCATAGCACGTAATTTGGTCGTTTGGAGAATTTTGGCAGAAAATGGCAAGCTGGGTAACCGCACAGGTGCTACATTGAGATTATCAAATGAGATGTGCGTGCTGGTATTACAGTTCTCCTCCAAGGCAGCACGCCATCAGTCCCGCATCACAATGTGTGGTGCGGGACTTGGAAAAACTTTTGAACAAAGGAGATCGAAATGCTAAAGAATCGTTTGCTCAATGTACTTGCAGGCATTGCCCTGGTGGTTGCCATCGCACTAACTGTGAGGGAAGCCGCTGCAACTGCCGCACTAGCTTCGCAAAACAAATTCACCGTGGGGGCTTGTAGCAGTATCTCATCCCAGGTTTCAATCCGCACTGAATATGTACGGGAAAGAAAAGCATGGGTAACGTACACAGAAGACGGTCCTACCGGTATAGACGGCGGGTTGATCCATCTGTTGTCTAATCGTCGGTCGTGTTCACAATAAGGAGAAGTTGAAATGAACCAATTCTTTTACGAATCACGCGGCAGGGAAAAAGTAAATGATCTCATCAATGAAGGATTGAAGAGCCAAACGTATCACAGGTCGGCGGCTTCAAAACCAAGTTTCCTTCGCAGATTTCCAACATACATTCTGATCGGCTTGGGAATTCTGGGAGTATTGCAGATGATTGTTCGGTAATAAGATATTTGCCGCTTTGAAGAGCCACGTGGACATTCGTCTGCGTGGCTCTTTATTTCAATTACGGAATCAGATAAATAGAATACACCCCATCCGGCGTTCGACTCAAAAGGATCAATGAATCTCTTGTGTAGTTAAGTTCCGCAAGGCGCGATGGATCGTCTGCTAGTGTCAAGTCTGCACCGCGTTCGTAGATGAGGATGTGTGTATATCCCTGGGCTTTCCACGCCTGAACAACTTCGTCCGTTGTTTGATAAAGAAAGAGATCGTGGGCAAAATTTGAAACGATGGCGTCTGGTTGTGTGAGGCGCGGCAGGTTGTAGGAGCGCGGTTCGTACAGGCTGTACACTAGCGCAGTTGCAGGGAGTTTTTCCATGAGTTGCATGAGTTCGGCGTAGGAAGGATTAACCCGGTGGATATATTCCTCCCTGCTTTGCGCCCCGAATACAACGGCAAGCGGATTGCGCCTGAAGACAAAAAGTCCAACGTCGAATATCGCAAGCGCGATAACAACAGCGATCAGTGCGTTGACGAGGAAACTAACGCGCAGTTTGGGGCTATCGAGCTTTGTCAGCGCGTCCCAGCCCAAGGCAGTGGGTATGGCGAATGGCAGGAGCGCGGGGAAGAGCAAACGTGTTTGCCATAGAGCGGATGAGTTGATCACGCCAACCGTCCATGCGAGAAAGGATAGGGCTGAGAAAAGGGTAATCGAAATCAGCGGCCAGTTTTGAGCGGGGTTTTGAAACGGTCGTTTGATAAGAATCCAAAGTGTGATGGGGAAAAGGATCAGAAAGAGCGGACCCATCCGCCCGTCAAAAAAATTTGCATCGCGATATCCAAGCACAGCATTGAAGGGCAAAAGAATGAGTTGAAAAATATCCCATCCGATGCCTGTGCCTGAACCGGAATACCATTGAGCGAGGAACGTGTCCCAATACCTTCCGCCGAAAACAAAAGGATAAAAAGGATTACCCATCAAAAACGCATTTCGAAGATACCAGGGCAGCGCAGTCAGGAGCGCGATCAAGCTGAAATGGGCTGCGTTGCGGAGTCCTTGTTTCAGCGGGCGGTGAGATAGGAGAAGCAGCCCGCAAGCAAGTGGAACTACAAATGACGTATATTTGACACCCATGGCAAAACCGCATAAAACGCCCATGATGCGAAGCCATGAGTCGGCAGGCGATGTTTTGAATTGTGTCAGCGTGAAGAGCGACGCGGCAGCGTAGAAACACAAAGCCATGTCGGCATATGCCCATGAGGCAAGCAGGGGCAGGCTTGGGATGCTGACGAGAAGCAAGATCGTTTTACGGCCGACCTCGATATTCCATGTGCGCGCCGCCCAATGCCAGAGAAGAAGCGCAGAAATCGCTCCCCATG
>DNDO01000104.1:6326-6863 GCA_003484265.1 Anaerolineae bacterium
CGCTCCCCATGTGTAATGAACAAGTTGCACTGCTCCTTCGCTGTGAAATGCGAGCGCCCAAAGATAGGTGTGCGATGGAATATTTGGGAACCAAAAATGCGGGATGTCTATCAATTCCAGTCCGCCGTCCTGCAAGAGGCGGGCGGGCTGTGTGAGGTGATAGAACAATCCATCGAAAGCTTCAAAGGGAGGGAGAAGGGCTAGAAGAAAGGAGAATACGGGGATTAGAATGACAGCAATTTTCGCAAGCGGATGAAATGAACTCAAATAATGGTTCAGATCCCATGCAAGACTTTTAATATCTTTGAGAAATTCAGCATGCGCATTTGTGACAAGGAGGAGTGTAGTAAGGGCGAGTTGGGCGAGGATTAATACAGGGGGATGTGCACCTTGTAGAATGGAAAAGAAAAATCCAAGAATGCCAAGACTGCCGAGCCCAATGCCCACCGCAAGCAACAACCGGCTTGACATGTCGGTCGAATCCCAGCCTGCCAATTTGAGGATTTTGATTCCAATTCCGTATGCGTTGAAGACCAG
>DNDO01000140.1 GCA_003484265.1 Anaerolineae bacterium
CTCTGCCGTAAACAAAAAGACTGACTCGCGTGAGTCAGTCTTTTTGTTTTTTCGATGTGCCTAAGGAGTCGGGGTCGCCTCTGCCTCGACTGCAACCTGATTGCCTGCGAAGATTAGCGGGTTGCCGCCTGACGAATCAGCGGAATGTCCGTCAGCTGTCAGACTCATTTTCAAATATTCATGCAGGCTGGAGTTCTCCCAATTGCTACCCAAGATACCGCTCGTCGAAATGGCATCATAGGAAGTCAAGTCCAGCCCGGCGCTGCGTTCGGTCAAGTCAGCATTATGGCAGGAGACACAACCCAAAGATGCAGTCTGCCAGACGCCATTTTCCACCAGGAGGGGTTGAACATCATCAGTAAATGTGCCTTCACAGGATGCCCCATTCGCATCTGTAAACGCAAATACAACTGTTTCAGGTGACCCGGCGGAGACCCATGCTCCGATCAGATCAAGCGCTGACACCTGGCATTTGTCGAACTCCGCTGCACCCATATCCATGCCAGAATCAGAATGAGACGAAGGGATCAAGGTTGGGATGGGCGTGCGCACGATGAGATGATCGCCGCGATTGCATGTAAGGGTATACCCGCACGACGAGACATAGATGATGCTGAACCACAAGCCCAGAATCATGAAGAAACCGATGATGGTTCCATAGATCATTTTACGAACATCGTTCATTGGTAAACTCCTCCCCTATTCCGATGGTTTCAATGTGCGAAGGAAATTGACAACATCCCATCGCTCAGAGACCGTCAGGTTTTCATTAAGCGCAGGCATCTTGTCCACCAATCCATTCGAGATCGTCAGGAAGAATGAACCGTCACTCTTGGATTGCACAACGGCTGACGTCAGGTTGGCTGGCTTGTATTTCACCAGAAACGGGGCTATCGGTCCGTTCCCCTCGCCGCCCACTCCATGACACATTTGGCAATTGATCGCAAAAAGGTCTCTTCCGCGGCTTATGGATGCTTCATCCGCAACCGTGGGGTTTTGAGGCGCGCCCTGCCCGGGAATGGATATTGCTCCCTCGATGGGAATCGAGCGCGAGGGCGGTTGAAGCGGGTCTTCCATCGGGCGGTAGGACGGCTGAATTTCCATGAAGGAAGGCCAGTCGATCTTGATAATATCGTAAGTGAACAGCATCAACACACCGAAGAGGAATGCAAGCGTTCCCAATACCCAAAAAAGTTGTTTCAAGAGTCTCATAACTGTTGCGCCTCCGCAGGCTTGATGGATTCGGCGCCCAACTTACTCAACGCGTCAGTGATTTTCTTCTGGTCACCTTCTGGGCATTTGAAGAAAACGGCGATCTTTCCATCGCTGACCTCTGTCACATATTCCAACGGGCGGTAGTTGGGGAAGTAACTGTCGAGAAACACGCCGAGAAAAGTAGCGAGGAGGGCGAACAGCATGGTCATTTCAAAAACGATGATCAGACCGGGTGGAATCGGTGTAATATACTGACCGCCTACAGAAACGGTATAGAGATTTGGTGTTCCAAAGTTGAGGAACACACCAAAGATGAATCCCGCGATCGCCCCGCCCATCGAAAGCCGCGAGACGTTCGTCTTGGGGTGCGGACGACCAAGCATCTTATGCATAATAGGGACACCAGAGATGACATTGATATTCTCGTTCGGGACGCCCATTTCATGCAGTTTCTCGATGGCATTAGCGGCGGGATCAATATCTTCAAAGACAGCCAATAGAGTTGTGTCAGACATCTTCTGCTCCATTATTCAAACTCACTGACAGTCGGAACTTCGGTCTTACCGACTTTACGCAGGGTATGTGTCATTTGACCCTCCTGTACCTCCCAAACAGGTATCAATGGGATAAGGCGGGAAGCGATCATATAGAAAACCGCGAAAGTGGCAAAGGTGCCGATGGTCAAATAAATTTCAATACCCGGAGTATAAAGTTTCCAAGTAAAGGGCATGCGGTTGATCGTCAGCATCACCGGCACGATCAGGTAACGCTCCCAATACATACCGATATTAATTAATAAGCCGATAATCGCAAGAAGCCATGGTGTTTGCCTGACTTTCGAACTCCAGAGCGTTGCCCAAGGAAGCACGATATTGAAGAATACCATCTGGAAGAACATCCATGCCATGGGTCCTTCTTCAAGCCAGTGCAGGAGGTTATCAGTCGCAAGGTCGCCGCCATACCATTGAACAATGTAATCGTTGAAGAAGAAGTACGCGTATGCCATCGAAACAATCAGCATCAACTTGCCGAGTGCGTCGAAATGCTCCTTGCGGATGAAATAATCCATATGCTTCATGGTCGCACGCATGATGAAGAGCACGACCGCCACGGCGCCCATGCCTGAATGCAAAGCGCCAAGAACAAAGTAGGGACCAAACACCGATGACGACCAGCCAGGGCGCATCGCCATAGCAAAGTCCCAGGAAACGATGGTATGGACCGAAAACATCACTGGGATGATCGCGAACGCAAAGAAATTCATGGCAGTTGTAAGGTGGCGCCATTCACCCTCGGTTCCACGGAAGCCTAAGGCAGTAACTTTATATAAGGTCTTGCGCCAACCTGTGGAGCGGTCACGTGCCATTGCCAGATCAGGGATCAACGGAAGGAACAAGTACATGGTACTGCCGAGAACATACGTGGTGATCGCTAACAAGTCCCACATCAACGGAGAGTGGAAGTTGGGCCACAACATCCTCTCATTGGGGATGGGGAACAGCCAATAAGCCAGCCAGACTCGACCAAGGTGCATAAAAATACTCGCACCCGCCTGGATCAAACCAAATGTCGTCATCAATTCCGCAGCGCGGGTGAACGGGCGCCGGAACTCAGCCTTGAAAACACGCAGGATCGCCGAAATAAACGTACCTGCATGGCTGATGCCGATCCAGAATACGGTGTTGACAAGGAAGACGCCCCAATATGCCGGGCGCATGACGCCGGCAACGCCAAGCCCTTCAGAGATCATATAGCCCCAGGCGTAGACAAAACAAGTCGCTACCACAACGATCAAAATACCAAGAACGGCCCAGAATCTCCAGGTGGTGTGGTACATGGATTCCATCACCATGTCATTCATCTCACCGCGCGGCTTGGGGTCGTACATCAGGAGCTCGCGGGGATCGTGCTCCTCTTCGTGGTGGTCTGCGTGCGCTTTCTCTGAGCCGGAAAGATAGTTGGAGGTAACTGTCATTTCTTATCCTTCCTTGAGATAGGTCACACGCGGCAGGGTATTTAGATCTTCGAGATGCTTTACGCCGCGCTCCTGTTTAGCGAGCTGACTCACCAAACTCTCGTGATGATCGAGGCGTCCGAAGGTGATTGCATTGGCGGGGCAGGCTTGCGCGCAGGCGGTTGTAAATTCACCGTCCTCCACTTCGCGTCCTTCAGATTTTGCCTTGTCCTGCGCCTTGTGGATGCGCTGGATACAGAATGTGCATTTCTCCATCACGCCGCGGCGACGGACGGTGACATCGGGGTTGAACTGGTTGTGAAGCGAGAAGACCATTTTTCCATTTACATCATTGCCGCGCTCCGGCAGGGTGTGATAATCGCGCCAGTTGAAAGAACGCACCTGGTAGGGACAGTTGTTACCGCAATATCGAGTGCCGACACAACGATTGTACACCTGTAAATTGAGCTGCTCCGCCTCACTATGAGGGGTGGCAAATACCGGGCAAACGGGCTCGCAGGGGGCATGTCCACACTGCTGGCAAAGCATGGGTTGGAAACTACCGTCGATCTTGACCTCGGGATATTCACCCTCCCAAAGACGTTCGATACGTATCCAGTGCTGGGTACGACCATAACCGGCATCCTCCTCTCCCACGAACGAGAGGTTGTTTTCCATGGCACATGCGGCGACACATGCCTGACACCCGGTGCAAATATCGCGGTCAATGACCATGCCCCATTTGCCTTCAGCCGCCTCCGCAATTGCGCCCTTCATGCCAACTGCATTTAAGTCTACACTTATCATCTAATCAGCTCCTCTAATGCTCCCCGCCCAGGCCTTCACCGTAAACACCGATGCGGCTTTCGAGTCGGGATAACAATTGCTTTCGACCGGTCTTTTTCACTTCCACGCGCATCCCTGCAAACGCAAGATCGCCCGCACCATTCAGATGCAGACCGAGGACATTTACAGGATTCGCGCCGCGCCCCTGGGCAAATCTTCCATAAGCAGTGTGACCCTGCCCGAATGGCATCGCGATCACATCCGGACGAATAGCTGGATACAAATAAACAGGCGCTTCCACACTTCCAGCCTCGCTGATGATCTCAAGGACATCATCGTTCTCGATACCATGATGATGGGCAGTTTCAGGGTTCATTTCGACCCACGTATTCCACATAACTGTCGTGGTTGGGTCGGGTAATTCCTGTAACCAGGGTTTGTTCGCACCGGCTTCAGCTATCGTCGGTGAAACAAACGGCACAAAGATGAACTCGCCTTCACCTGCGAACTCGGCTTGTTCAACATTGATTGTTTTGCCAAGTGCGGTGGCTGCGGATGGGGTATCGGTTGAACTGCCACCAATCCACCAACCGCCATGCTGTTGAAAATAAGATGAGAATGTATTGATCTCAGGCGCGATAAAGGATCCCGACGAGCCAACGAGACTGGTCAGCTTGCTTTGGATGAACGCTACCTCATCGGTATACGGAAGGGCTTCTGCAAGATTTCCACCAGCCAGTTGGGCGGCGGCAATCAACACGTCGGCAGATGCGCGCGTATCGTAACTCGGTGAAACAACCGGCTGTGCGCCTGACAAAACGGAATGCGTGGTGCCGGTGACAGATCGCTGATATCCCCAGGCTTCAAGTCCGTGATGGTCTGGGAAAACGTAATCTGACGCAATAGCGGTTTCATCGGGGAAAGTCGCAAACGAAATAACTTGTGAGACGGAACCAAGCGCATCCGCGAACCCGAGCGAAGCGGGTAGTTCGAACATCGGGTTGACACCATGAACGAACAATACCTTGACTCCGCCGCTCTTCATCTTCGCAATAAATTCTGTAATTTCCTGTGCATTGGCGGGACGATGATATTCATCCTGATTGGGTGATAGCGGTGAAAGGGTCACTCCGCCGGGCTTGCCAAAATTATCAGCCAGCGCATTCAACGCGAGAACGGCTTCGGCTGTTGAAAGCCCGTTTGTCTGACCCAGGGCATTGCCGCCAGGGATGGCGAGCGGGCTTTGCGCTTCAACGACATGTCCCGCAATTTTCTCGAG
>DNDO01000062.1:0-4705 GCA_003484265.1 Anaerolineae bacterium
GCGACCGGCACAATGCGGTATCCCAGCAGGCTGAAACTCAACTGGCCTGCGATGAAATCGGCAAGTCCATACGCCCCAATCCCGCCAAATGGGACGGCAATAGCAAGCGCAATGATGCCAAACGACATGATGAGCGCAATATACATGCGGAAGACCTGCCTGCGTTGTCCGCCTACAAGTTTGATCACGCCGATGTGACGCAGGTGCTGGTTCAATAACGCGCTCAACGTATTCGCGATCAACGAGCTGGACAGCAGCACGATCAGGATACCCAGCGCCAGCAAGATACCCAATACGGCATTGATCGTATTCCCCAGAGGATGTTGATGCGTCTCGGAAAATCGGGTGCGACCAACACCCACACCGCTTTTCTCGATCTTATCCTTCAAGACCGCGCCAACCAGACGGATATGCTGTGAGTCATCATCATCACCTTCGACAATGACGAGGACGCGGTTATAGATATTGGGTTGTCCCAAATACTGCAATGTTTCCTTCGTGATATAAGCAAACGGGTCAGCCAGGAAATCACCTGCGCCCGCCGCCGTATCCTGCACAATACCAACTACAGGCATGGTTTTGGTGGAGCCATCGGGGAGTTGAAACTCGAGCAGGCTACCCAGACCCACATCCAGTTGCTCAAGTGCGCCCACTTCCAGCAGGACTTCGTGCTTGCCCGGCACAACTTTCCCTTCGATAGGCATCAACAGGTTGATCGAGTTTTCTTCGAAACTGTCGAAGGCGGTCATGTCGAAGGTCGTCCACTTTTCCGTGCCCGGCACACGCACACGGATATTAAACACGCGACGTGCTTCTGCTTCTTTTACGTCCCCATGACTTCGAATCGACGACAGGACATCATCGTCGAAATTTGTCAGGCGCATTTCGATATTCGCAGGTTTGTTCGCAGAATATGAAATACTCATATCCGTTGAGATTATTTGATAAGCGCCTGCGATCACGCCAATTGAGAACACGCCCACGGCAATCGAAAAGACCACCAGCATTGTGCGCCCAAGATTATCAAACAAATCATGAAATACTTTTCGCCAACGAGGTCTCATGATTTTCTCTTCCTGCTGTCTGCCGCGCGGTGAAGATCCAATCTTTCCTGCACAATGATCCCCACTTCCCTAGCAGTAATCGGAGACTGGTCCATTACTCGCTTAAAATCCTCGCGTTTAATGGTCAACACCTCGACTGGACCGCTCGAGCCTGAGCGCACGTTCGCAATTGCCTTGCCGCCGCGTATCAATTCTATCTCTCCGAAGAATTCACCCGGACCCAGGCGTGAAATCACGGTTTCGTTGTTTTTACGAACCTGCAAGACAACTTCCACTTCGCCTTTGTGGATCATGAAAAAATATTCAATATGCTCGTTACGAGGAATAATTGTCGTATTTGCAGAATACATCCTCTTTTCAGCCAACTTTGAAAACTCCATCATGTGACGATGCCTGAGCCACGGCAATGACTTCGCGACCGTCTCGTTTATCAGCTCTCCATCCGCAATGATGATGTTGCGCGTTGTGCGGGATGTCAACGAAGGGTCGTGAGTCACCATCACGACCGTCTTGCCGCTTTTCGACAACTCTTCGAACAAATCAATGATCGTGTTCGCTGATTTCGTATCGAGATTCCCTGTCGGTTCATCAGCCACAAGCAAGGGAGGGTCACATGCCAGCGCGCGTGCGATCGCCGCGAGCTGCTGCTGTCCCGTTGAGACCAGCACAGGCAATTTATTGGCGAATGCGCCAAGCCCAACCATCTCCAGCATTCTCATGGCACGCCTCGGACGTTCTTCAAAATCGTACAACTCCGCATAATCCATCGGTAGCATCACGTTTTCAAGTAACGTCAGCATCGGCATGAGCTGGAAGAATTGGAACACGATGCCCAGGTTACGTCCACGCCACTTTGAGCGCTGGCTCTCGGTAACACCCGTATAAATGTCCGTACCGTCGATGACCATCTGCCCGTCCGTGGGATGGTCGATGCCGGTGATCATATTTAATAACGTGGATTTGCCGCTGCCTGATTTCCCAACAATAGATACGAACTCACCGCGGTCAATTGTGAGGTCAATGCCTTTGAGGACGGTGAATTCCCCCGCCGCATTCTTGAACGTTTTCACGATTCCATGCATGTCGATCATGGCTTCAGTGGATGTCATGACATGTTGGACGGAAACAGTTTTACGGGAGACTCGCCGCAAGTTCATTATGCCCGCATCTTCCCAGGCTTTGAGCCGGCTTCTGATTCATTAGCATTCTCCAATGTCCCATCTGTGATTTTCATCGTGCGTGAGAATCTTGGCGCAAGCGATTGGTCATGTGTCACCATCACAATCGTTTTTCCTTGATCGGTCACTAATTGTTGGAAGAGTTCAAAAATGGTTTCGGCTGTGACGGAATCAAGACTGCCGGTTGGCTCATCGGCGATCAGCACGGCAGGGTCGTTCGCCAATGCGCGCGCGATTGCGACGCGCTGTTGCTGCCCGCCGGAAATATACGCAGGCAGTTTATCGGCATGCTCTTCTATCTCAACAAGGCGCAAGAGTTCGATGGCGCGCTCGCGTGAATGCCTGGGGCTGAAAATACCACACAGGTCCATCGGCAGTGTGATGTTTTCGACCAGTGTAAGCATGGGAAGCAATTGGAACGATTGGAAGACAACACCCATTGTTCGTCCGCGCCATAAAGCGATTTCATCCTCATTCATTTTGTGAATGGAAACGGGAGATCCGTTTGCATTGACGATGACTTCGCCTGATGAAATATGGTCTACACCTGTGATCATGTTCAGAAAGGTCGACTTGCCCGCGCCTGACTTACCAATAATGCCGACAAATTCACCCGCGTCAACTTTCAAGTTGACACCTTGAAGCGCGCGGAAATCGCCCGCCGCAGTGGAATAGACTTTCACCACGTCGCGCATTTCGATGAGAGTTGGATGCTCTGATATTGAATTCATCATGATGATCTGGCAAGCAATTGTATATCCCCAGATGGAGATTATTAAACAAACAGACGATCATCATTGTACTCGTAACCTTCATTTGTGACAAATTTCCTAATACAACACTTATGCAAAGTGGCGATAAAATAATATACAGTTGATTGGGACCACTTAAAAAATTGTCTTGGAGGAATCATGCCCAACGTCCATGAATCTAAACACCCGCTGGTGGCACATAAACTTTCCCGGTTGCGCGATAAAAACACAGAGCCCAAGAAGTTTCGAGAACTGGTACGCGAGATCGCCGCCTTATTGGCATACGAAGCAACGGCCAATCTTATTACATCGCCGCGTGAACTGGAGACACCACTCGAAAAAATGACAGGACAGGAGCTTAAAGAAAAGATCGGCCTTGTCCCTATATTGCGTGCGGGACTCGGCATGGTGGAAGGAGTCTGGGGATTGATGCCCAGCGCGGAGGTCTGGCACATCGGTTTGTACCGCGACGAACAGACTTTGCGCCCCGTTGAATACTACAACAAACTGCCCACCGAGCCTACCGTGTCTGTTTGCCTGATCCTTGACCCTATGCTTGCCACAGGCGGGTCGGCTACCGCAACTGCTGAGGTGCTGAAAAAATGGGGTGTAAAGAAGATCAAGTTCGTCGGATTGATTGCCGCGCCGGAGGGCATCCAAGCCATGCAAACTGCTCATCCTGAGATAGATATTCACATTGGTGCCATAGACAGCCATCTCAATGACCACGCGTATATCGTGCCAGGACTTGGCGATGCAGGGGATCGTCAGTTTGGAACCGGATAGCTATCAGCGATCGGCAACTGCCGTTTAACTTAAGGAGATCGTATGGCATATAACGAAAAACTGGCAGAACGGATTCGGTCTGACTTGGACGGACTTCCGTTCATTGAAAAAAAGATGTTCGGTGGTGTAGGATTTCTGATACATGGAAACATGGCATGCGGAGTTAACAAGGATAATATGATCGTTCGCGTTGACCCCGAAAAGCATGAGAAACTTCTCGAGAAAAAATATACCCGCGTTTTTGACATCACAGGCAAGCCCATGAAAGGCTGGCTGATCGTCGACCCTGATGGGTGCAAGACAGCGAAACAATTAAGTTCCTGGGTCAAGGAAGGAGTTGGCTTCGCGTTGACGCTTCCGCCAAAGTAATCATGAAACAATGCCCATGTAAGAACCCTCCTTTTTAGACAATGCTCAACACTTCAATAGTCATTAATGTTGATAAAAAGGTATTATAACGAACGACTTAGCTAGTGACATCACGCAGACACAAACCGGCAGCGCGATAAAAAAGTTTATAAAATGCGAAAGGTATGATATTGGACGCGGCAACTCTTCGGGACATTCTTGGAATCATTGGCTTCGGAACTTTCATCTGCCTGCTCCCGCTTCTGGTCGTCATCGGGTTGATCTATTCAACGGTCGTCAAGATCAGGCAGGGAACTGCCCATCAAAAACTGGGTCAGGCGCTGGGCTTTTCACCTGTCACTCGATCTACTGACATAAAGAACACGCCATACAGCGGGTTGTATAAGGGAAGGGCTGTGGCGATCCGCACGTTCTCATCCGCATATACGTATTACATGGATGGTCGTTCGCGGAGGGGCTTCAACATCAAACTTCGCATTGTCGCCGAAGTACGCCTGGCTCACCTGCTCCGGACCAAAGTATATAACCGCGAGAGCTGGAAAACCGCGCAAAATTT
>DNDO01000062.1:4979-5877 GCA_003484265.1 Anaerolineae bacterium
TGATTTTTGTTCGCGGTATGCGAAATCTCAGCCTGAGCGATAGGAAAGATGTGCCGAAAGGTTGGATCAGCGACGAGACCCTTCCAAATGCAAATGTAATTCTCACACACGATCACCCATATGTGGATATCTCGATCGACGAATTTAGGGGGATCCTCGATGATATTGATGCTGTTGCGGAAGCAATCGAAACAGACAGGGTACCACGGCTACTTGCAGGTGGAACAACACCACCACCAATAGACAAAGGAATATATGCCAATTGGGCGTTCATTGGATTAATCGTTATAGGATTGCCAGCCTGTATTTGCGTTTGGGGTGTACTCTTGACCTTTCTTGATTCATATTAATGGAAGGACGTCCGATACTATGGCACTAATTAAAGACCCCAAACGAAACGAAAATAAATACCTGCACGATTTTGCAGACTTCACAAAGAAACGCATCCTTGAAATTGGATGCGGCGAAGGGCGGTTGACTTGGAAATACGCTTCCGTTTCATCCTTAACTGCAGGCTTGGATTTGGACCAGGATGCCTTGCGCGTTGCGACAATTGACCGCCCCCACGATCTCACAGCGAAAACATTCTTCGCCAACGCACAAGCCGAGCATCTCCCCTTCCGCAAAGAGACGTTTGACATTGCTCTGCTAGCCTGGTCGCTCTGATGTATTTCACATGAAGGTATGGTCCATACCTTGAAGGAGATTAAAAGGGTGCTCGTCCCGAATGGGATCTTGATCGACCTGCGGCCCATCCTTGACCGATGGCACATCGAAGTCGCATCCGCGCGCGAGGTTCGCGAAACAGGCAGGATGCAGGATTTTCCCATTGGGCTCGCAGACGACGAAGCATCCAATCGCTCAGTGGCAGAAGCGGAAAAGAACGGATGGTTCGTGA
>DNDO01000062.1:6210-8324 GCA_003484265.1 Anaerolineae bacterium
ACCAAAAGAGCAACCCGCTCCGCGTGGGCTCTCGGCGACGCAGACAGCCGCGTCCGAGTGAAAATGAAAATATTGATCTCCAGGTGGAAGAGACAACCTTAACCATACTTCTTGGTTACCGTTTTCCCGACGCGAGCAATATTTAGCAGAAGTGGAAATATTTCAGGCGATTTCTCCTCACAAGAAAGCGAAATTCATCGAGAATGATATTTTTTATTGAAATTTATTATCACGGTCTATCAAATCCAATTCAGGTTAAAACACATGCCTAAGCTTCTGTTATTACTGCAGCGCAACAAAGGTCACATCTTTTTATTATCAGCTATCCTTTTGACTGCTCCGATCATTTTCCTCCCCTCTTTCAGGTACTCATTCCCATTGGGTTATGCGGGGATGTTCACCATGATAGCCGAGAAAATCACTAGTAGTGATTTTGTATTACCGATGAGCATTCCCCATTATGGGCCCGGCGGTATTCCTTTGATTTATCCGCCCTTTGCTATGTATATATTTTCCGTGGCAATGAAACTTGGCGCCCCTATGTGGGCATACTTACGCCTTGTGCCAGCGATTTTTTCTGTTATTTCAATAATTCCGCTTTATTATCTTACACTGGAACTCATTGAATCAAAATCAGGCAGTTTTATAGCTGTGATACTCATCATGACCACACCTGCCGTATATTACACCCACGTTTGGTCGGCTGGCATTGTCCGCGGATTGGCACTAGCTCTTTGTCTTTCTGGTCTTCTTTACTATGTTCGAACAATCAGATCTTTTTCCTGGCAAGCTTTCACGTTTGCCGGAGTTCTACTCGGGATATTGTTAGGTACCCACTGGCTTTATGTTCTTTTTGCCGCAATTGTCGGAACAGCGTGCTTGGTGCCAGAGTGGAAAACGAATCGTGTACTCATTTCTTTTTGTATCATGTTGCTTGCTTTCCTGGTGGCTTCGCCCTGGCTGTTCATTATTTTGGAACGTCACGGTCTTTCCAGTTTGTTAGTGGCATATTCATCCCACCGCAATGTTGACTTTTTGCAATCAGCACAGGGAACATTGGAGTTAATTGGCGAGAACCTGAATTATGTCATGGACAATTGGTTCATCACCGTACTCGCAATTCCTGGCTTCATCCTGCTGTTGTTTCGGAGAAAATTTCATATCCCTTTGGCGTTCATTTTTGTTCTCTTCATGGGAGAAGCCTCCTTTTATATTGAGATACTGGCAGGGATGATGGCTGGAGCTTTTTGCGGGGTAATATTTAATTACCTTTCAAAGAAATACACAATGAAAAATATGCCACCATTGAGATCGGTTACGATCACAATTGGCACGCTTCTCCTAGTGGTCATGATCATTGCTTCATCTGCCATCGGCCTCCGACAGATTGCCAACTATGCGCCGGAAATTGATTCCGACTCTTTGGAAGTTGCAGCTTTTGTAAAAAACAACACGGACCCAGAAGCGACCTATCTATTCGTGGGAAAAATAAATGAAGCAGAGTGGTTTCCGTATCTGCTTGATCGAACCCCCGTATTTTCACCCTGGGGAAGCGAGTGGAAAGGGACCTATGCCGAACAATCAGATATTCTTATTAATTTGAGAGGATGCGAATTGCACAAGGACTGGGCTTGCATGGAGAAGATCCAGCATACACAACAGGTTTCCCCGTCCCTGCTTGTTGTCCCTAATAAACGCTGGCTGGTCCAACAAATCCAGAGCACAAATGCCTGGAATCGCATTTTTGCAAATAATCGATATAGTGTTTGGGTAAGGCGCAGGTAGTATCCATCCTGCTTTATTTCAGTCTCATCACAACAAGTCAATGGAAGAATGATAACAGTCACATCACGGGGCAAAAACAGATACAACACACTAATCAGTATCTGGATAAGCCTTGTTGGTAAAGGGTAAAATTACTGGATGAAGAAACAGATCCCGACCGAACAGAATGAGGCGAATATCAGGGAAGTTCTGCTGTTGCTCGCCGAGACTCCTGTGCAACTGGAAAAGTTGAGCAATGGGTTATCAGACAAAAAACTACGCGAGCCGCTAGGTAAGGGGGAGCGTTCATTCGTTGAAGGATTAGCGCACATCATCAATAGTGAAGCCAT
>DNDO01000038.1:0-6717 GCA_003484265.1 Anaerolineae bacterium
GAAGAATAATACTTCGCACCTTTGGGAAACACCCATTCGTTATTTATAAACAATCCGAACTTGCGGTTATGTTCATCCAGCCAGGCATTCGCCGCATCGGGTGATTCGGGGGCGGGTCCGTATTCCATGGTTTTGAAGATTTCAAGTAATGTGCTCATACTAAACTCCAATTACATTTTCTTGCGTGCATTATATTTTTCGAGTGTTTCTCTGTTCACGAGTGTATCAAAGTGCCAATACCGAAAATTGCCCAACGTAAGGTAGCGATACGTTTTTGAGTAAAATATTTCATCATACCCATATTCATCAATGGCTTTGCAAAGCATTAGAACTAATTCTGGTTGTTTCTCAATCAGTATATACTCATGCTCCAGATGAGGCGGGTATGTTGTCGTTTTACGCCATTCCACAGAATTGCATAAATCCAGCAACGAATAGAAAAATTCATCAGGAACAAGAGAGTCATCCATAAACAGTAGCCAAAATATCTGTTACTTCCTTTATTTGTTCAAGCAAAGATTTTATTATGTCGCTTTTTTCAACACCTGTTGGAATAAATAGTGGCACACAAAGTCTGTCTTCAAGGAGTGTGTATTTGGGTTTCAAATCTTAGAGTTGAAGACAATGAAGGATTAACTTGTGAAACGAATCTAACAAAAGCTTTTTTTGCAGTTTCAGACCTGTTAAGGATAAAACAAAAAGCTTCTGTTGCCAGATTTTCAGGGCTGGTGCTAAAGTTAAGCGCAAGATGACCAAAAAGACTATCCTTCAATCTCTATCTCCAATCATCCCATTGGCATGTGATGCTTTGCCGCGTAGCGACCTGTTATGTAGTGATACAACTGCCGTTCAAGGTCGGTCAGCAAACTCGATGCTCCGATACGAAATAAGTCATTCATCAACCACTCATCGCCAAGCTCTTCCTTCATTAGAGATTGCCACGCCATCGCTTGTTTTGCGGAGCTGATCCCGCCTGCAGGCTTGAATCCGATTTTATAGCCGTAGCGTTCGAGATACTCGCGGATGGCGCGAGTCATCACGAGGCTAAATTCCAGAGTGGCATTGACCGACTCTTTGCCAGTGGAAGTCTTGATAAAGTCCGAGCCTGCCATCATTGCTACTAGGCTGGCTTGATAGACCTGCTTAAGCGTACCGAGGTCGCCTGTTGCCAAAATGGTCTTCATATGCGCTTCGCCACAGGCATTGCGGAATTGCTGCAGTTCGTCATACATGGCTTGCCAGTCACCAGTCAACACGTAATTACGGGCAATGACCACGTCAATTTCTTTTGCACCAGCCTCCACAGCCTGCTCGATCTCCTGAATGCGCTGTGGCAGAGGAGTCTGTCCCGCAGGGAAACCTGTCGCAACGGAGGCAACTGGAATTCCAGAGCCTTGAAGCGCGTGGACGGCGTCCGCGACACGATTGGGGTACACACATACCGCACCGACGGTGATCTTTTCGCCGTTCAACCCCATCCGCTCGAGCATATCAGGTCGAATCGGAGATTTAGCCTTCGCACACAGACGTTTCACACGCCCGGGTGTGTCGTCACCCGCGAGCGTGGTCAGGTCAATGCAGGTGACTGCGCGTAACAGCCACGCCGCCTGCCAGTCCTTTTTCACAGTGCGGCGCAAGGGTAGTGTGGCAACACGCCGCTCCACTGCGCTCTTGTTTACGTGCGCGCCCATCACCCAATCAAGGTCGAGTGGCACGCCGGGATTTCGATTGTGATTAGAAGTCATTCAAAACTCCGTTCCATGGTCTGACATTATTATACAGCGAAAGCGAATTGGCGAATTGAACGAACGCAGTATAATTTCATCATGAGAAAAACAACCCACCCAACCTCAGAAGAATTTGCTCCCTTTTACGCAGACTATATCCAACGCGCGGAAGCGAGGCGAGACGTTATCGCCGCGTTACCTCTGCAAATCGATGAAATCCAAGCCGCGCTTGGAAAACTTTCTGACGTACAATCACGCTTCAAACCCGAACCAGATGAATGGTCCATCAGGGAAGTGATCGGTCATCTCATCGACGTGGAGCGCGTCTTCTCCTACCGGCTTCTGCGTGTCTCACGAAATGACCCAACTCCTCTCCCCGGCTTCGACCAGGAGGATTACGTCCGGGAGGCGGGATTCGATAAATACCCACTGGACGAACTGCTCGATGAGTTCAAATACCTGCGCCGCGCGAACATCATAGCGATTCGGAATATGCCGGAATCATATTCAGACCGCCGCGGCACCGCAAGTGGATTCCCCGTCAGCGTACGGGCATTGATTCACATGCTCATCGGTCATGTGGATCATCATATGGCGAGCCTGAACGAAAAATACCTGCCGACAGCGATCACGTTGTAAATCTTGTTCTTCCAAAACACATGTTTCACCTGCAATAGTCTCTGAATACTTCCTGAGCTCACCGATGAAACATGCCTGATTCGCCTTATCCTTGCCGTTGGTGCCTCCATCCAGGATAATGAAATCCAGGAACAAATCCCTGTCGTTAATTAACTCAATCAGGCAGGTTAATCGTTTTTCATCTTAAGTGCCCGTCGCCGCATATTAGTTCAACACCGAATAAATTACTTCATGATGTTGGATCAAATTCAATATTAGCTTTGAATGTATCGCGAATGTGGATAAAGAACTTTTAATTCCCATATTGGTCAGTGAGGTTTCCCGCGGTAATCTCCTATAACAATCCCTCCAACTCTGCGAAATGAGATTTGACATCTCTTCAGGGTGCCCTGAGCGCGGCTTGCCGTATTCGATATGTTTCAATTAACGAGAGCCGGAAACGATCTGTTCGACAACTGTCTTCATGGCAAGGATTATACAGTTATAATTTCATAAAGCATGTTTGATGAAGGAAAATAAATGGAACACGAATCACAAATACTGATCACTATAGTCGCGGCGGTCGGGTTTGGACTGATCGCACAGGTCCTTGCCCACCGCTGGCGGATCCCTGCCATTGTCCTTTTATTAATATCTGGAATCCTGCTTGGTCCCGATGTTTTTCACATTATTGAGCCGCACGAACTTGGAGAAGGATTGGAAATTCTCGTAAAACTTGCAGTGGCGGTCATTCTTTTCGAAGGAGCGTTGAATTTACGCTTGAAGACTTTGCGCCACGCTGTAGCGGAAGTAAGGAACCTCGTTACCGTGGGAGTACTCGTTGCATGGGGTTTGACCAGCCTGATCGCGCATTACATCGCCCAATTGGACTGGCCCCTCGCCATCCTGTTTGGTGCATTGTTGACGGTTACCGGCCCAACTGTGGTGCAGCCCTTGCTCAAACGCATCCATGTATCGAAGAGGATAAAGACCATCCTTGAGGGTGAAGCGATCCTCATCGACCCGATAGGAGCGATCCTCGCCGTAGCGGTCCTAGACGTGGTTCTTCAACTTTATACAAATGCCGCGATTGGGATCTGGAGCGCGCTCTGGGGGTATTTTGGGCGTCTCGTGATCGGGACAATCGTCGGCGGCGCCGGAGCGTTAATCCTCGGAAGGATGATGAGGGTTCCGCGCCTTATCCCTCCCGAGATCAGCAACCTTGTTGCGCTGGCGACTGTCTGGGCATCTTTCGGCATTGCTGAATCCATCCGAAGCGAAGCGGGGATCATGTCCTCTGTTGCGATGGGATTGGTCCTGCAGCTCGAGGCTATACCCGGCGAGAGACAGTTGCGTCACTTCAAGGAATCCCTGACAACTCTAAGCATTAGTGTTTTATTCGTCCTGCTTGCTGCGAATTTGAGTTTGGATTCCGTGCTATCGGAAGGTTACCAGGGAATACTTGCCGTACTGATGATCATGCTGATCGCACGTCCGATTTCAGTTCTAATATCCACTCGTGGGACAAGATTGAATCTTCGTGAAAAACTTTTCATTTCTTGGGTGGGCCCGCGTGGTATCGTCGCCGCTTCTGTTGCGTCATTGTTCGCCTTCACCCTACTCGGAATCGGCGTGGATGATGGAGAACGACTCCTCGCGCTGACCTTTCTTGCGATTGTCATGACCGTCACCATACAAGGGCTTTCCGCCTCTTTCGTATCCCGCCTGCTGGGGGTGGAAACGCTCGAGGGTAAGAAAGCAATTATTGTGGGAGCTGGGCTTTTCGGGCGGACGATCGCAAAATCCCTCAATGAAAACGGGCGTCCCGCCGTTCTGGTGGATACGAATCACACGATGGTGGAAATCGCACAACGTGAAGGGCTTGAGGCGATTTTTGGTAATGCGCTCGAAGACGAGGTCCTCGAAAGAACAAACATTGAAGAAGCGGAGACAGTACTCGCAATTACTACCAATTCAGAGGTTAATGTTTTGGTATCGCAGATTGCACATGACCATTTCGGCATCCGGCTTGCATACCCCAGCCTCAAAAATCCTGAAAAGGGAACCAATGAAGAATTGCTGAAGAAGACCGCCGGCAAGCTCGCTTTCGGCAGACCTATAGATATTTTGAAATGGGAATATTCGAGCGGGAAGATCAACTCCATCCTATGGCTTGTTCCCGAGAACTGGACCAACAAAATGATATCGGACGTGTTAACGCCCCACGAGTTGGTTCCCGTGATCCGCATCACCAAACGAAACACCGAAGTTGTCCATGCCGACCAGATCTGGCTGCCCGGAGATAAAATCATATTCCTTTCGAACGTATCCAATGAACTAACGGAAGATCTTTTAAAAAGTCTGGCTTAACTATTGGAGAGGAAAATGGGACCTGCATATTTTATCGAACCCTTTGTGGATACAGGACTGGGCAATTCAGCCTACCTGATCGGATCGCATGACACAAAAAAGGGGGTATTGATCGACCCGCTTCGCGACGTGGATAGATACCTGCATGCGGCGTCTGAGCACGGGCTTAGTCTGACATATGTCCTCGACACCCATCTTCACGCGGACTTTGTGGCTGGCAACCGCGAGATCGCTTATCAGACTGGCGCGATAATTGGCGCCAGCGCTGAGGCGAAGGTTGGATTCGACCATGATCCGCTTAACGAAAAATCCATCATTGACCTGGGTGCATTCCAGATCCATGTGATGACCACACCAGGGCATACACCTGAACATATCTCCTTTCTGATCGTCGAACCCGATAATAAAACGCCGTCCGCTATATTTAGCGGTGGAGCGCTCATCGTCGGCGGTGCGGCACGGACGGATCTGCTTTCGCACGAACTCACACATCCGCTTGCACGCGATCTCTATCACACCATCCACGACAAGTTACTCAATCTGCCCGACGAGCTGGAGGTATTCCCTACACATGGAGCAGGTTCTTTCTGTGTGGCGCCGACTTCATCTGACCGAACAACAACAATTGGGCGTGAGCGCAAGACAAACGCACTGGCACAACCACAAACGGAAGAAGAATTTATTCACCGTGCTTTAACGGGTTTACCTTCCTACCCGACCTATTACAAATATATGCGCGAAATAAACCAGAGAGGCGCAAAGATATTGGGCGGCATTCCGATTCTCGAGCCGCTGTCTTCAGGTGAAGCCAAGGCTTTGATGGATGATGGAGTCATATTGCTGGACGTACGTCACAATAAAGCATTCGGCGCAGGACATATCCCCAATTCGTACGGCATCCGCGTGGATGCACCACTCACCACCTGGGCAGGCTGGATGATTCCGTTCGGGAGCAGGATAATGCTCCTTGCGGAGGATAAAGACCAAAGATTAAGTGCGACGCGGCAGCTTATCCGCATTGGCTATGATGATCTGGCCGGCTATCTCGATGGCGGAATAGAGGCCTGGGCGAGGGAATATCCCACAGAGACAATCCCCAGCGTGAGCTCAAATGATTTACGCGAGCGATTGGACGAGGTGCAGGTAGTCGATGTGCGTATGCAATCCGAATGGGACGCGGGGCATATCCCGAATGCGATCCATTTTGAAGGCGGGCGTATTGCGTGGGACGAACTGCCATTCCCGCATGACAAACCATTGGCAATCCAATGCGCCAGCGGTAACCGTTCGATGAGCGCAATTTCCGTATTGCGGAGGCGCGGTTATCACAACGTCATTCAAGTGGACGGGGGAATCAATAAGTGGAAGATGCACGGATTTGAGGTTGTAAAAGATAATTCAAAGTGAATCCCATGGATACAAACTTGGATTTCCCATCGTTTGACATTATTTTCAGGTCACTGAATGATTTCATCCTAAAACTGGTTGACGATTATCACGCTAAGAAAATTAAATCGTGGGATGACCTGGAAGCGAAGGTAAGGGTCTTTTTCACGAAAGCTCAAATGGATGAAATGGAATCGATGATACCCGGGTGGAAGAAAATGTCGTCCTACTCTGACGGAATAACACTAACCCATATTATGTGCGTTTTTCTAGGGTTGTTCATCATGTCCGAATTCCAGGCATTGACACGTGCCCAACAACAACTTGCGAAGTGGATTGTCTTATTTCACGACACGGACAAAATGCATATCAAAGATAAAAAAGATAACCTGCATGCGTTCCGTTCAGCAGTCTTAACTGCGACCACCCTCCCCCGGCTTGGCTTTCTCATTACACCCATGTACCAAACGCTGATCAATTCATGGAGTCAATTGACAAAATATTCAGCAACAAAGGATGCTAACAATTCAGAAACGCTTATTCAAGACAATAGCAGCCTACCCAAAATCGTCTCAGGGATCGACAACTTGTTCGGAGACGAAACGCCATCTGCATT
>DNDO01000038.1:7002-13338 GCA_003484265.1 Anaerolineae bacterium
GAATGAAATTGCGAAGTATATAAGTCCGGAACTGCTTCCACTACTTAAGGTTATGATGCTTGCTGATAACGAAGGCTGGTCCCTATTCCATCCCGAAGAAAGAGCCAGGCAAAGAGACGAAACACTGAAAGTATTTGCTATCATCGAATCAAACAAAGCAAAGGGGAGCATCTAATGGACAAGCAATTCTGGGTCGACATCGCGAAAAACGATTATAAAATTCCTGACGAACGTACGCTCGAAGAATTGACCAAAACGCTTTTTGGTTATTTATCCAACACCGACCCCGAACTACGCGATGAAATTGCATACGTCGTCTACGCCAATTTCCTAAAACGGGAGATGTATTCGATGGATCAAGTCCGCGCCCATGTTCATGAATTATTATCCAATCTCAAAAAAGGCATCGGCGAAACCGAAACAGATTCTGTCTTCCTTCGAGCCTTTTCTGTGTTGCTGCTGGCAGAAATCGTTTATAACGACAATAAAAAGCCATTGCTGGACAAAGACCAAGTGGAAACAATATTGGCGAAAGCGTTTGAATATCTCAGTGCAGAAAAAGACCCGCGCGGATTTATCATCGTTAAAGGATGGGCGCATGCGTTGGCGCATACGGCAGACCTTTTGCAGGAACTTGGCAAGAGTCGGTTTATCAAAAAGGTTAAACTGGAAAATATTCTAACAAGCATTGCCGACAAACTCATTCATTCAACGAATTGGGTCTACATCCACGGGGAGGATGAACGTCTCGCCAATGTAGTGACGGCGATCCTTGAGCGTGAATTGATCTCGGATGAGTTTCTACAAACCTGGCTCAACTCGGTGACCGCGCCAGAAAAGACCTGGAATGGTGCTTATATGGACGAGGGTCAAGCAAACGCATTCCAGAATGTACGGAATTTTCTGCGAAGCGTGGACATTGCCGTTCGAGCGGCAGAGAAACTGCGAAATAGAGAAAAAGTTGAGCTCCTCCTCTTCGAGGCAGTCAGAAATCTAAAACCTTACTAAACATGAACTTCATCAGCAAATACTGGGCGATCTTCCGCATCACTCTCATTAACAACATTGCCTACCCCGGAGAATTTATCGGCCGTAGTCTGATGATCGTGCCATTCATGTGGATCTTTTATCAGCTATGGAAGGTAACGTTTGCCGCCGCCGGGACCGACACCATTAATAGCATGACACTCTACAGCACGATGTGGTATTTGATGATGGCTGAGACAATCGAGTTGAGTCGTCCGCAATTGGCAAAAACGATCTCGGATAATGTCAAGGACGGATCAATCGCTTACATCCTTAATAAGCCCTATAATTTTCTTTTATATCAATTTAGCAACTCCATGGGCGAGACGATATTCCGTGCAGTAATAAATGCGGTTTTCGGATCGGCGGTCGTATGGTGGTTGGTCGGTCCGCCGCCGGAAATGCTTGGTTGGGCGTTCGCTTTACTTGCCTTGCTTGGCACATGGGCCATGAACTTCTGCATCACTTGTCTGATCGGTTTATCCGCTTTTCTAGTGGAGGAAGTTTCCCCCTTCATGTGGATCTATCAAAAATTTGTTTTCATTCTTGGCGGGTTCTTGATCCCGTTAGATTTTTATCCGGCATGGCTTCAGTCCATTGCAAAGGCGCTTCCGTTTGCCTACATGATCTATGGACCCTCTAAACTCTTCGTTGCCCCGTCCATGGAATTGTTCGTGAATATCGTCTCGTTACAACTGGTCTGGACGGTTGTGCTCGGAGCGATCCTCATCCTTGCTTTTCGCCGCGGCGTGGCGTATCTTACTGTGAATGGAGGATGACGGGTGAAACACCTAAAATTTCTTCTCGCTGTCTGGGGCGCCAACCTGCAATCCGTGATGGAGTATCGCGCATCATTCATCACACAAGCCCTGGCGATGATGTTCAACAATTTCATCTACTTTGTGATCTGGATGATATTCTTCGACCGTTTCAAGGAAGTGCGCGGTTGGGGTATAAACGATATGTACATCACCTATGGTGTCATCGCCAGCGCGTTCGGCTTGGTCGCGGTATTCTTCGGGAATTCATTCGTTCTGGGCGATGTCATCAACAATGGTCGTCTCGATTATTATCTTTCCCTGCCTCGCCCCGTTCTGCTCCATGCCGTTTCGAGCCGCATGATCGCAAGCGGAGTTGGCGATATCACCTACGGCTTTCTAAGTTATGCAGCATCAGGTCAATTCTCATGGGATGGCTTCCTGCGCTTCATCCTCGCGATACTTCTGGGTGCCATGGTTTTCGCGGCGTTTCTTATATTGGTGAACAGCCTTGCGTTCTGGACGGGCATTGTTTCGAGCCTCTCAAACCTGATGGTCAACGCGATCATCACGTTCGGTATCTATCCCATCACCCTCTTTGACAATTACGCAAAATTGATCCTCTTTACCGTCGTACCCGCCGCGTTGATGGGCGCACTGCCGGCTGACTTTGTCCGCGCGTTCACGTGGCAGACCCTGGCGCAACTCCTGTTCGGGGCGATGATGTTCCTCGGGCTGGCGATAACAGTTTTTAGATTAGGATTGAAGCGGTATGAATCAGGCAGTGCCATTCAGATCGAGGTGTAAATGAGTCTTAAAGAAGAACTGGCTAGGGAGATGGAAATCACGCGTCAAAACTTTCATCACTTTCTGGATTCCGTTCCAGAAACCTTATATCACCACTCAAGCGACAACCCCGCATGGACAATTGGCGAGGTACTCTTTCACATTTCGCTCGCGCCGCGTTTCCTCACCGCCGACCTGCGCATGATCATCGGGCAGGCATGGATTTCAAAACTCATCGGTGTTTTCATGCCAAAATCAATATTTGATAAATTGAACGAACATTTCACCAAACGTTGGGCGAGCCGCAACATGACACGTGAAAAACTTGGTCACGCCTATGACAAGGCTCACAAAAACGCGATGCGCGCGCTGGATAGTCTAAAGGAAGAAGATTTCGAGAAATCGCTCGAATACCCCGATTATGATGAATTATTAACAGGCGTAGTAAGCGTGGAAAGGTTGTATCGCTATATCACCATTCACTTCAATGTCCATGCTGAGCAAATACGAAAGGTACTCGAAAAACATTATGAACAGGCAAGCACTGATTGAATTTACACAAAGACTAGTACAACAGCAAAGTTTATCTGGTGAAGAGGGACCTGTAATCCAGATCGTCATTGACGAAATGAAATCTCTTGGTTACGACAAAGTTTGGGTGGATGAAAACGGTTCTGCAATAGGAATCATCGAAGGCGCAAGCCCTGGCAGGACAATCCTATTTGACGCACATACCGACACTGTCGGAATAGCACCTGGCTCGGTATGGACAAAAGGTCCCTTTAGCGGCGAAATCATCGACGGCTATCTCTACGGGCGCGGCGCTGTGGATATGAAAGGCGCACTCGCGGCAATGATTTACGCTGGCGCGTACATTGACAGAAGCAAGATAGAGGGAAGGATTATAGTTTCAGCATCAGTTTTGGAAGAAGTGTACGAAGGCGGCGCACTCAAAACCGTGATGGATGCGATCAAACCCGATTATGTTGTGATAGGCGAATCTAGCAATTTAAATCTCGTCCATGGCGGGCGTGGACGAGCGGAGATCCATCTTGAGACCATCGGCCAGCCATCGCATTCGTCATCCCCCCAGTTGGGAGTGAATGCCGTTCATTTGATGATGAAAGTTATCGAGCAAGTGGAAAAGATCAAGCTGAATGAACATCCTTCACTAGGACCTGCCATCCTTGCACTAACTGACATTATTTCTGAACCCTATCCGGGCTATTCTGTCATCCCCTCTCGATGCAAAGCAACTTACGATCGTCGTCTGCTCACAGGCGAAACCATGGAAGATGTGCTCGGTGCGATCACATCTTTGCCCGAGTTGAAGGATATTCCATTTAACGCCGTCATTGCTCAAGGTGAACATCATGCCTATACAGGCGCAACGCTAACCTGTACAAAATTCTTCCCCGCGTGGGAACTGGATGCCAAACATCCCTTTGTTCAAAGTGCTTTGGTTGGGCTACAAAAATCCGGACTAGCCCCTCAATTATCGGCGTATCGTTTTTGCACGAACGCCGCCTACAGCGTGGGTACTGCCGGGGTTCCAACAATCGGTTTTGGTCCAGGAAAAGAAGCGGACGCCCATGTAGTTGACGAACGCCTTAGCCTGGATGAGCTTGAAAAGGTCGCATCAGGCTACATGGGCATCGTCCAAGCCGTGCTTGGTTCCAAAAAATAGGGTGGACTTCTGGTATAATCCTCGCCCGTGACTGGTCCTGTCGTATGGTTAACGCTATCGGCATGGAGACCTGCATAAACTAGAGAAAGGAAGCAAACGTCATGCCAATGAACAAGGAAGTTAAGACCAAGGTCATTGCGGATTATCACCGCCATGAATCGGATACGGGCTCACCAGAAGTGCAAGTTGCCATTCTGACGAACCGCATCCAGCATTTGACCGATCACCTGCGGATCAACAAAAAAGACGAGTCCTGCCGCCGCGGATTGCTCAAGATGGTCGGTCAGCGCCGCCGCTTGTTGACATACTTGCGTAAAGTTGATTACAAGCGCTATCTGTCAATAACCGAGAGCCTAAACCTGCGCCACAAATAATTACGTCAACCCGTAGGGGCGAGTCTGAGACTCGCCCCTACGCATAAAATTTCCGCGGTCAGGAATTGAACAGCGTGAATGACACCAAACACGTCACCCCCGCTCTTCAGTCCCTGACAACAGGCGGAAAACATCGTGGGGCAGGATGGTATCCTGCCAGCAGCGGGAGACCATCCCGTCCACACACAGGAGACAAAATGAAACCAGAATCAAAGAAATACTCAACGACCGTTGGGAGTCAAACCTACACGTTCGAGACCGGCAAACTTGCTGGTCAGGCAGGCGGCGCGGTGACCTTCGGCACAGGCGACAATATCGTCTTTGCCACCGCCACCATGGGCGGCGTTCGCGAAGGCATCGACTTCTTCCCTCTCAGCGTGGACTACGAAGAAAGACTCTATGCCGGCGGAAAGATCCCCGGTTCTTTCTTTCGGCGCGAAGGCAGGGCGCACACCGAAGCCATCCTGACAGCCCGCCTAACCGACCGCCCGATCCGCCCATTATTCCAGGACGGAATGCGCAACGAAGTACAAATCATCGTTTACTCACACTCATCCGATGGCATAAACCCATTGGACATCCTTGCCATCAACGCCGCATCTGCCGCGCTGATCATTTCGGACATTCCCTGGAACGGACCCATCGCTGCAGTACGCGTCGGCAGGATTAACGGCGAATTCGTCCTCAACCCCAGCTATGCTGAAATTGACGCATCCGATCTGGACTTGAGGATTGCCGGCTCGAAAGACGCCATCCTGATGGTCGAGTGCGGCGCAGATGAAATCCCTGACAACATCATGGTTGAAGCCCTTGAATTGGGGCACAAATCCATACAGCCGTTGATAGATTTGCAAATGCAAATGGCAAAAGAGGTGGGCAAAGAAAAAAGAGAAGTCACATTATTCCTGCCTGGCGACGAGATCAAGAAAAAAGTATTCAACCGCGTCAGCGGACCGATGAACGAACTGCTCGATAAGCCGCTCTCCAAAGTGGAATTCTATACCGGCATGACCGCCATCAAGACGGAAGCCGAAGCGGAAATGACCACTGTCCCTGAAGGCGGCAATCCTGACGACTTCATGCCGGTCAATATGTTCCGTGAGGCATTTGAACTCGCAGAACAGGCTATCGTGCGTGAACGAATCCTCGGGGAGGGTAAACGCCCTGACGGACGCACCCCAACCGAAGTCCGCGATATATGGTGCGAGGTCAATACATCTCCACGCGCGCATGGAACCGGCTTATTCACGCGCGGTGAAACGCAAATTTTGTCCTTTGCCACCCTTGCCACTTTGGGCGAAGCACAGGAGTTAGACAACCTCTCCCCGAACCACACAAAACGCTACATGCACCACTACAACTTCCCGCCCTTTTCCGTCGGTGAGGCAAGGTTCCTTCGCGGCTCGAGCAGACGCGAGATCGGTCATGGAGCTTTGGCGGAACGTGCGCTGGAACCCGTCCTCCCCAACGAAGAGACGTTCCCCTACGCGATCCGCGTAGTATCCGAAGCTTTGTCGTCCAATGGTTCCACGTCCATGGGTTCAGTCTGCGGCTCCACGCTCGCACTGATGGATGCCGGCGTTCCGATCAAAGCGCCCGTCTCTGGCGTGGCAATGGGACTTATCACTGATGATAAAGGGCGCTACAAAATTCTGACAGACATCCAGGGAACTGAAGATCACCTTGGCGACATGGACTTCAAGGT
>DNDO01000200.1:0-7939 GCA_003484265.1 Anaerolineae bacterium
GAGTTGAGACGGTGGTAGGTTGCCAAAGATTCCTTTTGATAACTCTGCCTGCCAACCAAATCGCCTAGATAAGCTAAGGTTACCGAGATGTCTCCCAATACCTGAGCTTCTATTGTTACGTCTCCCATCAGGCGGCTTAACTTTAATGATGGTTCTTTAATTCCCAGGCTTTCAGTAAGGGAGCGCAGCTCAACAGTCGCTCCCTTTTTATTATGTGCTCTGAAATGTTCGTTATAATGGCGGATATCATATCAATACTTAAACATGTTCAAACGATTACGCGTAAACACCGAGCCTAAAAAGATCATCCCCGACCTCGAAGATATATCCGTTTCTCAGTTGATCGGGGATGCCAGCCTGCCTGTCACGATCAAAGCCTTGAATAGCCTGCCGGAGAACGCGAAACTGCGTTTGTATCGTGTGCTTATTCCAGTGCAGGTGCTGGCGGAGTTCGATATCAATCCGCGTACGTGGAAGAACCTCGAGAAAATTCAACAGGTAAGAATGGATGCGGAACAGGGGAGCGACAAGGTCAAAATTCACGCCTGGCATGGGGATGACCCGCAAAATGAATTCTTCTATCTCGAACTCGCAGATAACCAATACAACGGTATTGACATGAACTTCTTGATCGCCAATAATCCCACCAGCGAAAAATACCGAACCGATTATGATAATGAAGGCAGGGATACGCTCTTCGGCACGGTTCACAGGAACATCATAGAGGAAGAAAAAGCCATGCAGGCAGGTCTCTCGCCCGGACAGGTCCGTGAAGGGCTGCGTTGTTCCAGCATCGTCTTCACACACGTTGAAACCTTTCTCACCATGATGGCACATCACGCGTTTTTTCTCGAGCCGCTTACTTATGTCTCTGCATGGATATTCGAGAAGCGCGGATTTGCATACTCCAAAGGTCATCAGTTGATGGATACCATTCATAAAGAATTTCAACCCGGCGGAAAATTGCATAAGGCGCTCGATGGCAGTACGCCCTTTCGCCAGCCCGATCAATGGAAGTCTGTGCGCGGACGCGCATGGGCGATCCATGACGGCATATTGCAAGCCATAGATAAAAAATGGGATGACTTGAAAATGATCAAACAGGTCGGGCGCCATGCTGGCGTCAGCACCTTCCCAGATGCGGAGTATTAGAGGAGTCGTCATGTCCCAACGTTATCAAATCACCCGCGCCGCCGAGTTGAAGTCCCTGTCAGTGTTTCGAGAATTCATCTCGGATTGCTGTGGCAGGCACAACG
This sequence comes from Anaerolineae bacterium, assembly GCA_003484265.1. Lineage (GTDB taxonomy): Bacteria > Chloroflexota > Anaerolineae > Anaerolineales > Villigracilaceae > Defluviilinea. The sequence continues at coordinate 1,257 of DNDO01000200.1, forward strand.
TCCCGGAAGGAACCGTGTTCGAGTTGAAACTTGCAGTGGACGAAGCCTGTACCAACATCATCGAACACGGATATAAAGGGATGGACCCCGGGTCGATCATCCTTGCCTTTCGCATCGAACCGGACCGCATCCTGGTCCATATCACAGACTTTGGCCACGTTTTTGAGCCTGCTGATGCTCCAAAACCGAACGTGGAGGCCGCGCTCGAAGACCGCGAGTTGGGAGGGCTTGGTTTATACTTGATCTACCAGACGATGGATAATATCGATTATCAATCATCCGATGACGGCAACACTCTGACGTTTACCAAATTCATTAAGTAAGAGTCTGAACTTCAATGTCATTCCAAACCAATCCATATCTTATCTGGCTGTTGATCCCCGGTGTTATCACGCTTGGGATCGCTTTATATATTCAGAACCGCCCGGTAAAAAAACGGGAGTCAAACATTTTCTCGTTGCTGATGTTCGGCGGATCGCTCTGGGCGTTCGCCAATGCAATACAGTTGATCACTCCCGATACGAATTGGCAAAGATTTTGGAACAGCATCACCTACATTGGCATCATGACCGTTCCGACTGCGTGGTTCCTTCTGTCCGTAAAACTGACCGGTTTCATGCGGTTGCAGATAGAGAAGTTCGAAAAGCTGATGTGGCTAGTGCCCGCTACCTTTTACTTTTTTCTCATCACCAGCGGCTGGCACGGATTGTTCTTCACGTCCTTCGATAATGTCAACGTCGGCGGGTACGTTGCGTTGGAGAATGAATACGGCATTTTATTTTATATCCACACCGCCTATTCCTATTTGATAATGGTCACAGGGATCGTATTTCTGGCGATCTCGCTTGTGACAAAATTTAAAAAATACGGCATTCAGGCATACGGGTTGATCGTCGGCGTGCTTGCGCCGTTATTGGGAAATGCATACTTCCTGTTTGGTTCGCCACCTTCAGGATTCCCTGACCCGACGCCGATCATCTTTACGGTGACGGGGATCGCGTTCGCCTGGGCGATCTTCGGCGGTCACATACTTGAAGTGGTGCCGTTGGCGCATGAAACCATTGTGCGGAAATTGTCCTCCGGAGTAATGATCCTCGATGCCGACAAAAATATTCGCGACATCAATGATTCGGCGCGCGAGATGCTGGGGTTGACGTCCAAGATCTATGCAGGTGGTTCGTTGATGGAATTGGTCGAAAAGAATATGGATGTTGCGCTGGTCGTCAACGAAGCGCTGGATACATCCGTTCAAGGCGACAGGGAAATTCAAGTCGCTTTTCCCGGGACCCAGCGCACATTTGATGTGCACATCTCACATATCGGTGACAACGTGGATAACACAACCGGCTGGTTGATCCAGTTCAGCGACATTAGCGAGAAAAAACAGGCGGAAGAAAACCTGGTCGCAACACAGAAGACCATGAAGGTCGTGTTGGATACCCTGCAGGACAGTTTTTTCGAAGCGGACCGCGATGGTGTCATCACGTATGCCAACAAGGCTTTTATTGTGAATTTAGGGTTTGACAGATGGGAGGATGTGCAGGGGAAGAACTTTAGAAAGTTCACGGATAAAACGGATGTCCGCTATATCTACGAAAAGTTCAAGCTCCTTTATGAAACAAAACAACCACTGGAGCCTTTTGAATATCATTATCGGACTAGGGATGGAAAGAGTTACATCGGAGAGACCACCGTATCGCCCATCATGGAAGGCGAAGAAGTCGTCGGATCGCGGGGTTTAATTCGCGATATTACAGCCAGGGTGAATGCTGAGAAGGAGATCCTACGTCAGAAGGATATGCTTGACAGCCTCCTCCAGCAATCGCCCATCGCCATGGTGATCAACGATAAGAAAAACACGATTACCGTTGTCAACCCTGCTTTTGAAAAACTTTTTGGTTATACACGCGATGAAGTTGTCGGCAAGCGGCTCGAAGACATCCTGCCGCCAGAAGATATGGGAAATTACAAAACCAAGACATCCAATACAAGTGTCATGAAGGCGACAGCGTCCATCCGCAAGCGCAGGGCGAAGGACGGGACGCTCCTCGATGTCGAAATATTCAATACCCCGTTCCATGTGGGCGGCGAGCGGTTTGGTTACCTCGTCTTCTATAACGACATCACCGAACGCCTGAAGACTCAGTCTGATCTTGAGAACTCAAAAAGCTCCTATTTCGCCATGGTGGAAACCTTACAGGACGGTTACTTCGAGGTTCTTCGTTCAGGTTATTTTGTTTATGTAAATAAAGCATTATGCGATAAAAACGGCTTTACCCGGGAGGAATTGCTGGGCCGGCACTTCCGCGTTGTCGCCTCACGTAAATCCATACGTGATACGGTTCAAAGATTTGAAACAATGTTTGAAACCGGGGAGCCGATCCCGCATTTCGATTTTATTTTTCGCAACAGGGAAGGCCGCGAACTTACAAGCGAGATGGTGGTCTCTCCCATTATTGAAGATGGGAACGTTGTCGGCGGGCGCGGCATCATCCGTGATATTTCGGTCCGAGTGGCGGCGGAGGATGTTCTTCGGCAGGCGAAGGAGTCTGCCGAAGCGCGAGCCGGGGAATTATCCGCGATCAACCGAGTGGCTGAAACCGTCAGCAGGTCATTGGACTTGAACGAGATACTACAATCTGTTTGCAGAGAGTTGACGTCCATCTTCGATATTCGTAATGCCGGCATCGGATTACTCACACCCGACAAAAAGAATCTGGAAATCGTTGCTTTCCATGCCATTGACCCGCAGGAGAAGAGCGCCTTGAGGATGATTTTGCCCGTAGAGGGAAATTCATCCTCAATGGATGTAATCGAGAACAAAAAAACCGTCGTTATTCAGGATGCGCAAAGCGATCCACGCACCAGTTCGATTGCAGACATTTCAAAGAGCCGTGGAACCCGTTCTATAATGATCGTACCGTTGCTTGCACGAGGAGAGGCCATTGGCACAATCGGCATGCCTGCAAAAAAGCCTGAGTATAAATTTACGGATGATGAGATCGAATTGGCTGAGACCATTGCGAGCCAGATCGCTGCAGCGATCGACAATGCGAATCTTCATGCAAAGACAGAGCTGGCGTTGGACGTTGCAGAACGTGATCTGGAAATTGGACGGCAAATCCAATCGGGTTTCTTCCCTGAGCGTCTCCCTGAAATCCCCGGCTGGGAGATCGCTGCGCACTTCCATGCCGCCCGTCAGGTCGCAGGTGACTTCTACGATGCATTCCAATTTCGGAACTCAAAATTTTCAGCAGTCATCATCGCAGATGTGTGTGACAAGGGTGTGGGTGCGGCGTTGTTCATGGTACTGTTCCGCAGTCTGTTGCGGGCGTTCAGCGAGAGACCGGTCAATAAAGACAACGTTCAGGAACAGCTTCTGGATATTATTATGAATACCAATAACTTCATCGCCGAATTTCACGGCAAATCCAATATGTTCGCGACGTTGTTCTTCGGCGCACTCGACCCCGACAGCGGAACTTTGTATTATGTGAACGGCGGGCACGAACCTCCGATCATTCTCAATGCGGAGGGCAGGATAAGCCAGAGACTCATGCCTACAGGGCCCGCTGTCGGTATGTTCACAAACATGGACTTCCAAGTCGAGAAAATCCATATCAACGAGGGGGATACACTGCTCGGCTTTACCGATGGGATTACCGATGCCAAGAACTCCTCGGGTGAGCAATATTCTGAAGAGCGGCTGCTGAAAAAAGTTGAGTTCGCGTGGTCGTCCATTTTTAGCATGCTGTTCGAGTTGGATACTGAGTTGAAAAAACACATCGGCATCCAGAATCAATTCGACGACATCACACTGATATCATTCAGGCGAAAGTTGACGGGAGTCAATGGGCATCACACAATTCACAGAACAGCGGAAATGAGTGTTCTCGTTGAACTGCGAGAATTCGTGGAATCCGCGGCGGTTTACAGCGGCTTAAGCGACGAAAATGTTTTTGCCTTCAAATTGTCTGTTGATGAGCTTTGTACCAATATTATTCAATATGGGTATAAGGGCCGAGAGCCGGGAAAATTATCCCTTATCTTTGATGCCAACGATATGCGAGCAAGGTTGATTATCAGGGACGATGGAAAATATTTTCCGCCGGACCAGGCTCAAAGTCCAGATATTGAGGCGGGCTGGGAAGATAGAGAGATCGGCGGGCTTGGCATCTTCTTCGTCAAAGAGTTGATGGACAATGTCACGTATAATCGTACGGATGAAAGTGTAAATCAGTTCATCCTTGAAAAACGATTGACCACATCAAAATCTAATAAGGAGTAGGCAATGGAGATCATAGACAAACAAGTCGACGGCGTTACGATATTATCCCTGACGGGCAGTATCGATGCGATGACGGCTCCTCAGATCACCGAGTTCATTCAGGCGCAGATCGCCAAGGGCAATACGAAATTGGTGGCTGATCTCAAAGGCGTGGATTACACGAGCAGCGCTGGCTTGCGCGTGCTGCTCGGAGCAATCAAGGAAACACGCGCACAGAGCGGCGACCTGCGTCTGGCAGGAATTCAACCCGATGTTCAAAAAGTGCTCAACCTAAGCGGGTTCACTAACATCCTGAAAACATTTGCCGACCCGGATGCCGCCGTGGCAAGTTATAAGTAAAGTTTATGACGACAATAGATAAACCGCGCATCGCGCTGGTTATCGGCTCGGGCAGTGTCAAGTGCGCCGCCGCGCTGGGATTGATGAAAGTCTTCGAGCGCGAGAAGATCGGATTGGATATGGTGGTGGGCTGTTCAGGCGGATCGATCTACGCTTCGCTCATCGCCCTGGGCTGGTCCGTCCAAAAAGCGACCGATACCACGCTGAAAATGTGGACGCGTGAGGTCACCGCAAAACGCAATACGCGCGCCCTTCTCCAATTGGCGCTACCGTGGCTGGTTAAGTTCGATGAAACATTTGGATTGATAGATGATAGCCTTGTCAATCGCAGGTTCCGCGAAGGGTTTGCAGGTGCGACATTTGCAGATATGAAGATCCCACTTTTCGTAACAGCAACAGACCTCTATAATGGTGAGCAGGTTATCATGTCCGAAGGTAGCGTGGCAGAAGCTGTGCGGGCGAGCATCTCCATCCCATTTATTTTTCCGCCCCATAAGGTGAACAGTCGCTATCTCGTGGACGGTTTCCAGAGCGATCCATTGCCAATCGGCGTGGCGATAAAGGAAGGCGCAGACATAATTATCGCGATGGGTTTTGAAAGCCCGTATCAAGACCGGATCACGTCGTTGATGCGCTATAACTTTCAAATGAGCAGTGTTACGTCAAATAACCTGCTCAAGACAAATTACGCATTTCATAATCTGGCTCATCATTCTGAGATCATTCCCATTCTTCCCGAATTTGAACATAAGATCAAACTATTCGATACGGACAAACTCCCGTACGTCATCGAGGAGGGTGAACGCGCCGCGGAGAAGCAGTTGCCGTTCATCAAAGGCTTGTTGGGTATATAAAACTCCGCTGAGAGGACTTTGACGATACATGGGCGACAAAAAGCGAATTACATTGGTGATCGGCTCAGGCGGTATTAAATGTGTGGCGGCGGCCGGACTTTGGCGTGTCCTTCAGGAGGAAGGCATTACCATTGACAGCGTGGTAGGTTGCAGCGGCGGCAGTATGTACGGCGCGTTGATCGCCAATCATGTTGACGAAAAGGTCATGGGCGAATTGTCCCGTACTTTATGGACCAGCGATATCATGAGCGGGTATACCGAAAGCCTGAAAGCCAGCAAGGATGGGTCACTTCGATTCAATGAACACAGCGGTCTTGTTGACGATTCGGTGATGAATAAAAAACTCCGGGAAGTTTATGGGGATTTAAAATTTTCGGATTTGCAAATACCATTCAAGGTGGTCGCCACAGATCTCCTCGCTGGAGGGAAGGTCGTTCTTTCCGAAGGCAGCGTCTTCGAAGCGATCCGCGCCAGCCTGGCCATTCCGATCATCTTCCCGCCATGGGATGTGAACGGGCGCCTGCTAATTGACGGTGCGGCATCCGATCCGTTGCCAATTGACGTGGCGATCCAGGATGGCGCGGATATTATCATCGCGATGGGATTCCCGCTCGATTACCGCAGCCGATTCCGGTCTATGACGGCAGTGCAGGAACAATTGAACAGCATCTATATCAACAATATTCTCACGTCCACGTATGCGTTCTACAATCTCGCTCATCATGCGGAGATATTTCCTGTCATACCCGAATTCGACGGTACAGTCTCCATGTTTGACGTGGATAAGATACCCTTAGTGATCGAACGCGGGGAACAAGCAGCTCGCAAACAGATGCCACATATCAAGCGACTGATTTTAGAATAATCCTACCGTTTTTAGCCGTCGACAATTAGTGAAAACAGCCACCACAATGTGAGCAGGACAGCGATGGTAATAAAGACCGGGGCTTTTACTTTTACTTTCCAAATTCGATAGATCGCTTTGTCGATGAGCATCGCAATGATGGCACTGATAAACACACTGGCTAGATAAAATAATAATAGTTGTAACATGCCGCTTCCTATTCGGTCACTCCAATTAGGAATATCTGTAGGTTGAACGAACAGAGATGGTAAGGTTTTCCTGATTAAGTCTTTCTGTTTCTTTGCGCCGCCAACGCTACTAGTGTCAGCGGATCATAAATATTGAGGAATTAGTGCAA
>DNDO01000200.1:8102-9642 GCA_003484265.1 Anaerolineae bacterium
GCTAGTGTCAGCGGGTCATAAATATTGAGGAACTAGTGCAAACGAATTGTCAATCTGATGATGATAAACGAACTAACTGGATGAACGATAAAGTTTGCCTGGGGAAATGTGATATCCTATTTTAGCACTGTTGAGCATTCAACATAAATCAGAATAAAAGATTGAATCGATTTTAGTTCTGTGGCGAGTTTATAATTCAAATTCCTTGTATGATCTGCAACACTATGGAATTTCTAGGAGAAAACAAATGAGCGGTATATCAAAGACCATCCCTCAAAGCGACGGGGTTGAAGCAGTCGAAGCCTTATACGATGGTCGTGTCGGCGAATTTGAATTTCACATGGCGGGAAAACCATCCCGCCTGAATGTAGGGGATTTCGTCTACACCATTTGGCAGGACATGATTGTTGGGCGCTGTCAAATTACCCGAATTGAGTCGGACGCAATCAACCCTGCATCTGGAAAACCTCGAAGCTTAATCTATGTAAAAACCCCAGGAGAAAAGTTGGATAAGCCTTATCCCAAAAAGGGACACCGCGGCACCCGTTATTATGATGGAGATGGTTGGGGTAAATAACCATCTTCGAATATTTACTCAAAAAAAATTCATTTATTAGCATTGACTGGATGTACTTTGCCCCACGAAGACAAAAATTTAATTCCCATCAGGGTACTTATCTACAGGCAAACAAAAACACACCAATGTGTGTCTTGTAGTTGTGCCCCCACGGAGACTCGAACTCCGGTTTGAGCCTTGAGAGGGCTCCGTCCTAGGCCACTAGACGATGGGGGCGTTATTATTAAGAACGGGCGGGATTGTATCCCGCACATCTCAATCCCTTTTTAGGGAAACGTGCGGGATTGTATCATCCCAAAATGGAAACGTCAATCAAAGATTACCTTGGCGTGATACGGTATACATCGCCTTGTTTGCTTGAGAATAACAATTCAAAATTTGCTTTGACTGTCAATTGTTCGGGTGAAAGCACATATTCTTTGAATCCTAATTCCTTCATCCAGATGACAAAACCTGTACCATCGCTTCCGGGCCAATCGGGATAGATAGCCAATACAGCTTCGGGATTCGGTGGCTCTGGGCTGACAGGACCCTGCGGTAATTTGAGGATCGTTCGGCGGGTATATAGCCATGCGAGGGGTTCGTAATTGCTGTAAATTTTTTCGTCTGCGGATAAGGAGAGCGATTCAACGAATTCCCTGATGCCTGATTCGTTCTGAGCACGGGTGTTGTAGATGTTATATTCGCTGGTCTCTCCGTTGACATAAGCGCTTCGGAGAGTTTCCTGAATACCGTTCAATGGATATGCCAGCCACAGGACGAAAATGATAACTGTCGTCGTGCGCAATGATTTTAACGATAATCTTCGTAGATTGAATGGCAGTAACTCACGCATCGTCAAAAATCCAAGCGCCATCAACGATGGCAGAATGATGATGTGGATACGGTCCATGAAGGGCCAGCGTACTTCGGAATAGCTGACGTTGAAGACGAGCACGATAATATAGAAAAAAAGAAAAACGA
>DNDO01000200.1:9920-32830 GCA_003484265.1 Anaerolineae bacterium
ATGAGAATGATCACAACCAAGCTGATGATGAGCCATTCGGGAAATAGATCTGTAACGCTGTAGGGAACGAACCAGTGGACGGCTTTTTCAACAGTCGTTTCAAAGTTTCCCTGAGGATTGGGTGGCAGGCGTGTTCCGAATAGAATCCCTGTTTGCAAATAGCTGTGAAAGTAAACCCAAAACAGAGTTGGCAAAATCGTTAGTAGACCGAATACCCCAGCTTGAAAGATACCCTTCCTCCAATCTCTTCGATAAATAACAAATATGATCGATGAGGCTGTCAGGATATGTGTCAATCCCGCATAGCGTAATAATGGGGAAGCGGCGCAAAATAGCCCGATGATAACAAGATTCTTTTGTGACGGATTTTCGATATATTTTGTGATCGCGATCAATATGATGAGCGATAGCGCGAGGAACAACAAATCAGAGAGGATGTTTGAAGCCATGCGGAGTAATGAGAGCGATGTGACGAATACCCCGCTCCCAATGAATGCATACAAAAAGGACTTAGGAAACAGAATGCGAAAGAATTTTCCCGCCAACCAGATCGTCAAACCAAAGGTTAGGATGTTGAGATACTGTGCAATGACAAAAACGTCTGCCCGAGTGACGAAGCCAATGATCGCAATGATTATCGAGTAGATTGGCGGGAACTGTGTGAGCGGCACACCAAGGTATTCGATGAATCCGTTTCCTTTGATCAAATTTTCAGCAGTGGATAAATATCTTGCTCCGTCGGTTGCCAGCCCAGCTCCAAATCTGTATGTGACGATAAACGCGAATGACATTCCCAATAGTGAGATTGCCAGCAAGTAATACGAAAAAACCTTCTCCCTGCTCATGTTCGCGGATTTTATCACGGCACCAAAAAGACTACGACTTCGCCTGGTCCATGCACGCCTATGGTATGAGACATTTCTATATCGCCTGTACGTGATGGTCCCGTAATAAACACAGCGGATTTGGACTCCTTAGTTAGATTGATCGCGTTTTCGAGCGATGGATATATGTCGGATTCTTTCAATACTGCCAAATGGATTTCAGGCAAGAGCGACGCATATAATTTGTCACCTCCATCATTTGCCTCCAAAATGGACCCGGTATCTGCCAGACCGCAGATAGCCTTTGTCACCCCGACACGGATCGAGACATTACGTTCGTGACTGACAGTGATCCCTGCAAGTTGAAGTTCGTCTTCGTCCAAAATATTTGGCTCAAGATGGATTTGGTTGACGCCCTTCGACTCGAGAAACTCAATAACTTTAATGGTTAGATCGTTTTCTGCAATGTGTATAACTTGTCCGCTGACTTTGGTGAGTTCCTCGACAAACTGTCCGATTTTTTCTATCTGAACCGAAAGCCCCTTTGGGGACGAAAAGACATCGGGCTGGCTAAGTGCTTCTTTTTTTTCTTCCTTGGTAATCATTATGTCCTTCGAGGCTTCGCGGTTAAATTGCTCGCGGAATGTCCGCCTTGCAAATCTTGGCAAGTCTTTGCTATAGCCCCAGCCTGTGAATGCGGGGAGGTGGATGTACTCGCTGAAAGGAGAAAGAAGGTAAGTTCCCAGTGATGCGAATTTTTGGGAGAAGGCAAACAGCCTCGGGTAAGTCGCGATGCGTGCGTATGTCTTGAGAAAAATTCGTGACAGGATGGACAATCCATTGGTTTTCGATCTTAAGTCTATGGTCGGTGATTGTTCAGCCCTCACGCGAGTCAATAGTTTCGGCAGATCAATATCGACGGGACAGGCATCTTTGCACGCGCCGCACAGCGATGATGCTTGCGCAAGCGGGACGAATTCGCTTCCAAATAATCCCGCTGAGATAACCGACCCTATGGGACCGGGATACACACTGTTGTAGGCGTGCCCGCCGATTTCGCGGAAAACAGGACACGCGTTCATGCACGCGCCGCATCGGATGCAGAGCAGGGATTCGTTGAGCGGTGAGCTGCGGAGTTTGGTGCGGCCGTTGTCGATGATGATGACGTGGCGTTGTTGGTGAGGCAGGGGGCGATGGATGATCTGTGTGTAGACGCTAAGTTTTTGCCCAGTGGCGGAGCGGGGGAGCAACGAGAGCATGAGTGCGAGATCGTCGAGGTTGCGGACGAGGCGTTCCATGCCCATCAGTGCGATGTGGATCGGCGGCAGGGATGTGACCATGCGTCCGTTGCCTTCATTGGTGACGAGACAGATGCCGCCCGTTTCTGCGACGCCGAAGTTTACGCCGCTGATGCCGACATCGGCTGTCAGGAAAACGTCGCGTAATATTTTGCGGGCGGTATTTGTCATCGTGGGGATGTCTTCGGTGTAGGGAACGCCGAGTTTTTCATGGAAGAGTTGACCTACATCGGTGCGGCGTAAATGCACGGCAGGCGTGATGATGTGACTTGGCCTTTCGTTTCGCAATTGGATGATGTATTCGCCAAGGTCGGTTTCGACCACCCGCATCCCCTTAGCTTCGAGGGCATGGTTGAGGTTGATCTCTTCTGTGACCATGGATTTGGATTTGGCGATCAGTAGGGGCGAGGCATTCCCTTCGGGCACTAAAGCCTTCTCCCCTACAATATCAAAGATAATATTTATCGCCTCATTCGCATTCTCCGCACGGTGGATAATAATTCCGTTTTGCTCGGCATTGCTTGTAAATTGCTCAAGGTAACCTTCAAGATTCTCAATTGCATCCGCGCGGACAGCGTGCGCGCGTTGGCGCCTCTCCCTCCAATCGGGCAGGGACTCGAATGCGGTCGCGCGCCCGTTGGTGCGCCGCTCTGCGTTGGCATCCAGCGCGGTCTGAAGAGTTTCGTTCGCCAATGATTTGCGAATACGCGCGCGAAAATCTGTTTCGCTCATTAACTCTTTTCCCTGCCTATATATAGCCCGCGTCCAGCCAAGCCTTTTTTATCATGGGTAACCTTCAATCCGGCGGAATGGAAGGCATCCAAATATTCTTCGTGAGTGAACAGGCCCAATACGTGTTGCTCGCTGCTGTGTGTTATTCCATTTGGCGTGCCGACCAAATACTGGAAATTGATGATTGACTTTTTGCCTCTTTGTCCGCTGTGGCTCATGCGGATGATTTTCAAATCGGGCTTATCTACTTGAAGTGTGAAGACTCGTCCAGGATTCCACTGTTCCGGTGTGAACCAGGGCTCGACGAGTAGGACGCCACCAGGAAGCAGATGATTGCTCATGGTCTTGATCGCCTTGCGTAGATTAGTTTTTGTTCTTACATACCCGATGGAACTGAACAGGCAAGTGACAATGTGGAATTGACGGCTCAAGTCAAAACTGATCATGTCGCCTTTGGTAAAACGAATCCCTGGATGTTTCTTGCGAGCGATCGATAACATTTTCGAATCAATGTCAAGCCCCTCAACTTGATAATACCGATTGAGATAACCTGCATGAATACCTGTCCCGCAAGCTGCATCGAGGAGGGAGTCGCCCGTCGATTTTTTGTGTTTTTGAATGAAGAGACGCGTTTTCTTAACTTCTGCGAGATAATCCTTGCCGAGCGCAGAATAGAGTTCATCATAATATTTTGCTGAATTTGAAAACATGATTTTCTCCTGAGCTAGCGATGGTTGAGCAGTTCAGCGATGTGGATCACTTTTTGTTGTTTCTTCTGCCTATGCAATCCGCCTGCAATATGCAGAAGACATCCCGATTCGGTAACCACTAAAGTATTGGACTGTGTCTGATCCAAATTGCTGATCTTTCGCTTGAGCCATTCGGCAGAAAGTTCAGGATGTTCCATAGAGAATATCCCGCCAAATCCGCAGCATGATTCAGCTTCTGGCAATTCAACGATATTTGCGCCTTTGACATTTTCGAGCAATGCGCGCGGTTGACGGTCAATATTCATGGCGCGCAGAGTATGACAGGAAGGATGATAGGTGAGAGTTCCTTCCCAGTGTGCACCAAGGTCGGTCACGCCGATTTTGTCCACGATGAATTCTGTAAATTCATATACTCTTGATGCAAGGGATTGTGCACGGGCCAGCCAAACGGGATCTTCTGCGAATAATTCGATATATCCATGTTTGATCATGTGGGCGCAGGAACCGGATGGGATGACAATATCTCCCGTTGTTTTCTCGAACACGCGGATGGTATGTTCTACGGAGGGGCGTGCTTCGTCACGCAAACCCGCGTTGAAGATCGCCTGTCCGCAACATGTCTGATCAGGTGCGAATTCCACGTCTGTGCCGAGGCGGCGGAGAATGTCTACGACGGCTGTACCAGTTTTGGGGTAGAAAGAATCGACGAGACATGTAACGAACAGTTGTACAGTATTCACAATTCAATTTTATCCCAATTAAATTATTGAGGTATCATTGTGCGGTTATGACAAATTTTCAAACACAATTTCCTTCTATCGATCTTCCCAAAAAACTGGCACGCCTTGCCGAGCTGGCATACAACCTCTGGTGGACGTGGCAGCCTGAAGCGGGTCGCCTGTTCGCACAACTCGACCGCGCGATGTGGGAGAGATTAAATCACAACCCCATCAGAATGTTGCACGAGGTTGAGCGCGCCCGATTGAACGAGATCATCAAGGACAAGGATTATATGAATTCATATAAGCGTGTCTTTGCGGATTTCGATTCATACATGTCCCAGCAGGACACCTGGACTCAACAGACTCAGCCCAAGATCGATTCAAATTCCATTGCTTATTTTTCGATGGAGTTTGGCCTGCACGAAACCCTCCCAATCTACTCGGGCGGGCTTGGCGTGCTGGCCGGCGATCATCTAAAAGAGGCGAGCGATCTTGGCCTGCCATTGACTGGCGTTGGCTTTATGTACGCACAGGGTTATTTCTCACAGCGCATCAGCGAAGACGGCTGGCAGGAAGCCTTGAACAATCCGTTGATTTTCGAGAATCTGCCGGCGCTTCTTGTATTGAAGGATGGAAAGCCGGTAACAGTCTCAGTAGAACTGCCAGATCGAAAGATATCCCTGCAAGTGTGGGAAGTCCGCGTGGGGCGCATCGCTCTATACCTTCTTGATTCAAACGTCGACAGTAATTCGGATTATGATCGTGTCTTAACCGCGCGGTTGTACTGGTCTGATCTAGACCGCCGTATCATGCAGGAAGTGATGTTGGGAATTGGCGGCGTGCGCATGTTGCGCGTATTGAACGTCAACCCGGCAGTCTGGCATATGAACGAGGGTCATGCAGCATTCCTGACGCTTGAGCGCGCACGTGAATTGGTGGAGAAAGGCGACACTTTTGAAACCGCCATCGAAAAGACGCGCGGACAAAACGTCTTCACCACACATACGCCCGTCCCTGCGGGAAATGACGAGTTCCCGCTTTGGCTGATGGATAAATACCTTGCCGCAGTCTGGCCTCAACTGGGACTCAACCGTGAGCAGTTCTATGACCTCGCGCGGCATGAACAGTCGTATGGCGAAACATTCAGCATGGGTGTGCTCGCGTTGCGTTCATCTAATGGGCGTAACGGTGTTTCCGAATTGCACGGACATGTGGCACGTGATATGTGGAAATTCCTATGGAGCGATAAAAAAGTGGACGATGTTCCGATCACACATATCACGAACGGAGTTCATACCGCCAATTGGATGGCCCGCCGCTTACGCATGTTGCTTGACGTTCACCTCGGCGAAAGCTGGATGGAAAGGTTGGACGAAACAGAATTATGGGACAAGCTTGACAGCCTATCCGATGAAGCCTTGTGGGAAGTTCGCCAGCATCTCAAACGAAAGATGAATTTCTATCTGCGCGAACGCGTCCGTGACCGTTGGACGATAGGCGGCTTCCATCCTGTCCAGGTCGTGTCTGCGGGGGTGATGTTGAATCCCTATGTGTTGACAATAGGTTTTGCGCGCCGCTTTGCAACCTATAAGCGTGCAAGTCTCATCCTTTCGGATGTGGAACGCCTGTTGGACGTTATCAACCGCCCCAACATGCCGGTGCAAATCGTCTTTGCAGGCAAGGCGCATCCTGCCGATGAACCTGGCAAGCAATTGATCCAGAAGATATACCGCACGGTCAAGCGCGCCGAAACAGGCGGACGATTGGTCTTCGTCGAAGATTATGATATGAATCTTGCCCGTTATCTGGTGCAAGGTGTGGATGTATGGCTCAACACTCCGCGTCGACCATTGGAGGCAAGCGGTACATCAGGTATGAAAGCGGGATTGAACGGGGCATTGAACTTCTCCATCCTGGACGGTTGGTGGCGTGAATCGTTCAATGGCAAGAACGGCTGGTCCATTGGAGAAGATAAGCACACGGAAGTCACTGACGCGCAGGATCAAGCCGATGCGAAAGATCTCTACAACAAACTTGAGAATGAGATCATTCCCATGTACTATGAACGCGATATCAACAACATCCCTGTTGAGTGGGTTGGGCGGATGAAAGAATCGATCAAGACAGTCACCCCGCAGTTTTCCACTCGGCGCATGGTCAAAGAGTATGTAGAAAAGTTGTATTCGAAGGCGATAGAGTAAATTATGATCCCTGAAATTAATGTTACCGATCTTTCTGAAAAACTAGAATCCGAAGACAAGTTCATCCTGCTTGATGTCCGTGAACTTCAAGAGTTGGACTTTGCCAAGGTAACAGACAGCAGACTAGAGGTTACACCCATGAGCCGCCTGTCACAGGAAGGCACGAACGCCTTGTCAGAGTCGGCACGGGCGAAGGACGCAACGATATATGTGATGTGTCATCATGGCAACCGCAGTATGCAGGTCGCCGCGTGGCTCGCACAGCAGGGGTGGAAAAACGTTTTCAATGTTAGCGGAGGCATAGATGCTTTCGCGCGTAGGATCGATCAATCGATTGGGCTGTATTGATCGGATGCAGATTTGAATTTTGAATAGGTCGCAAATAAAATGAAGGTTGAGGAATAACACGGTCCTCAACCTTCAAAATTTAATCAATTGTGTTTAAATTTTATTTCCCGAACACAAACTGACCATTCTTATAGAACAACTCGCCGTCTACAAGGATCTCTGAGTCGGTGCGGAGGTCGCAGATCATGTCCCAGTGGATTGCGGACTTATTCTTCGACCCCGTTTCGGGGTAGCCTGCGCCGAGCGCCATGTGGAATGTGCCACCGATCTTTTCGTCGAAGAGGATGTTGCCCGTGAACTTGTCGATGTCAAAGTTTGTGCCGATGGCATATTCACCAAGATAACGCGACCCGTCGTCAGACTCGAGCATCTTGAATAGATACTCTTGATTCTTTTCTGCTTTTGCCTGTTCGACACGCCCTCGGTTGAAGGTCAACTCTGCGCCTTCGACAGCCACACCGCCATAAATGGCGGGATAGGTGAATTTCACCCATCCGTTGACCGAGTCTTCGACGGGTCCGGTGTATATCTCGCCATCTGGCATGTTGTACATCCCCGTCGAGTTCATGAATTTGCGCCCCTTGATCGAGAGCGTTAGATCGACATTAGGTCCGCGCATCACAACCTGACTTTTACCAACCAGCCAGTCAATTGCTTTTTGCTGCCCAGCAGCTGTGCTTTTCCAAAATGAGATTGGGTCATCTTCATGTGCATGGACGGCGTTGTAAACGAAATCCTCGTAATCTTTTAGGCTCATCCCTGCATCCTGGGCATAGGCATCGGTGGGGAAGAGGGTGGTGACCCACTTGAACGAGCCCTCCGCGCCGCGTCTCATTTGAGCCGCTGTTATCGAACTGATCGCCTTCCCGCGCCGCTGTGCCTTTACCGGGTCCAGGCTTGATGTGCCGCGCGTATTCGTCATCGAATGGATGCGGATGCGGCTTTCGAACTGGTCGTATGCCACCTTGTGAAATGTTGGAACGAAATCCAACTGCGCGTCATTAGCATATGTCAGATACAGGTCGTCCTGAACGAACGGCACCATACCGGGGAAGCCGACCATCGGGTGCGGGTGACCGCCTTTTTCCAGAATCTGGACATATAGCTCGCGCACAAGCGGTTCGGCGGCTGTTGTCGCTTCGATGAGCACGCGGTCGCCGGGATCGATGCGGGCGGAATGTTCCACTAAAACTTTTGCGAATTTTTGGACACGTGAATCAGACACGTTGTTTCTCCTGAATGAAATAAGAACTCAAAAATTATATCATCCCTTTCTCGGCTAAAATTGATGCAGGAGAAGTACCAATCTATGGACAACCGCTTCATTCTAGACCCCAAACTTGCCTCCGCATCAACGCCGCCAGCAAACTGGTATATCGACCCCGCCATGCTGATTCACGAACGCGAAAAGGTTTTTCGCCGCACGTGGCAATATGCTGCATCTCTCGATCTTCTAACCTTCCCCGGCAATTATGCCGCCGTGGACATCAATGGTATACCCGTCGTACTCGTCCGCGGACAAGATGGTGAATTGCGCGCTTTTTACAACGTCTGCCGGCACCGCGCGGGAGTGGTGGCTCACGGATGCGGGAACCGCAAGTCCCTGCAATGCCAGTATCATGGCTGGTTGTACGGGCTTGATGGAAAACTTCGAAACGCGCCCGAATTTGACGGCGTTGAGAACTTCAACAAGGAAGACTTTGGTCTCATCCCAATAAGAGTAGGAACATGGGGGCCCTTTGTCTTCGTTAATATGGATGCGTCAGCGCCGCCGCTATTGGATGTGCTCGGGAATATCCCAGTGGAGACAAACTCCCTCGATTTCAGCACCCTTCGCAAGGTAGAAAGACGCGAGTACGTCGTCAATGCAAATTGGAAAGTGTACATAGACAATTACCTGGAGGGCTACCACATCCCCATAGCGCATCCTGGCTTGTTCAAAGAAGTGGACTACGATAAATACCGTGTGGATACGTTCCGTTATTATTCCTCGCAATACGCGCCCATCCGGCCCGTCCGTACGGAAGATCCAGCCGGACGTGTGTTCACGGAACTCATTGGTGACGAGCAGGCGTTTTACTATTGGATTTTCCCAAACTTCATGTTCAATACCTATCCTGGCAATGTACAGATCAATATCGTTGTCCCGGTCAGTCACAACAAAACCAATGTGATCTTCGAGTGGTACTTTGCCGACCCCGGTACGTCCGAGGCTTGGAAAAATTTACAGGACGGCATTGCCTTTAGTGACAACGTCCAAAAAGAGGATATGACGCTTTGTGAAGATGTACAGCGAAACCTCGAAGCTGGCGTTTACAAGCAGGGAAGGTATTCCGTCAAACGTGAGAACGGCGTGCATCATTTTCACAGTCTTATGCAAGAATATCTTGATAAGTAGGGTTATACTTTTAATCAATGAAACAATTATTACAAAACATCAAAAATGGCAAATCAACAATAGAGGATGTCCCCGTACCAACTCCTCTTAATGGGCAGGCGCTCGTAAAAGTGGGGGCAAGCCTTGTCTCTGCAGGGACCGAACGCATGGTCGTCGAATTCGCTGAAAAAAGTTTGGCAGGCAAGGCGCGATCACGCCCTGATCTTGTAAGGCAGGTTATCGATAAGGCTCGCCGCGAAGGTTTGCTCAATACTGCGCAAGCCGCATTCAATCGCCTTGATCAACCGATGGCGCTCGGTTATTCCTCTGCGGGCACGATTGTTGCGCTAGGTAAAAATATGGGGGGATTCAAAGTTGGTCAGCGCGTTGCATGTGCAGGCGGCGGATATGCTGTCCATGCTGAATACAATGTCATTCCGCGAAACCTGCTCACGCCGCTCCCTAAAAATGTTGATTTCGAGTCCGCATCCTTCACAACGCTTGGAGCCATTGCCCTGCATGGATTTCGTCTAGCTGAACCGCAGATCGGCGAAAATATCGCAGTGATCGGATTGGGCTTATTAGGATTATTGACCGCGCAAATAGCTACAGCGGCAGGATGCAACGTCCTCGGCATCGAAATCGACTCCGAACGAATCAAACTCGGGTCTTCTCTGGGGATTCAAGCTGTCTCCCGTGAAAAAGCAGTGGACTCATCTTCTGCCTTCACTTCCAACCGCGGTTTCGATATTGTTCTCATTTGTGCGGATACTTCATCCAATGATCCCATTGAACTCGCAGGGTTAATCGCTCGTGACCGCGCACGAGTCGTTGCAACAGGCGCAGTTGGTTTGACCATTCCCCGCAAAATCTACTACGAAAAAGAAATCTCCATCATCAACTCCCGTTCCTACGGACCAGGCCGCTACGACACGGACTACGAAGAAAACGGACAAGATTACCCGGTGGGTTACATCCGCTGGACAGAGGGGCGCAATTTTGAAGCCGTTGTCGATTTGATGTCGAAAAGCAAACTCAAAGTCCAGCCGCTCATTACTCATCGTTTCCCTATTGGGCAGGGCATAAAAGCTTACGAAGTCATTACTGGAAAAAAGAAAGGAAATTTTCTTGGCGTTTTGCTCACATACCCCGAAGGAACGAGGAAAGAGGAAAAAACGATTGCGTTTCCTTCAGACGCCAATCGTAAATCTGAACTCGTAAAACTCGGTGTTTTAGGAGCTGGCTTGTTTGCGAACTCTATCCTGTTGCCCTCCATAAAAAAGGCTGGCGGTATTGAACTTGTCGGCATCGCCTCTTCCGGCGGATTGAATGCACAACATTCCGGTAAAAAATTTGGGTTCAAGTATGCAACCTCCGATGAAAACGAAATCATCAACGACACGAGGATCAACACCGTAGCCATTCTTACCCGTCATGACTCTCATGCAGACTTGGTGCTCAAAGCCTTGAAGGCAGGCAAGCATGTCTTTGTTGAAAAGCCGCTTGCGATAAACACTGGTCAGCTTTCAAGAATTAGCAAACAACTAAAAGCGAACAGCCAGTCGCTGCTGACCGTAGGCTTTAATCGTCGTTTTGCTCCTCTCGCTGGGCAACTAAAATCTTCAATCGTCAATCTTCAATCGTCGATGTATGTGCATTATCGTGTCAACGCGGGTTACATTCCCATCGACCACTGGACTCAAGATCCAGAAGTCGGCGGCGGAAGAATCGTCGGCGAAGCCTGTCATTTCATTGACTTCATCACTTTTCTCGTTGGCGATTCTCCCATTTCAGTAACCGCTCATGCTCTACCGGATAACGGCAAGTATCGAGAAGACAACGTCACGATGACATTGACGTTCCCCGACGGATCTATTGGCGTGGTGGATTACCTTGCCAATGGAGATAAATCATTTCCCAAGGAACGCGTCGAGGTGTTTTGCGGCGGACAGGTGTCATTGTTGGACGATTTCGTTTCGTTGGAAACAATTCGAGATGGAAGGAAGAGTCGAGTTAAATCCGCGCAGGATAAGGGCTGGGTAGCTGAATGGACGGCGTTTGTACATTCCATTCGTGAGGGTGGCGGACCGTCAATACCGTATGAACAACTGATCGGCGTGACTAAATCCACTTTCGCAGCAGTGGAGTCGATACGAACGAATCAGATAAAAGAAATATAAAGGGGTCCTATGCATCAATCCTTTGTTACCACCACGCGCGGACTTGACCGCGACATCCCGCCGATGCGCTTGTATGAAAAAGCCAAGCGTTTGGGCATTTGGAATCCATCCGATATTGATCTCTCAAAAGACAAAGCCGATTGGGCAAACCTCAAGGACGATGAAAAAGATCTGATCCTGCGCCTGCTTGCCATGTTCGTTGCAGGTGAGGAAGCGGTCACGCTCGACCTGATTCCGTTGATATACGTCATCGCGAAAGAGGGACGTGTCGAAGAAGAAATATTCCTGACATCTTTTCTCTACGAAGAAGCCAAGCATACAGATTTCTTCCGTAGATTTTTGGATGAAGTATCTATTGCGCTGGACGATCTGACACACTATCACACTGCCAACTATCGCTTCGTCTTCTATGACGCACTTCCCTCGGCTCTTTCCGCGCTGGAGAGTGACTCTTCACCTTCCGCCCAAATCCGCGCTTCGGTGACATACAACATGGTCGTCGAAGGTGTCCTCGCAGAGACGGGTTATCACGCTTTCTTCACAATGCTCGAACGTAACGACCTGATGCCCGGGCTTCGCAAAGGGATCTCGTTGTTGAAACAGGATGAGTCTCGTCATATTGCGTATGGTGTTTATTTGCTCTCGCGTCTCGTAGCCGGACATCCCGAGGAATGGGACACGCTAGATACCCAAATGAATACCCTGCTCCCATTCGCCATTGGTGTCATCGGTGACGCCTTCGCCGCATATAAGATTGTCCCGTTTGGGTTGGTGGAGGATGACTTTGTCAACTATGCCATGAGTCAATTCACGAAACGATTTGAGCGTCTCGAAAAGGCAAGGGGCGCAACGATGGATGAGATCAATCGTGTGGCGAAAGAAATCGTGGACGCCTGATTGAATTGACGGTCACTTATGGAGACTAAATGCGAACAAGGGCAGGTATCGTACTTATCGAAGATAACAAAGTGGCGCTGATCGAACGTCATCGCGGAGGATTGGATTATTTCGTATTCCCAGGCGGAGGTGTGGATGAGGGCGAGACTCTCGAACAAGCCGCCATCCGCGAGACGAAGGAAGAGTTGGGGCTTGAAATTTCCATCAAGCAAAAAGTAGCGGTCGTTCATATCGATCAAGGCGTGCAAACCTATTTTCTCGTCGAACGGATCGGCGGCGAGTTTGGGACTGGCACTGGCGAAGAATTTATCCCCAGACCTGACGATCCGCAGGCTGGCGTCTACATTCCCTTCTGGATGCCGATAACGGAACTGCCTCAGCATGATAAGGTTTTCCCCGTCGACGTGGCAAAGCTGGTTGTGAAGGCGCAGTCGGATGGCTGGCCGCATGAACCGATAATCGTCGTAGAAAAATCTAATTGATTCCGGGAAATAATATTAACATCCAAAAAATTTTGAATGTTTGAATGATTAATCTGTAATTGAAGAATAGTTATATTGGGGGAACTTTATCGGTTGCGATTCGTCCTTGGTGTAACGCCGAAATAAAAATCTAATTACCCGGAGGATAAGATGAAAACTCGATCCAGTTTGTTAATGATGTTCGTTGCCGCTGTAATGATTCTCTCTGCGTGTGGAGGCGCTGCGACTTTAGAATTGGAAGACCCTGCGCCGGAGGAGCGCGGTGCGCCAGAGACTAATTCATCGAAAGTGAACGAGGATGTTGCAGAACAACCGGTTGACTCGATCGGTTTTCCCGTTGCAGATAATGCCGCATACGAGTTGACGAATCGGTCGGGCGACTTGACCATACTCGAGCGGTCCAACCGCATGATCGTAAAGAATGCAGACATACGTTTGCTGGTGGAAGATACGAACACTGCTATCGACCGCACCACGCAGATCGTCGGCGACTCAGGAGGATACATCGTCAGTTCGCGTGTGTGGTATCAGGATTATGCGGAATATCAATTGAAATATGCATCGGTGACGCTCGGCGTCCCTGTGGATGAATTCGAGAAAGTTCTGAGCCGCCTGCGCGGACTCGCCATCGAAGTGCGCGATGAAACAGCCTCGGGCGAGGACGTGACCGATCAATACGTTGACCTGCAATCGCAGTTGACGAACCTCGAAGCAACCCGCGAACGAGTGAAATCCTTTTTGGATGACGCCAAGACCGTTGATGAAGCACTGCGCATTAATCAAGAACTGTCGAATCTCGATGCCCAGATCGAACAGATCAAAGGACGCATGAACTACCTTAACGACCGTTCCGCCTTCTCAACGATCACTATCACTCTTGAGCCTGAGTTTCCAGAACTAAAACCTGTTGTTCCGCCTGCGCCTCAAGCATGGAATCCCGGCATTGTTTTGAAGGATGCTGTCGAAGTGTTGACAGTTGCATATCAGGGAATTGCAGAATTCGTGATATGGCTGGGCGTGGTCATCCTCCCGATCCTTTTGCCGCCCGCACTTCTCCTTTGGGGTTTGTGGAAGCTGTTTATGAGGAAAACAAGCAAGCCTGTCAGTGGAGATTAGTAATTCGTATTTATTGAATAAAAGCAGTGACAGCATTTCTTCGCTGTCACTGCTTTTATTCCGACGCAGATAATTTCTCCCGCAAAATGATTAATATTGGGATTTAATATCTTGCTGCGTGGTTTTTCCACTTTCAACCACAAATTCATCTCCAAAAATGTGCAGGCTGATTCCAGAGCCGAGTTCGAGGATGTACAGGATTTGATACGTTCCAGGAGGTACGTTTTCAAAAGTGTATTGGCCGGATGAATTGGTGATGGTTTCTGCAACAGTTTTGGTGTTCTTCAACAATGACACAGTAATATTTCTTAACGGCTGATTATTTGGATCTACAATTCTACCGGTGATAACCCCCGGAGGTTCTGATGTGTTTGTTAATGGAATTGGTGTCTTTGTTGGAGTAATGGTGTTGGTTGGAGTGAATGTGGGAGTCTGGGTTGGCGTGTTTGTCGGGGTGGAAGTGGGTGTATTCGTTGGCGGAGGAGTGATCGTGGGACCAAAAAATTCACCCGGTCCACAACCCGATAAGAAGAACATCAATACCAAGTGGGACAAAAAGATAATGTTTTTATTCATCACAACCCTTTCACCGTGTAATCTTAAGAACGGATAGCTAATTGGGTCAGTTCAGAATTCATAATTGTATTATAGCGATTTATATTCAGATTACAATAACCAATAGGCAATCAATAAACCAAAAGCGCCGCACGCGAAATTGACCCAATCATTCGTCAGCCACCTCCAGCCGCGGGTGTGAACCGTCTGTGTGCCGCAGGTGTGTAGCGGGTGTTTCTCGGTCTCTTTATTATCGGTGGGGCAGTAGTACATCGCTTGCACGGTTGCGCCGAGGAATGAGTCGAAGAGGGAACCTGCGAGTCCAGCGAAAGTGATTAGTGGGAAAAGTAGCCAGTTATCAGTAAACAGTGCAGCAGGTATTGCTATCGCAGATGCCCCTAACAGCGACGCTAAAGTCCCAAAGAGGGAGACCCCGCCTGAGGTCCCTTTTTCGACGCGTTTTCTTAGGTCCGTTATCATGCGCGGTGGAGATGGATTCAGGACTCCCAATTCGGTCGCCCACGTGTCAGCATTGACCGCCGCAAGCGACGCAGCGAATCCAACCCAACCGATGCTTGATTCAGGATAAAGGGAATTTATCAACACAAAAGCCGTAGCCAGCCCGCCGTTGCCCAATACCTGCCCCGCGTCGCGTTTGGTTCCCTTGGAGAATTTTTCGTTCAACCCTCGCTTGTGTTTCTTGAAAAGACTGCTCAGCGCCGATGACGTGATAAAGAAGATGAGAAGTAATATTGCCCACCGTAAACCGCCTAAACCAAAAACAACTGCACCTACAAGTATCGCAGCGAACGCTCCGTCTTTGCTGAGACTGCGCGCGCGGAATGCGATGTAGGCGATGATGACCGCAAGGAAAAATCCGTAAAAGAGTTGCATGTTTTTTATAATAACGGTGGATTGGTAGCGGCGCTGCTCTTTAGCGCCGCGTATCGAAACCACAAATCTCATTTTAGGTTCTTTTTGATGGTTTCGATACGGGAATCACCCTACCCAACCATCGTAGTAATTATCAAATGGGGGTCGTCACAAGAAACAAAACCGCCATCAAAAATAATATCGCGCAAACGGTGCTTGATATCCACACAATATATGCAAGTGGACGTTGTCTGTCCCAGCGGTAAAAATACAACCCCGAGATGATGCCGATCACATACATGAACGCGCTGACGAGCGGCAGCAGAATCAGTTGCGTGGATGATGCGGTTTCATTCGGCTCACCCAGTGCATTGAATCCAAAAGGGATTTGGGATAGCGACGGGATCAATATCCCAACCCAAAGAATCAAGCCAAGATTGAGAAAGAGTCCGCTCATCCAAACGAAACGCGCAACGGGACTCTCCCATGCCTGTGTGATGATGAATGATGGATATACGGAAACAGGCTGTGCAGGCGACAGGCTTCCCAGTTCGGTGGCGCGTGCAAACGTCTGTACGAGAGCGGCAGGGTTTTGCGGTGATATGGCAAAAACGCGTTTTGATGTTGCTATCAGGATAATATTTTTAGTATCAGAGGCAACGAACTCGACCAAGCCTACATCGGGGTGGCGGCGTGTGCCAAGCACTGCGCCTGGAACTCGAAACCGCGGAAGAAGTAACGGACGCGTAAGATCGGATGCGGGACGCATCCATTCGATGTCTGTCAACGGGATGTCTTCCACACGCAAACCCCAGATGACGGCGAGGCTGTCGCGGTCAATATAATAATCCGCGCGCTGGAGGGCGTAGGCGCGGTATCCCAAAAATGGGATGGGCGCAAATGCGAACAACGCGGCTAACAGATAGGAGACGAACATTGGTCCTACCTCTGCGCGGGAAAGATTCCAGAAACCCCATGCTGACACAGTCGCCAACGCTAGTATGGTTGTTCCGTGAATAATGAGTCCGCTGCGTTTGGCGGGAGGGAAATGTCCGACTTTGGGGATGTTCATGATTTTTTATAGGGAAAAGACACGTCATATCCCTAGGGTTTTAATATGGATTTTATCTTTTCAACGGTCTCGTCAATCGACACAAGTTGAATTTCCTTTACCTTGCGCAGTTTCAATTCTACCATTCCCTCTATCAAGCTCTTTTCACCAACTGTCACGCGCACAGGACATCCTACCAAATCCGCGTCGTTGAATTTGACCCCTGCACGTTCATCTCGATCATCCAATAAGACAGATATGTCCGCATCCAGAATTGAATTATATATTTCATCAGCTTTGGCGTATGTGTCCAACTCTTTGCCAGGGATGTGCATGAGATACACATCGAATGGCGCAGTGGGATTGGGAAGGGTCAGTCCCTTTTCATCATGGTGAGTTTCTGCCAATGCAAATAGAACATTTTCAAAGTCATTGTTCAAAGAGAGTGTGCTCAAAACCGAAAGCAGATTTCCACATTCGATACAGGTGTCGCCTTCTTTTGCCTGAATCAGATCCGCAACGATCTCGGCTGAATAATCCCGCCCGTAATTTGTATTCCTGAGATGCCAGCCCGACTCATTTGCCCCCGCGACAAGATTTGACGACCCTGGGATCAGATCGTCCGCTACGATCAACGAGTCCTTCAACCCGATAGCTGATGCATATCCCGGTATCGCACCTGCGCTGACAATTTCTTCCGTCGTCGCCGGACGGATGTCGCCAACCTGCGCGATGAGCTTCCTTTCGCTAAGTTGCATATCTCCGCGTACAACAACAAAAACGAATTTACTATCGCTCAACCGCGTATACATCAACGCTTTTGCAGTTTTCTCTTTTGGAATGTTGAGGAAATTGGCAAGAAATTCAATCGTGTTGCAATCGGGCGTGGAAATTCTTTCAATGGGTAGGGGCGGAACATGCTCCGCGCTTATGGGTTTTACGAAACGCGCGTATTCAATTCTCTCGGTATATTTGCAGGATGGACAATATGCAACTTCAACGTTTCCTGATGGGATGGCGAAGTAGGTTTCTTTTTCGTTACCAATCGTTGACAAGAAAAGGAATGATCCATCTGCTAAGGCTCGCAAATGATCGAGCGCATGTTCGCCCAGCTTCGTCGGAACATTTTCCCGCGTCAAATACCCCGCTCTGACTAGGAAGGAGAATCCTTCTGTCCGTGCATTGTTGGGTGCTTCACGGTGAGTTTGAATTTGCAGATCGCGGTATTTCATGAATCCAATTTCCCCTCTGCTCATGGAAGAGGGTTTGGGGTGAGATCAACTATCTTCTGCTTTTTTCTTCTTCGAAGATTTCTTTACTTTATCAGACTCAGGGACAACGATGGGCGTCGAAGCAATTGTTTCTGCCTGGGCGGCTTCGGAGGGGGTCGTCTCCGTGGCAGGACCGAGGTCCAGTTCGACCGTTTCTTCCATGCGGATTTGTCCGCGCAGGAATGCGCCTTCTTCTGTCACGAACGCGGTTGTGACCACGTCACCCCATACACGACCGCTCCCGCGAATCTCCAATTTTTGAGTCGTGATATTGCCGCGTACCGCTCCAGCGACAATGACGGTGTTGGCGCGCACGTTCTGGCATGTGACACGTCCTGTTTCGCCGACGACGAGCATTCCGCGCAGGGCGATCTCGCCCTCGAACGCACCCTCAATGCGGACGCCCCCCGAGCCATTGATCGATCCATGCCATATGACGCCCGAGCCCAACACCGAGGTAATGCGTTCTACGGCTTGGACGGGTTGTTGTGTTTCAGCGGGAGTAGTATTGCGTTTGAACATGAGTAGATTTTACCTTTAAAACAAAAAGGGCGGCGAGATGCCGCCCAACTTTTCGTTGATTACGATTACTCGCTCTTCTCTTCCTTGCCGCTGACCTGCACACCCATGATGTTGAAACCCGAGTCGATATAGATCACCTCACCCGTCATACGTGTGGAAAGGTCGGATCCCAGGAACACTGCCAGGTTACCGCAGTCCTCGATGGTCACATTCTCGCGCAAGGGAGCCGCATCAGCAAAATGCTTGTACATATCCCGAAAGCCGCCAACGCCCGCCGCCGCCAATGTGCGGATCGGACCTGCTGAGATCGCGTTTACGCGTATCTTTTGCGGACCGAGATCGTATGCCAGATAACGGGTGGATGATTCCAATGCGGCTTTCGCAACGCCCATTACGTTGTAGTGGGGGGCAACTTTTGTTGCACCCGAACCATACGTCAGGCACATGATCGAAGCGCCGGGGTTCAGATGCGGCAAAAAGGCATTCGTCAAAGCGACGAATGAGAACACCGAAATGTCCATCGCATTCTTGAAGCCGTCGCGTGAAGTTTGATAATACGGTCTGCTCAATTCGTCCCGT
This sequence comes from Anaerolineae bacterium, assembly GCA_003484265.1. Lineage (GTDB taxonomy): Bacteria > Chloroflexota > Anaerolineae > Anaerolineales > Villigracilaceae > Defluviilinea. The sequence continues at coordinate 28,659 of DNDO01000200.1, forward strand.
CCCGCGAACGCGATCGAGTGCACCAAAATATCGATCTTACCGAAATGTTTCGCTGCGCTCTCTGCGGTGGAAGTGATCTGATCGTCCTTGGTCACATCGCATTGTTCCACCCACTTGCAGTCTATCTTTTCTGCAAGCGGCTTCACGCGTTTTTCGAGCATTTCGCCCGCGTAGCTGATCCCCACGTTCGCACCCTCGCGTATGAATGCCTGGATGATGCCCCACGCAATAGACTTGTCATTTGCCAGACCGAAAACCAATGCATTCTTGCCTTCAAGTAATCCCATAATCTCTCCTTGTTTTCTCTTTCGTCACTGCAAGGGCAAAGCCCGAAGTAATGACGGGTTAAATGATTTTCCAATCTTTTACTAAAAACCGCCAGGGTTTGGATAACCACGGCTCCGGTGTTTTATTTAAACCCACGCGCGGACCTTTCGTCACGAGCGAGTTTTGGACTTTGACGCCCGCTTCGATCCATAAGCTTGAGCCTGGTTCAGTCAAATCGACTCCGTTCTCGCTTTTGGTGATTCCCATTGCCTGAGTCAATTTGCCGGGACCGAAAGTATCTCGTCCGTTCCTGCGTTCAGACATCAATTCTACCCCTTCAATCGGTTGTATGGCACGGATCAGTACCGCCGCGGGGAAATCCACTCTTTCGGTGACGATATTGAACATCCAATGATTCCCATACGTGAAATAGACATATGCATGACCTGCTTCGCCATACATGACCTGCGTGCGCGGCGTTCTTCCAGCTTTGCAATGGCAAGCCAAATCCTTTTCGCTGATGTAGGCTTCAGTTTCAGTTATCAATCCGACAAGTTTCTTGCCATTCGATATTCGAACAAGTCGTGCGCCGATCAGTTCTCGGGCAACGATCAGGGTGGGGCGGTTATAGAATGAGCGGGGGAGTATCATAACGTTTTGACGTTCGAAGGTTTGCACGTTCAAACGTTTTTGAATCGAGGGTCTCTCTTAATCGTCAACCTTAATCCATCTTCCAGCTTAATGGACGGGCGGTAACCGAGCTTCTCTTTTGCAAGGGACAAATCTGCGCTCATGCGTGAAACGCCGCCGGAGGTTGTGGCATTGTAGATGACCTCGGGTTTGCTGTCTGTCACATCCAGCACAGATTTGATCAACTCGCGGACGCTGGTTTCGACGCCAGAGCCGACGTTGATGACCAGCCCATTAATGTTGGGCGCTGTGGAAGAGGCGACCAATGCGCTGACCACATCGTCCACGTAAACGTAATCGCGTGTTTGTGTGCCGTCTCCGTGTGCAACTAGTGTCCCGCCTCGCAGGGCTTGTTTAAGGTAATGCGGCACAACAGGCGGGTGTGATGCCGGCAGATGTTGACCTGGACCGTAGGCATTGAAGATTCTTAGACTGACAGTTTCAATTCCCCACAGTCTGCCGATGGTGCGGACGTAATACTCCGCAGCGAGTTTGGATACAGCATAGGGCGAACGTGGATTGGGCGTGAGAGTCTCTATCAGCGGCTGATCGGCTAGGTCGCCGTATACCGCCCCGGACGAAGTTAGAACGACGCGGCGTACACCGACATCCCGCATTGCTTCCATGAGGGCAACCGTCCCGCTGACGTTGACGTTATTGTAATCCCGTGGATATAAAACAGACTCTGGCACAGAGACTCGCGCCGCGAGATGATAGACGACATCCACCTCTTGAAGGAGCGTCCACAACTTGGGGCGGTCGCTGACATCGCCGCGCGTGAAATGGACATCGGGTGCGAGTGCCTGCGGATCGCCCGTGGAAAGATCATCCAGCCCGCGGACCTGGTGTCCCTCGCGGGCGAGGTGGTTGGCAAGAGAAGAGCCGAGGAATCCCGCGGCTCCGGTGATGAGAAAATTCATAGGCTGGAGATTATAGCACTCCGGGCGCCTCCGCCATTGCGATGAGTGCATTAGCCCGACGAAGCAATCTTCTGGGTGGTGCGGTTACCTTAAGAGTCGGGGATTTCTTCACATCGCCCGCTATAACGGTGTTTGTTTTTATTGACTTATTCTCATACCCCTGTTACCATTGGCTCTGTAGGATAACGGTAAGTTACGTTGGTTTGAAGAACAGCCACAGCTCACGGTTTCGATCCGTGGGCTGTTTTGTTTGACCCTCCGATGGAACGACCAAGACGCCTAGTAAATCTTTATATTGCCATAGGAGGCAAACAATGTCTGACAGAATTATCGGTACGGTCAAGTGGTTCAACGGTGACAAGGGCTTCGGCTTCATCGAGCGCGAAGGCGGAAAGGACGTTTTCGTCCATTTCTCCGCCATTCAAGGCGATGGTTTCCGCAACTTGCAGGAAGGCCAGAAGGTCGAGTTCACAGTTGAACAGGGACCCAAGGGTCCGCAAGCCAGCAACGTCGTAATGATGTAGTTGACAACTGAAAAGAGCCCCGCGCATTGCGCGGGGCTCTTTTTGATTCATAAATTACTTCCTTCTCGGCGCCAGCCGATTCTTTCCAAATCGTTTCGGCGTGGGAGCGGGGCGAGGAGGGCGTGCGCCACGTCCACGGTCGTGTGCAGATCGAGGCGGGGCGGGAGGCGAGTAGTCGAAGTCTTCGAGCGTGATCTTTTTTATCGGCTCTTTCATAATTCGTTCGAGTTTACGGATCATATCGTCGTCGTCCGGGGTGACGAGTGTGAACGCGTCTCCGGTTCGTTGGGCGCGTCCCGTGCGCCCGATGCGATGGATGTAGGCATCGGCGGTGTCGGGCATGTCGAAGTTGATGACGTGCGAGATGCTTTCGATGTCAAGCCCGCGCGCTGCAATGTCGGTGGCGACCATGATGTGGAAGTGTCCGCTTTTGAAACCGTTCAAGGCGTTCTGCCGCTGTCCCTGTGAGCGGTTGCTGTGCAGGCTCGTCACTTTGTGTCCCGCGTGCGCGATCTGACGCGCGATCTTGTCCGCGCGGTGTTTGGTGCGCGTGAAGATCAATACAGAGTTGGTATCGGTCTGCTTGAGAATTTTCAGCAACAATCCCGATTTCAAATGTTGCGGCACGGGATATAGCGCATGTGTAACAGTGTGCGCGGGTTTGCTGATTCCCATCGCGATCTTTTGCGGTTCGACCAGCGATTGCGCGGCGAGTTGCTCCACCTCGGCGGGGAAGGTAGCCGAGAACAACATGGTCTGTCTCTTCGCTGGCACGGCTTTGATGATGCGCCGCACGTCGGGCAGAAAACCCATGTCGAACATGCGGTCGGCTTCATCGAGCACCAACACTTCGATCCGGTCTAATTTTGCGTGACGCTGGTTGACGAGGTCCAATAATCGACCTGGACACGCGACTAATATTTCCACACCGTCTTTCAGTGCCTTGATCTGTCGACTCGCAGTAACGCCCCCGTAAATGGTTGTGCTGCGGATCTTTGTTCCAACTGACAACATTTTTGCCACCTGGTGGATCTGTTCCGCCAGTTCACGCGTCGGTGTCACGATAAGTGCGCGGGGCATCCCGCGGGGTCCATTAATCAGCTTGTTAAGGATGGGGAGGATGAAGGCAGCTGTCTTGCCTGTGCCTGTCTGCGCGGTGCCGATGACATCCCGTCCGCGCATCGCAGCAGGGATAGCCGCTTCCTGGATGGGAGTTGCGGCTTCATATCCCGCGTTTTTGATTCCATGCATAAGGCGGGAATCGAGATTAAATTGTTCGAAGTTCAAAATTGTTCCTGTTCTTCAGAAGTCGATTGTGTGTTTTACTAGGGAATTGAGTGCAGTGTATGCTCAAAAACGAAAACAGCGGTGGACTGCTGATATAGATTATATGATGAGATGATTATACTCCATTCGAGCATTGAAAATGGTAGGGTGATTCGTCCGAATAATCTACGCAGAGACGTGCGAAGACCGCACAAGAAAATCCATTTGATGCGCGATATAGATCAATTCGCCGCTTTCCACTTGGGTGCGGCGTTGTTTTACCCAATCACTAAACGACTTCGCTTCCAGCTTGGGGTGGTTTCGCAAAGTCTCTTCGAGAAAGTGCAAAATGAAATTAAGAAAATAAGCCTCATCATTTGGATATTTCCTGCCCGCTCCATGCACGATCCAGTCGGAAGCGCCCACAGCGAGAATTTCAGCGCCGGCGTTTTGCAGATGCCCAAAAAGATGTCGCCCGCTTTTGCTGTCGCCGCCTGTCAGTCTC
>DNDO01000087.1 GCA_003484265.1 Anaerolineae bacterium
GGGAAAGCAATATTTGCAGGACAAGATCTCATAAAGATGTCAGGCGAAGAACTTCGCCATGTACGTGGCGGTCAGATTGGTATGATCTTTCAGGATCCGATGACCTCTCTAAATCCAGTGTTGACGATCGGACGTCAATTGGAAGAGCCGTTGATGCTGCATGTTGGCATGACCAAAAAACAAGCCAGTGACCGCGCAGCTGAATTACTAGAGATGGTGGGTATTCCAAAAGCCAAGGAACGTCTTGGTGACTATCCTCACCAGTACTCAGGCGGCATGCGCCAGCGCGTAATGATCGCAATGGCATTATCCTGCAGTCCCCAGGTGTTGATCGCAGACGAACCGACCACTGCCCTGGACGTGACCATTCAGGCACAGATCACGGATCTGGTAAAGCGCCTGCGCGAAGAGCTGGGTATGGCGATCATTTGGATAACACACGATCTCGGTGTGGTTGCCGGGCTCGCGCAACGCGTGGTTGTCATGTATGGCGGATTTATCATCGAGGAGGCGCTGGTTGGCGACCTGTACACCAACCCTTCGCATCCTTATACGATCGGCTTGCTCGGGAGCCTGCCGCGCGTGGATCAGACGGAACATAAAAAATTATTCTCGATCGAAGGAGCGCCTCCTGTTCTTTATCAGAAACCGGATGCCTGTCCATTTGCCCCACGGTGTAAATGGGCAATGGAACGTTGTTGGAAGGAAAACCCTGCCCTTGAACCTGTCGCACCGGAACATCGTGTTGCCTGCTGGGTGGATACAAAAACTGGGAGGCCTCGTTCATGAGCGCTAACAATGAAGTCTTGCTTCAAGTCAAAGATCTGGAAATGCACTTCCCGATCTATCGTGGCGTGTTCCAGCGCAAGGTGGGGGCGGTCCGCGCGGTGGATGGGGTTACCTTTGATGTGAGACGCGGTGAAACACTGGGACTTGTGGGAGAGTCAGGCTGCGGCAAATCGACAACGGGACGCACCATCCTCCAGCTTTATAAGCCCACCAATGGAGGTGTTTCCTTTGAAGGGAACGATCTGCTCAAATTAAAGGGTGAAGAGATGCGTCTGATGCGACGCAAGATGCAGATGATCTTTCAAGACCCGTACGCGAGCCTGAACCCGCGCATGACCGTCGGTCAACTGGTCGGCGAGCCATTGATGGTTCATAATGTTGCGACAGGGGCGGAGATCAATGAACGTGTGGCGCATCTGCTCAAAGTTGTAAATTTGAACCCGGCCTTTTCGACCCGTTATCCGCACGAGTTTTCCGGCGGACAACGCCAGCGTATCGGCGTGGCGCGCGCCCTGGCGTTACAACCTTCATTCATTATTTGTGATGAGCCCATCTCCGCCCTGGATGTATCCATTCAGGCGCAGGTGGTTAATCTTTTGGAAGAGTTACAGGAACAGTTTAACCTGACCTATCTCTTCATTGCCCACGACCTATCGATGGTCAAACATATCAGCGACCGCGTGGCAGTGATGTATCTGGGAGTGTTCGTTGAAGTAGCAGAACGCGATGAGTTGTATGCAAAGCCGCTTCACCCTTATACCCAGGCGTTACTCTCCGCGGTTCCCATCCCGGATCCGGTAGCGGATGCAAAACGTGCGCGGACGATTCTCAAGGGAGACGTCCCATCGCCCGCCAACCCGCCGTCCGGATGCCGCTTCCGCACCCGTTGCCCGATTGCCGAGGCACGCTGCGCTGATTCGCGCCCGGAATTTCGTGAAGTGAGCCCAGGCCACTTTGTAGCCTGTCACTTGGTTAATTAAAAACTACATTCGAGAGGAGGTGGTTGTTCCAATTTAGCACAACAAATGTCGTATCCAAGTTCGTATTGTTAAGTCAAAACCCTAAATTACGTGAGGAGAAGAAATATGCGTAAAATATTTACAATCTTAAGTCTACTGATCGTTGCGAGCATGGTGCTTGCAGCCTGCGGTGGTGCGGCTCCTGTTGAGGATCCTGCTGATCCTGCGCCTGCAGATCCTGCAGCGCCCGCTGATCCTGCGCCTGCAGATCCTGCAGCTCCTGAAGCAATGGGATCCTCGGACCCCACCACCTTCACGATCGCAACCTTCGGCGGACCTGAGACGCTCGATCCCGCCTTGGCGTATGAAACCGCCGGTGGCGAGATCATCCAGAACGTCTACGAAACCCTCGTATTCTACGATGGCATCCACACCGACAAGTTCGTCCCGATGCTGGCTGAATCATGGGAAGTCTCTGATGACGGCTCAGTCTACACCTTCAACATCCGCTCCGGCGTGACGTTCCATGAAGGTCAAGACATGACCGCTTCCGACGTTGCCTATTCGTTCCAGCGCGGTTTGCTCTTCGGTGGTCACGCCAGCCCGCAATGGCTGTTGGCTGAGCCGTTCTTCGGCGTCGGCAACGACGACATCACTTGTATTGTTGACGGCTGTGCTTCCGCTGATGACCGCGAAGCCCTTTCTGCCAATGATCCCGCGACCCTTGTTGCCGCATGTGAAACCGTCAAATCCGCCATCGTGGCTGATGATGCCGCCGGCACCGTCACCATGACCCTTGCTTCATCCTGGGGTCCTTTCATTGCCACCATTGCACAATCCTGGGGTAGTGTGTTGGATCAGGACTGGGCTATTGCTCAGGGCGCATGGGATGGTTCCTGTGACACCTGGCAGAATTACTATGCCGAACCCTCTGAGAGCGACCCGCTTACCACAGTTATGAATGGTACCGGTCCTTTCGTGTTCGATCATTACACAAATGGTGAAGAACTCGTCCTGACCCGCAACGATAACTACTGGCAGGCTCCTGCCGCCCTCGAACGCGTTGTGTGGAAGTATGTGGATGAGTGGGGCACCCGCTTTGCTATGGCGCAAGCCGGTGATGCCGACTTCTTCTCAGTTCCCCCGGAAAACCGCTCCCAGGTGGATGCGCTCTCCGGCGAACTCTGCGAATTCGACCTTGCCGCTAACGCCTACAAGGAATGTGTAGTCACCGATGATGCTCAGCCGTTCCGTCTTTACAAGGGACGCCCGGGCATTGCTCGCACCGACATGTTCTTTGTGTTCGACATCAATCCCGTCAGCAACTATGTAGGTTCCGGCCAGTTGGATGGTAACGGTATTCCGTTGGACTTCTTCTCAGACGTCCACATCCGCAAGGCCTTTGCCTCCTGCTTCGACTGGGATGTTTACATCAGTGACGTGTTCGATGGCGAGGCTGTTCAGTCTCCTGTGATCCCGTTGGCTGGTATGCCTGGTTACCAGGCTGACATGCCTGTGTACTCCTACGATCCTGCAGTCTGCGAAGCAGAGTTCAAACTCGCTGATGTTGACAAGGATGGTATCCCGGCTGGTGAAGATCCCGAAGGCGACGTCTGGACCACAGGCTTCCGCCTGCAGGCTCTCTATAACCAGGGTAACACCACCCGCCAGGTTGTTTCTGAAATTCTGGCTGGCAACCTTGCCCAGGTCAATGATCTGTTCAATGTCGAGACAGTCGGTCTGCCTTGGCCCACATTCCTGCGCACCCTCCGCAACGCCGAAGGTCCTTACTTCGTTAGCGGTTGGCAGGAAGACATCCATGACGCCCACAACTGGTACCAGCCTTACGTTGTAGGTACCTATGCCGGTCGTCAGCGTATGGATGCGGATTTGAAGGCTCAGTTCCAGGACCTCGTAAACCGCGGTGTGGCTGAGTCCGATCCTGACGCGCGCGCAGCGATCTACGCCGAGCTCAACCAGCTCTTCTACGATCAAGTACCGACCGCTCTTCTCGCTGTGGCAACCAGCCATGGTTACGAACAGCGCTGGGTAACGGGCCGCACGTTGAACCCGATCTTCTCTGGTGATTACTACTACACGATTTCGAAGAAGTAGCACTGACCGAGATTAAGTAAAATTATGGGGACCCGAGAAATCGGGTCCCCATAATTCTCAATATTTTGTTATGTGCAATGGCCAGGTAATTGACTTGCTCATTTCAGATGGCAAAATAAGAAAACACGATTGAGGTGTTCACATGATGACTTATATTATCCGGCGGTTGATGCTTGTGCCATTCCTTCTTTTCGGCGTAAGCATATTGATCTTCGGAATGCTCCAATTCCTGGACCCGATCGAGCGAGCTTCTTTATACATCCGCGGGGACTTTAAATCAGAGGGTCAGATCCAGGCTGCTGTCAAAAAGTATTGTCTTGATTGCCCCATTTACGAACAATACACCAATTGGCTGATCGGGACGATCGACTCGGTCAGCGGAGAACGCGAGGGCGGCATTTTGTTCGGGAATTTCGGATGGTCCAAAACCACTTCACAGCCGGTTGCAGACTTGATCTCTCACAGGTTCCCCAATACCCTTGACCTGACGATCTGGGCTGTCGGCCCTATCATTCTGATAGGCATCTGGCTGGGTGTCCAGTCTGCCGTACATCATAATGGGATTTTCGACCAAGCCGCGCGTATTTTCAGTATCGTGGGGACGTCTTTCCCAACATTCGTGTTCGGTCTATTGGTTCTGATGATCTTCTATGCAAACTTACAATGGTTCCCGCCGGGCCGTCTTTCCGACACTTATAGTCAGGTTGTAAGGTCCGAATCGTTCCATCACTACACCACCTTGTTGACGTTCGATGCCCTTCTCAATGGCCGCATTGATGTATTTTTGGATGCTTTGCGCCATATGTTCCTGCCTATTCTTACTCTTTCCTACCTGAGTTGGGCGACCTTCTTAAGAGTGACGCGCGGCTCCATGCTTGAGACACTGCGACAGGAATACGTGACCACAGCGCGCGCCAAAGGACTTTCAGAGCGGGACGTCATCAACAAACATGCCAGACCCAATGCCATGCTCCCGGTGGTAACGCTGGCAGGCTTTACGGTTGTCGGCTTGATGGGCGGTGTGATCATTACCGAGACGGTCTTTGATTACCCCGGTATCGGCGCCGCAGCCGCCCAGGCTTCGGCGCAGTTGGACGTGATCACGGTCCTTGGTTTTGCGATGTTCAATGGGTTCATCCTGATCGTTGCAAACCTGATCGTGGATATCCTTTACGGGGTCGTTGATCCCCGCGTACGACTATCCTGATAAGGGAGATTTGATATGACTGTAGTAAACCCCACAGGTAATAATGAACTGCTTGGCGATGCCGTCGCCATGCGGAATATCAGCCGTTTGGAACGTTTTCTAGGTCCCGATAATTACCGCGTTGTGCAGGGACTTTTCAAAACCCCGGCGGCAGTGATTGGGACGATCCTGATCTCGTTCTTTATCCTCATAGCAATAGGAGCGCCTTTTCTGGCTCCGCCCGCCAACCCGAACGACCCATATAGCATCCCGCGTGACGGCTTCAAAGCGGAGCCGAAACCAATGGGCACCGAGTGGAACAGCAGACCGCCTCCGTTGCCTGTCTGGTGGAAGGCGGTAAGCCTGTTTTGAAAGCAGTA
>DNDO01000085.1:0-3909 GCA_003484265.1 Anaerolineae bacterium
TCAAGATTTTGTGAATATCCTGAGATTTACAAAACCGCTCTCAAGGAACTTGGTTTTGAAGATGATATTGTGAATATCGAAGAGGGGACAATTGAGGGCGGCGACTCGATCATATTGGGTGGAACCTGCTACATCGGCGTCGGAGCGCGTACGACACTATCCGCCGCAAAGGAAGTTTATAGAAAGGTCGGTGCGAATCTTGAGAAGAAGGGTATTCAAGTCGTGGCAGTCATCAACGAGAGACATGAGAGAGAATCCGCTTCCCCATCCAAACCGACAACTGAGCACATGCAAGCCATGCACCTCGACATGTTCTGGATACCTCTTGCCAGCGGCCTTGTCCTCGCAGGGAAAGAGATCGACAACCGAAATGTATTGAGGTTGTCGGAGCAGGATGGAAATATTGTATCTAAAGAAGCGGGTACGTTTCGTGATTTCATGAATGAAAAAAAGATCGAGCTGATCGAAGTCACAGAGCAAGAGCAAAAGGATTACGCAGTCAACCTGCTCAATTTTGGGAATAATAAAGTTCTTGTGGCTCTTTCAAAAAACGAAAGAGTGATACGGGAAATGGAGTCGCGCGGCTTTAAAGTGATCCATGCGGATCTGAACAAACTGGTAGGCGGTTATGGTGCGGCACATTGTTTAACCGCTCCCATTGTTAGGGGATAGAGTCTTGATGAGGTGAAATTTGAGTGGATTCAGAAGACTTGGGCATAGTCTCTATATTTTGCTTTACAATATCCAATGGGAGGGGTAAGTAAACGGCATTGTGAACTGATTAGAGGAGATGCATGAATAAGTATTTCTTACTGTCCATTATCCTGTTATCACTACTGACTGCATGTCAACCCATAACATTAACGCAAACGCCAAGCCCCTCTCAAACTCCGTCACCTTCTCCAGCAATCTCTATTCCATTCGATCCATCTATTAAAGTAATCGGTGAGCCCGAGTTGGTTTTTAAATGGGATTCGGATCGTTGCGCCGATACTATGCTCCCCGACCTCCCCGTCCGCGCAATAAGGGATGCAGATGGGATGATCCAACTTACGATTCCCAGCACAACGAATTACCGACTTGTCGGTCCTGATTTCGATTCTCTCGTACCAGATTGTTCCCCGCTCATGTTCTCGGATAATGATCGAAATCCCGCGAACTATAACCATTCCGAATGGATTGCAGCGACATACACAGAAGATGGAAACTTAATCCATGCCATCATACATAACGAATATCATGGTGACCAGGCAGGCTCGACCTGGCAAGCAAAATTGGATTTCGGTTCAGAACAGGGTAATCAATACTGGACATATCAAAGCTCGAACGGATCTTCATATTCAGATATGGTCTTCAACGCATCAGACAATGCCTGGGTTGGATTTCGCCCATTGTGCATTGTCGGCAACGAATGGATGCACCCTGATGTGGGCTGCGACGCTGTTCGCACGTGGACAAGTCCGATAACGGGAACGGTCACCATCAGCGGTATTGTGAGGGACCAGGATTCTCGTGGCGGCAACGGGGTCGTGACGCAAATTCTCAGGGGAGAGGATGAACTTTGGACGGCAATAATTGAAAATGGGGATGAGACGGAGCAGTCCTATTATCTCGAAGTCGAGGTTCAGGAGGGAGACCAGATACATTTCCGAGTCGGTTCGCGCGGTGATGCAGGTTGGGACAATACCTACTTCAATCCAGGCATCAACATTGGACCTGCACCGTGCGCATCCAACCGACATGATATGTGTACGATGATCAGCTTGACATATGCGGTCTCTACCGATGGAGGTAAAACGTACTCGCATGGGTCTGCCCCACTCCATCGTGTTGCGAACTTCCCGAATAAATATGATCCGGATTGGATGCGCTCGATCTGGCAGCCGAGTGCGATCGTAAAAAGTCCAAAAGATGGCTACTACTACGTTTTGATCCAATACGATGAACACAATATTGATTACTCTTCCAACGCGCAGGGGATGTGTGTAATGCGAACCCAGACATTGGGCGACCCAGCCAGTTGGCGCGCATGGGATGGTGAAGCCTTTAATATACGCTTTATTAACCCATACACTGAAACGGATGCAAATCCCAATGATCACAATTGTGTGTTGGTTGCGCCTGAAAACGGCTCGATGTCTTATAGCCTGAGTTACAACACATATCTGGAAAAGTTTATTGCCGTCGGCGTTTCAGGTGGAGATAACTCTGGCTTTTATTACTCGCTCTCCGATGACCTGATCCACTGGACACCGAAGGAGATTATCATTTCAGCCATTATGGGATTTGAAACTGGCAATCAAACCCCGTTTGATGCCTATCCAACATTGATCGACCACCACTCCCCTTCTATGAGTTTCGATGTAACGGGTCAAAGTATGTATCTTTATTACAGCGTCTTCACGAACAATGATCCCTGGAGCATTGACCTAATGAGAGTCAAGGTTGAATTTAGCAAGTAAAATTCACTCCACATCTAAAACTCGCATCAATACCCTGCGCACATGCGGACGTGACCGATGCTCGAATAAATATATCCCCTGCCACTGTCCCAGCGATAGATTCCCCGCATCGATCGGGACTGTCAGGCTGGTATCTGTCAACATGGCTCGGATGTGGGAAGTGGCGTCGTCGGCACCCTCGAGATCATGCGTGTACCATGTTTCCTTTTCTGGGACGAGACGTTCCATAAAGGTTTCAAGGTCGGCACGGGCGGTCGGGTCCCAGTTTTCGCTGATGACCAGTGAAGCACTTGTATGCTGAATGAAGAGATAGCACATGCCTTCGCGCACGCTCCATTCCCGCAATTGCGCGCGGACAATTTCTGTGATGTCATGTAGTCCCTTGCCGCGGTTGGAGATTTCGAGGGTAGTTTTGTGCCAGGTCATGGAATATTTTCTTTCTTCTTTCCAAAGCCAATTATTCCTGCTAACAAGACAGAAAAGGCGATCAACAGCGCGGCAACCACCGTACTGTTTTGTTTGATCTGTTGACCAAGATGAACGGTCGGTATGGTCGGCGAAATCGTTGGAGTCGACGTGTAATAGGGAATGGCGGTTGGATATTTAGTTTCAGTAAGTGTCACCAGCAACGAAGGAGTGTCAGTCATCGGCGCGGGTTGAGTCGCTCCCTTTTGGATGAGCAGTTTCCAGCCGGGTGAGATCGTGTCGTCTGCAAGACCGTTCAGGCGTTTGAGTTCCGCGATCGTCGTCTTATATTGGACGGCGATACTCCACAAAGTTTGCCCGTATTGCACTTCGTGGATCACATCCCCATCTGGTTTCGCAGTGCTGATCGCGATTGGGACAGAATATTGTGAAATACTGCCATCGGCATTGAGGGTTACCGCGCCGAGACAGGCAGCCTGGGTCATGGGAACACTCGTCAGAATGACATTAGCTGTGTTTTGGTGTTGCCCGCTACTGGTCTGTAAAGCCGTTTCGAGAACGATATAGGTCTGGTCGCTGACAGCGACCGCCGCACCAATATGACTGCGATTGGGGGATAACATCGTGTTCGTATGTTCCGCATCGCCCAGCCAGGATGATATGATCTCCTCCACTGTGGAGGCAATCCCCCAATTCTCTGAACGATAACCATCCAGCGAGAGGTCGCCCCAAAGCGGAAACCCCATAACGAGCAGTTGTTGTCCCAAAGTCATGCCACATGACCGCTGATGCCCAATGGCACCGGATGAAGCGGCGAGCGCATTTGCCTGTTGCGCGGCAACTTGCATCAGGACAGAATGGACGGCAAGCGCATTCAAGCCGTGCGAAAGACGCAGGTTGTTGACTCCGCTGACAACATCCGCCGGTGAAAGAGCAGACGGTGGTGTTTGCGTTTCAGCAGACTGGGCAAGCACGGACTGCCCTTGCCTGACAAGAGAACGCCCGATCAGCATAATGAAAA
>DNDO01000085.1:4163-4548 GCA_003484265.1 Anaerolineae bacterium
CCATCTCGGTTCCCGCCAATAATACTCAAAATTAGATAAACGTAACAGGGAGATTTCAAGCGGCTCGCGTATAATAGGTTTACAAACTCATAAAAGGAATTTAGAAATGACAACTCTTGCACCAACACTCACCACCCGTTACTTTCCACGCACCGCGGAATGGCTGCGCAGCTTGATACTAATCGTTGCCGGCAGTCTGCTTTTGGCTGCGTTGGCACAGATCGAAATTGTTTTACCGTTCACGCCCGTTCCCATCACAGGACAGACCTTTGGCGTCCTGCTGGTCGGCGCAGTACTTGGATCAAAACGCGGCGCGGCGGCGATGATTTTATATATTACTGAAGGTGCGGCAGGCTTGCCCTTCTTTGCAGGCGGCGGATCAGGC
>DNDO01000008.1:0-4168 GCA_003484265.1 Anaerolineae bacterium
CTCCAATTCATTCACATCGTGAGTGAAGTCGAGCGCCCCATCCTCTTTTGTTAACATGGGCGCATATGAAGCGCCTTCATTGGATTGAGGGATCGGCTTGATTTTTCCAGATAAATAATCGGGGAGGGTTTCGAGGAGCAGGTCCGCCCCCAGGGTGGATAATGTATCAAAAACGGAACCAGCCGTAGCGTCTGAAGTAAGAACGATGGAACGGTTTGCCAACATGGGACCGGTGTCGAGTCCCACATCCATTTGCATGATGGTCACGCCTGTTTCTTCATCCCCATGCAAAATGGCGGCATTGATCGGTGCAGCGCCACGCCAACGAGGAAGCAACGATGCGTGGACATTGACACATCCATGATTAGGCAATTCCAATACATCTTTTTTGAGTATCTGCCCAAAAGCCGCGACCACTATAAGATCAGGAGACCATGCATGCAGTTGTCCCATCGCATCGGGCTGATTGAGTTTTTCAGGCTGTATAACGGGAATGTTCATTTCCTGCGCAAGTGTTTTGACGGGAGGCGCTTTCATCACACGTCCACGCCCGGAGGCGCGGTCTGGTTGCGTGATTACTCCTACAACATCAAACTGCCCGTGATGAGAATTGGTCCCTTCACGAGCAGGATCTATCAGGGCACGCAAGGATGGAAGCGCAAAATCGGGCGAGCCCATGAACACAATTCTGGTCATGGGACGATTGTACTGTGAAATCCTGTTTGCGTTTTGCATTGTTTGGTTGTACAATACCTAAAACCAAAACCAAATTAATTATGGAGGAACTCATGTCTAACGAACCTATGATGGATGTTACCAGTGATGATAAACTGTGGGCCGCGCTCGGATATCCGATCGTTCTGGTCGCAATCATCGTCCTTTTAATGGAGGACAAGAAGAACCGTCCTTTCATCAAATTCCATGCAGTTCAATCGATTGCCGCCAACGTTGTCTTTTTCATAGTGGGCACAGTTCTTAGCGTCGTAACCCTTGGCTTCGGCGGTCTATGTGTGCCTCTTCTCTGGCTGGTCTTCCTTTATTGGGCTTACCAAGCATACCAGGGTCAGATGGTCAATATTCCCATGGTTACAAACTTCATCAAGGGTCAGGGTTGGGCATAATTCCTTTGAAGCAAGTAAATAAAAAGGCTCACGAAATTAGTCGTGAGCCTTTTTATTTTTAGTTGAGGCAATTTGTCATTCAACAAACGGGCTGACCGGTCTTTGTATATTTTCCACACCCTCAACGGGCAGTAAAAACGTAAAAGTGCTTCCCTTCCCCACTTCGCTTTCCACCCAGATACGTCCGCCATGCAATTCGATCATGGACTTTGTGACAGAAAGGCCCAATCCCATGCCGCCGTGTTTTCGCGTGAGGTGTGTTTCCACTTGATAGAACCTGTCGAATAACTTCGGCAAGTCTCGCGCGGGGATGCCGATCCCGGTATCCCTAACAGCGATTTTATAATAGCCAGAGTCCAATTCGACCTTTATAGATACTGACCCTCCGCTGTCTGTGAATTGAAGCGCATTCTTTACCAGATTACTCAGAGCAATGTTGATCTTCACTCCATCGGCATCAATATAGAATTGCGTGTCGTCTGTATCTTTTGATAAAGTAATGTCCCGCGAGCTTGCCTCGTCCTGAAAAGTCATGACTACATCATCCACGATCTTTGACAGCGATACTTTATGATTGCGGACGCGAGCCGAGCCGGTCTGTACATTATCCACACTCGAGATGTTTTCGACGATCTCCTTGAGGCGTGAAGCGTTTTTCACAATGGTATCCAACTGGCTGGCATATTCCTCCCCAACCAGCTCGCGCAGGAACGTAGCGTGACCGAGAATCAGACCAAGGGGAGTCCGTAGCTCATGGGAGGTGATCGCAATAAAGTCCGTTTTGAGGCGTTCGAGTTCAGCAAGTTCGATACGCGCAGCCTTGACCTTCCGAAGCAGTTCCACGTTCCTGATCGCTTGTGCCGCGATCGCGCCCAGCGTTTCGAGAATGGTCAGGTCTTCTTCGGTATAATGTGCATCGTTCCTTTTGTTGAGCGCTTCGAGCACACCGACGGCTTCACCGCGAACAATAAGAGGCACCGCTACAAGCGAATAGGTTTCGTGTTTGGTCACGTGGTCCACTGTTTTGAAGTGACGAATATCCGCCCGGGTGTCTTGAATGATCAGTGGCTGTTTCTTGAGAAAGACAAGACCCGCCACGCTCCCATCCAACGGCACACCCATCGGGCGAAGCATATCACGGTCGAACCACGGCATCGAAAGAAAGCGCAGTTCCTTGGCTTCCTCGTCATATTCGAGAATGGATGCGAGTTCGCTGTCCGTCATTTCGCTGGCTTCAGCGATGATCGTCTGCAAAAATGATTCGAGGTCAGGCGCAGTCGTCAATCCCCGAACCACTTCGAGCAAACGTTCCAAATGATCAATCCGCTCGTTGGCTGTCATCGGGTGCATTATACAACATCGGTCCGGGAACACAAGAAATTCAAATTAGAGCAATCGGTCCATAGGTGACGAGCCAGCCCTGCGTTACACAATAAGAAAATACATCAAGGAGATATACAAAATGGGAAAGAAAAAAGTACGCGTTGCTATCATCGGCGTGGGAAACTGCGCCTCCTCGCTTGTCCAGGGAGTGCAATTCTACAAGAGCGCTAAAAAGGACGAGGTCATCCCCGGCATCATGCATACACAGCTCGCTGATTATCACATCGGCGACATCGAGTTCACCATCGCCATAGACGTGAACGTCAACAAGGTCGGCAAGGACCTTTCCCAAGCGATCTTTGTCGAACCGAACAACACCATCAAATTCGCGGACGTGCCCAAACTCAATGTCCCGGTTGTGCGCGGCATGACGCACGACGGACTTGGCAAGTATCTTTCAGGGATGATCGAAAAAGCGCCCGGACCCACTGCCGATATCGTCAAACTATTGCGCGATACAAAAACAGACGTGGTTGTCAACTTCCTGCCCGTCGGTTCGGAAATGGCAACGAAATGGTATGTCGAACAAGTCATCGAAGCGGGATGCGCCTTCGTCAATGGCATCCCCGTTTTCATTGCTTCGTCAGAATACTGGGGCAAACGGTTTGCAGACGCGGGCCTGCCGATCCTCGGCGACGACATCAAATCCCAACTCGGCGCGACCATCCTGCACCGCCAGCTTGCAACGCTATTCGTAGATCGAGGCGTAAAGATTGACCGCACATACCAGCTCAACTTCGGCGGCAACACCGACTTTCTCAACATGCTCGAACGCGAACGTCTTGAGAGCAAGAAAATTTCAAAGACCAACGCCGTTACCAGTATGATCCCCTACGAGGTCGAACCTGATAATGTTCACGTGGGTCCCAGCGACCATGTGCCCTGGCTCACTGACCGTAAGTGGGCATACATCCGCATGGAAGGCACCACCTTCGGCAATGTACCGCTTAATATCGAAGTCAAACTCGAAGTGTGGGACAGCCCCAACTCCGCCGGTGTCATCATAGACGCCGTCCGCTGCGCCAAACTCGCGCTCGACCGCGAACTTGCCGGCCCCATCGTCGGCCCTTCCTCTTATTTCTTCAAGACCCCGCCCAAACAATTCCGTGACGATGTCAGCCGTGAAAAAGTGGAGGATTTCATTTCAGGCAGAAGCGAAGAATAAAAGAATGAATGCATAAACCGTATTTATGTGATACGGATTACGCATTATGATTTAACCAAATGAAAAAACGCATCCTTCATAACTCGATACTGCTTCTTATACTACTCGCCTCATGCGCCCCTTCGCCCGCCGCACCCACCCTTGACGTGGACACCATCTCTACGCGGGCGATCCAGACAGCGCTTGCCGCCCTCCAACCAACCGCTACATCAATTCCAACGGATACACCTGCCCCATCGCCGACGCCAGTCCGCACGCCGCCTGCATTATCATCAGGCTTCACAACCAGCAGACTTAACACGTTAGACATACCACATACCTACATTTCAGACACCTGTCAGTATCTGCACGACAAGTGGGATACGAACAACGCCGCACCCGGAACCGTCGCGATGGTCGTCATGTTCCACGGCATTGTCAAGGACGCGGTTGCTGAAAACCCCAGCGCAATCACCGCACAGGATTTCAAGCAACTAATGAACGACTTGAAAGAACAAGG
>DNDO01000008.1:4511-19451 GCA_003484265.1 Anaerolineae bacterium
CTCATCGCCGATGACCGTCACTTTGGCGAATACTTTAACGAACACTTCCGTCCGTTTTACGATCAGTGGGGCTGGCACGTCGTCAACGGCTGGATCAGTTTTGACGACGGTCCACGTGCGTTGAGTCTCGCCGATAACCTCGCCCTTAACGCCGAGGGCTGGGTGGACTATCAATCTCACGGCACAGTCCACAACATCAACATGAGCGACGACTCTACTGACGAATTCATCAAAGGCGAGTTCGAAGGCTCGATCCATGACCTGCAAGCCAACTTCAACAAAACACCGGTCGCCATCATCTGGCCCGGCGGAAATTTTGGTGTTCGTCCCGTACAGTTTGCCCGCGAATACGGATACCGTCTCGGCTTTACCATAAACCCGCGCGGACCTGTCATGTACAACTGGATTCCGCTCGCAGACCAGCCCGACCCCGCCCGCCCGGCATATCTGCCCGAAGGTTATGTAAACGACCCGCGCATGGTCATCCCGCGTTATTGGCCCTATCAGGTTCAGGCAAATCTCGACACCGTTCGCAACATCGGCAAGGAAGCCGCGGCATATGCAGAGCAGAACAAAGCAACGGAGTTGGAGTACTACGATATTGTTTGCGCGCCGGTTCTAGGGCAACTTCCATAATTTGGAGTCAGGGAGCTTGCTCCCGCATTACAATGCCAGCAACCTGGCTGACTCCAAATATTTAAGGGGATGTATACTTAACCCAAGATGGATTCACAGCCCTACATCCCAGGGACGAAGTCTGCCGACCCGGGTCCGCTTTCGCGGTTTACGCCTCCATTGGAAGAGGGAGTGATCTCACGCTGGCTCCCGCTTCACGCCGACGCCGGCAGTTGGCTGCTCGACCCCTTCGGATTCTCCCCCCGCCTCGTACTCGAAGCTGCACGGACAGGCTATCGCGTGCTGGTCACTGTCAACAACCCGATCACACGTTTCCTGTTGGAGATGTCCGCCACCCCCCCGCCCGAATCGGATTTCAAAGCCGCGCTGGCTGACCTGGCTGTCGTCAAAAAAGGGGACGAGAGACTGCAAGCACATCTCCAATCTTTATATTTAACTGAATGTGAAAAATGCGAGCGCGAAATTCAAGCAGAGTCATTCCTTTGGCGCAAAAGTGAAGATGCTCCCTATGCGCGCGTGTATAAATGTCCGCATTGCGAAGATGAAGGCGAGCGAACAGCAACACATGATGATATTGAGCGCGCGAAGAAGATCAAATCCACTGACGGATTGCACCGTTCACGCGCATTTGAAAGGGTCGCCGCGCTCAAGGACGAAGACCGCATCTACGCAGAGGAAGCCATCTCGCATTATTTGCCGCGTCCGTTGTATTTTCTGACAACCGTCATTAACCGGTTTGACAGCATGAAACTATCACCCGAACGCAAACGCGCCTTAAGCGCGATGATCCTGCTCGCATGTGACGCTGGCAACACGCTATGGGGACATCCATCCGAGAGACCGCGCCCGAAACAACTGAATATTCCGAATCAATTCCGCGAGCATAATTTGTGGATGATGTTCGAGCGTGGATTAAGCCTTTGGACGGAAACAGGGTCGGGCGTTGCCATTGAAGCGTGGCCCAACAAAATCCCAGAAAGCGGCGGGATATGCATCTATGAAGGCCGCCTCAAGGAACTTGCGCACGAAGTCAAAAAAGAGATCCCCATCGCGGCGGTGATCGGATCAGTACCCCGCCCGAACCAGGCATTTTGGACATTGTCCGCTTTGTGGGCGGGGTGGTTGTGGGGGCGGGAGGCGGTGGAACCGTTCAAGGTCGCGCTCCGTCGTAGAAGGTATGACTGGGCATGGAACGCGACTGCATTGAATGCCGCATTCGCGCGGTTGTTTGAGTTACTTCCGCTTGGCACGCCGTTCTTTGGATTATTACCCGAACCCGAGCCGCCGTTTTTGACGTCAGCGCTGACCGCCGCAAGCGCTGCAGGTTTTGACCTGTCCTCGCTTGCGTTGCGAACGGAACATGACCCAATTCAACTCGTATGGACGCGAGGCGAATCCTTGAAACGTGAGGTAAACGAGCCTGACCTTGACGATCTGCGAACTTCCATACACGAACATTTACGCGAGCGCGGCGAACCCGCCAGCTACCTGCACGTCCACACTGCAGGTCTGCTCGCGCTGGTGGAGAAGCACGCGCTGAAGAAAAAGGAAATGGAATTCGACGAAGCCTTGCGCGGAACAAACGCGTTGATTCAAAAAGCGTTATCTGATGACGAGCGGTTCGTTCACTTTTCATCCGGCGAAAATGTTGACACGGGGATGTGGGGACTTGGCAATGTCTCTCCAAGCCGCGAAGCGGCAGAGAGTCTCGCACAACGCGGAAGAGATACTTCGGTCCCTGAACTCCCCCGGAAAGATATTACCGACTCATTATCCGACCGGATCGAAATGGCGATTGTTACGTTCCTGCAAAAGAATCCCGACAGCATTTATCTCGAGATCGAAGACGATCTGTATCCGCAATTCCCAGGATTGATGACGCCTTCGAAGGCGATGATCTATGCAGTATTGACGTCCTATGCCGAGAAGGATAATTCCGCATGGAGATTACGCCCCGAAGATGTTGCCAACTCGCGCCGAAATGAACTCAACACCATTACTGCCATGCTCGATGTGATCAGCAAGCGCTTGGATTACACCACGCGCAAAGAGGATAAAAATTATCTTTGGGAAACGGATAACAAAGTGGCTCGTGCAATCTACATTCTTGCATCAGCACTTATAGGCCGCGCCATCATCGAAACTCCGTATCCTCCCGAGCTGACGATCATCGTCATCCCCGGCGGGCGCGCGGGGCTGATCCAATATAAGGCGCAGCGCGACCCGTCGCTGGCGGCGCGCATGAAAAATTATAGGCTGGTAAAGTATCGTTTATTGCGAACCCTGTTCGAGGTCCCGGTATTGACACGCGAAACGTTTGATGAACAGATCGCCAGCGATCCGCTTGAAAAGTCCAAATCACAGATGATGATGTTCTAAATGTCATTGCGGGGAAGCCCCTAGGGCAATGGATCAATCTCATCATCATATTCAGGAATAACATGCATAGGAATTCTATAATAATCATATTACTTATATTGATTTCAACTTCGTGCGTTGATGTATCCACGCTAGCGCAGGACACAGAGACACCCACCGCGCCTCTTTTTGTGACCTCGACCCTGCCACCCACCAAACAAGCATTGACCGTACCAACGCAGATTCCCCCTACCGCTTCGCCCACATTGGATCCATCCACAACACGTACACCCGACCCCGCCGCATCCTGCAGGGATGACGCGATATTGGTCGAAGATGTGACCTACCCCGATAACACAAGAGTGAACGCGGGAGAATCATTCACCAAGACGTGGAAACTGCAAAACGTGGGAACCTGCACATGGACAGGTTACACAGTGGCGTTTGTGGATGGAGACAGAATGAGTTCACCCAATTCTGTGGCTGTATCTGAAACGGAACGCAACCAAACCGTGGATGTTTCAGTTGAACTCACAGCACCATCAACTGATGGCACCTATCGCGGAAACTTTGAGTTGCGTGACACTGCGGGTAAGCCTGTGTTGATCGGTGTCGAATCCATTTTTTGGGTGCAGGTTGTTGTCGGTGCCGGCGGTGCGCCGAACATTTCCGGCACGCCAGTGACATCACAAAGCGGAAATTGCACCTACACCACCAATGACGGATACGTCCAGCAATTGATTAGCCTGCTTAACGCGGCTCGGGAAGATTACGGACGCCCTGCATTGACCGTCAACGCCACATTGATGAGCGCGGCACAAGCGCACAGCCTCGACATGGCTTGTAACGACTTCCTCAATCACAGCGGCTCAGACGGCACGTGGGTCGGCGACAGGCTGGTGGGTGCCGGGTATCCATATTCGTATTATCTGGAGATCATCGCCATCGGACTTCCCCAGGATGCGATGAACCAATGGCGCTCGGACAAAGTCCACTGGGATGCGCTCACCAACTCTCGCGTCAAAGAGATCGGCGTGGGATATGTGTATTCGAAGTTCAGTTCGTACGGCGGTTATTGGACGGTGGATATGGGGGGACCGTAACTACCTCTCCCACCTCGGTTGCCAATCGGAAATGGGAGTGTTCGTCAGGCGCGTCAGACCTGTGCCGTCGGGGTGGATGATGTAGATCTCGTTGTTGCCGTCGCGAAAGGACGTGAAGGCGATCCAATTTCCATCGGGTGACCACGAAGGTCCGAGGTTATCGCCTCCGTTCGTGAGTTGGACAAGACCGGTGCCATCCACGTTGATGGTGAAGATGTCATGGTCGCCAGCAGTTCCGCGATAAAAGGCAAGTTTTGTCCCGTCGGGGGAGAAGGCACTTCGTCCGCCCACGTTATTGAGATTGGTTACTTGTCGAATATTGGAGCCATCTGCATCCATAACGAACAATTGACGGTCGCCTGCACGGTTGGATGCAAACGCGATCATTGAACCGTCCGAAGACCAGGTCGGGTCAATGTCATCCCGGTCAGTGAGCGGATGCGGGTTCTTACCGTCGGGACGCATGAGCCAAAGCCCGTTGCCGTGATTGGTGAAGATGATCCATTCGCCGTCCGGGGAAAGTTCAGGTGCATAAAGGCTGCCAATATTATTTGTCAGCTTTTCTGCCTGCCCGCCATCGACTGAAATTGAATAGATCTCGTAACTTCCGCTGTGACGTGATGAGAAATATACTGTCTTGCCACCTGGTGAAATTGATGGGTAGAAGGCTGTTGCGTTGAAGTTTGTGAGTTGCACGCGTTGGGTCCCGTCAGCGTTCATCAAACAAATCTGATCAATCTGCTTTACGTAACAGGCGAATGCGATCCTGCCAGTCGGCGGCGTGTCTCCAAAGAAACCAGGGATGGGAGATGGAATCGACGTGATGGATAATGTCTCTTCGAGAGTTGGGGCATGGAATGTTTCAGTTGGTACGAGAAAGAGGAATGGCGTGGACGTGGCGGTCGTCAATAATGCTGATTCAACTGTCGGCCCGGATGGAGGCGAGATCCGCAAATTTTGCACGATGTATACGAAATATCCAACTCCCAGACACGCAAGTGCGAGTCCGCATCCCAATCCAGTAAATAAACGTCTATTTGTTGAGTGCATCGAGAGGTTTCCGATGCAATTGTATTCGATTATCCGCCGAGCACATTCACAGGCTGGGTTTGATGGTCGGGGAAGATCGCGTTGGTGGCTGGATTGTTCAGACGCTTCGTCAAAATCTCGGATAGGACATCACGATAATCGGTCGTGACCGCGAGATCGCCTGGTCCGACCAATTGACCTTCCTCCAGTCCGGGCCATTTGCCATGCACCCGCCCGCCGTCGACGTTTCCACCCATGACCATCATCATACTGCCGTGTCCATGATCGGTGCCGAGGCTACCGTTCTCGGAGGCACGCCTCCCAAACTCAGACATGGTGACGGTGGTGAGCTGGCTCATGTGATCCTGCATATCAGCATGGAACGCCGCCATGCCCTCGGCGAGATCCTGCATAAGATTGGGCATCAATCCATTGACCGAACCCTGCGCAAAATGCGTATCCCACCCGCCCACATCGATGGCCGAGACTTCAAGCCCGACCTCGGCTTTGATAAGCATCGCGGTTTGTTTAAGGGCAAGCCCAAATTCTGAATCGGGGTAAATCGCATTACTCGAACCGGAATAGATGAGCGGGTCGAGCGTTTCCAGGGTATCCATGATGGACAATGTATCCTGCCCCATCACATCATCTGCATACACGGTGCTCAGCGCAGCACGCATTTGTGCGAGGGCGCGTTGGTCACCACCGAGATGAAAATCCGCAATCGAACGTAATGCGGAGACTGGCACGCTCCCGCTCAAACTCCGTTGTGGACGCGTACCCATCCCCACAGCACGCATCGGCGATGAATTGCCTGTATCCAATGTTGCCAGGTGACGTCCGATCCAACCTGAGGCGGGACCGCGTTCATCATCCACGCCGCGTTCCATCAATTCCATGGCTTTGAAGTGACTACGCGATTCGTCAGGCGCGCCGCAGGCATGAATGATGGCAAGTTGTTGTGAAGCCCATGCATCGGTCAACGCGTGCATGGATGGATGCAAGCCAAAGAATCCGTCGAGGTCTATGGCGCGGTCCTCGGATTTTGTTTTCGAGTCATCGGGGCGGGGAATACCAAGCGATGGTCTCAGGCGGTAATATGCGTCTTCGCCATGCGGAACGACCATGTTTAGAATGTCCGCGGCACCGCGCAGGAAGATCACGACGAGCGTATCACCGCGTGGGGCGGCATTATGCGGCGCGAACGCGAGGCGCGGCATCCAGGTCTTATTTGGGATTTGGTGAAGCACGGGTAAGGTTTGTAACATGGGTTCTCCTTGTTTATATCGTCCTCGCAATTACGGAGGTCATCTCCACTGAAACGCTGGCGAAGCGATCAGACTCGCGGCAACGATCTGCAAGGTCTCCTCTTCGTTTGCGCCTGCTGAGGTAACAGAACCGATCAACGTGTCGCGAGTAACAGTATCTATAGGCGCACCTATAAGCAATGAAGCAATTGAATCTATATCGTCTTTTAAATTACGTGTCGAAGAGATATTTAGTAATTCGTTTAGATTATGTTTCGTCCCAGCAACCTCATTACGAATTAACTCGAAGGCGAATTGCCAGCGCGGCATCAGGTTTCCCTGCCAGGCATCGCTCACATCCGGATATCCATCAGGTGTGGGATGATTGAAATACAACTGTCCCATGCGAAGCAGATGATTATTCAACGCTTCGCCATCCGTTTCAACATTGAGCATTCGTGATGCTGATAGAACAAAGTTTGCGGGTCTTTTATATTTTAGCTCTGCAAACGAAAGACCTTCATGCAGTATGACGCGCAGCACAGATTTGATATCACCGTTCGTATCGAGAAATGTTTGCGCCGCTTTTTCAACTATGAACGCAGGTGGGTCATCAGAAATAAAACGGCGAGATAATTTCGTCGCAATGAAATTTGCCGTACTGGGATGCATGACAAGATGCTCTATGACCTGCTCCGCTTCACCCTGACCTTTAGCCTGTATCATTCGACCCAGAACATTTTTCACGCCCCAGTCGTGGAGCTCGTCCTTGAAGACGTAATCGCCCAGCCAGAAATGCTCCTTGACCGTCCAGCCTGTGAGGCAACGCGCCAACTCCATCACATCCTGCTGACTGTATCCGCCGTCCACGCCGAGGGTGTGGAGCTCCATCAACTCGCGCGCATAATTTTCATTAGGCGCTCCCTTGTGATTGGACTGGTTATCAAGATAGACGAGCATCGCAGGCGAATGCGCGGAAGCCCACACCAGGTCACGGAAGTTACCGAGTGCATGTTTGCGGATCACTTCGCGGTCGTCAACGGTTTTGAGGTAGAAGCAATTACCTTTTTCGACAAAGATATTGAAATGATCGCTCCAAAACTCGACCATCACCTCATAAAGTTGTCGCCTGCTGTAAAGTTGTCGTATCAATGTGGCTTGACGCAATTCATTGGGAACCTTCTCGCGATCGTAATTCTCAAAGAGCGCATTGCTGATTCCTTCAAGTCCATTGGCGTCCATATCCAAGGTATTGAAGGACGAAAGTTGCAGATCACAGGCGAAGTCGTCCATGGATTCAAAGTCAAGTTGTTCTTCTATATATGCCTGCAATCCGATCTCTGAAAAACGTGCGCGTTCCTCAACGCGCGGACCAAAGGTAATGCGGTTGAGGGCGAGGAAGTCACTCGCGTTTATGGCAGCCCAGGGGACAGTGGGTAATCCACCTGTCAGCCTGCGATATGCAGGAGCACAAGACGAGAGAGCTGCACTGGCTGTGACAAGTGCGCCGAGTTTGAGGAAGTCGCGTCGGGAGAGGGCCATGGTAACTAAATGTTGGAGGTTGAAGAATTGACTTGCACAGAGGAAGAAGATGCTGGGGATGTTTGAGTCTTCTCACGTGGTGTCCACTTCAGTAAAGCAAAGGCTGTCGCCCCGAAGGCTGTGATTAGGAGGGGAATCCACACAAACAGCCATCCAATGACGGGAAAGAAAGCCGCAAGTTCGAGTATGACTGCACCACGAACAAAAGCACTCAGGGGAGAAAAATTACTTTGACGTGTTAATCTCGTTCCGATATGTGCAGCAATCCCTGCCGAGCCTATTGAGGAAACCGCAATTGAGAACCCAAGAAGAATCCAACCTAGGGACTTTGCAGGACCGAATGGAAGCGCAAACAAGATGATAATAGGGACAGTCAGAGCAACGAGGACCATTAGTCCAAACCAGAATGTCTGAGCGGGTGTTTTCTCCACACGGGAACGGGCGCGCTCAATAAGATTCGGGAACAACAGCCACCACGCGGTCAGCATGGCAGGGAAGGCAACGCCGATAATTAACAGGATGAAGAAGGCGGCAGATATGTCAGCCATAAGAAATGTCCTTTCGCTTTTGGTTGATATAAGGGATACAGGGATGAACGTGCAAAAGTTGCAATGGATTTTCACCACAAATAACACAAGGAGCCCGAAGGGTTAATAAAAGACGCGCGAGATGCGCGTCTTGGAAAATCAGAATCTTCGAGGTCTTTGGGGCTTCGCGGTTAAGGAGGGTTGCGTTGGAAGAAACTCAATATGACCGCGCCGACACCGATGATAAGCACGTAGGGTAACAACAGGAACCATCCCACCAATGGCAGGGCACAGGCAAGGGTCAACAACAAGGTTCCCCAGAAGGTCTTCTTCAAAAGAGATTGATCAGGCATGAGCTTGTCACCAACGCGGTTAACCATGCTCAACAGTCCAAGACTGGAGAGACCCAGCAATACCGCCAGCAACACCAACGCGGGAAGCATAATGACCGATCTCAACGGACCCGTTGTAATATCGCCAAGCGAAAACAAAAGGAGAGTGATGGGGACAAGGAACAGGACGTTCACTAATCCGATCCAGAACGAGCGGCTGGTTGTGCCCTGCAGGATGGTATGTATTTTCACGATGCGCGCAGGGAAGAGAACATTCATCACCGTGAAAAAACCGAATAGTACGGGTACGAACAGTACGAAAAAGATGACGAAACGAACAAGTTGATCCATGATCTATCTCCTTATACGAGAGAGTTTTTCTTGTGTAACAACCACCAGTTGCCGAACCCCCACGCAAACAGCAAACCAATGACGCTTAGTATAAGGATCTCAGATGAAATGCCTTGTGGTAAGTTGAACGCAAGTGACGATAGTTCTGGTAAGCGTATTGATTGGAAGGACTGCAGCCATACGACAAAGGCAATCTGTAACTCTAACATCACATCCGCCCACGACGGGACGATGCGAGATGCAGTCAATGGTGCAAGCAGGTCAGCCATGAACGGCGCAGCAAAGATAATGGCGACCACAGCCAGCACGGCTTGCAGCGCCGCTGTCAGCGTGAGCCAACGAGGGAGTTGCGGACTCAAATTCGGGCTGGGAACAAAGCGGGCGGCTAGATCGGTGGACAATTTCAATTCGGGCAGAGATTCAATTTCAGTGAACAATGCCTGAAGCGCAGCCAATCGCGCCGCGCACTCGTCACATGACGATAAATGCGTTTCGATCCGCACACGGTCGTCAGATTCGTTATCCAGGTATTCATTCAGTTGCAGTTCAGTCAGGTGCATGGAGGTTCTCCGCTAAAAGTTTGCGGGCGCGGAAGAGATGGCTCTTCACGTCGCTCAATGGGATGTCTAGTTCGTCTGCGATCTCGCCATAAGTCATATCTTGATAGTGACGTAATTCTACAACAACGCGGTAATGCGGCGGCAGGGACGCAAGCGCATCACGCACCCGTCCGCTTCTTTCCTTCGCTTCAACCTGCCTCTCAGGGCTGCGGCTTTGATCTGCGTCCCGTTCATCGTCCAACTCGACAGTGACCTTGCGCGACTCGAGATGGTTGAGACACAAATTCGCGGCAACTCGCCGAACCCACGGACCGAATTCGCGCTCGAGATCGAAGGTGTGAAGCCGGTCATACGCGCGCATAAAAGTTTCCTGCGCCAGGTCCTCGGCATCCGCGCGGTTGTGCAATATACGATAACAGACGTTGAACACGCTGGTCTGGTAGCGCGTGACGATCTCACCGTAGGCAGCGCTTTCGCCGCGACGGGCATTGATAAGGAGGTCGCGGTCATTGGGCGCGGTCATGGCTACAGTGTAATACAGGTTTAACTGCAAATAAGTTGCAAACCGCGCGCCGAATTTTCAGAATGGCGCGTGCTATACTTTGAATAAATACATTCAGGCAAAGGCATTATGGATACGACAATCTTGGAAATACCAACTGAATTACTAGATGCGGCTCGCATAACGCCAGATGAAGCCAAAAGGGAACTTGCGATCCGCTTGTATCAATTGCATAAGTTGAACGATAAACAGGCGGCTGAGCTGGCTGGCGACCCGAAGGCAGTCGAGTCACTTGCGTGGAGCAATGCCGAGACAGGACATTTCGATCTCGATGAGTTCCTTGATTGGGCTTCGCATGACTTGAAGACCCCGCTGAACTCAGTTATCGGGTTTACGAAGGTGGTGCTTAAAGGCATTGACGGTCCGATCAACGAGACACAGGAAACCGATTTAAACACAGCGTTCATCGCAGGGCAGCGCACGCTGGCGCTGGTCAGTTATCTGGTCGAGATCGCGCGTTTGAACAAGGGACAGATGCCGCCAACCAAAAAAGAATTCGATGTTTCAGAGTTTCTTACAGAGACATTAAATCGCTGGAAATCCGCCAACACTTCCAAGCCGCTTAATGTGGAAATGAACATCAACAATCCCACATTCGTTCTGGACAAGTCACACCTAAAACAGATCGTTTCGCATCTATTGACTCTCGCTTCACTGCGCGTGACAGAAGGTTCGGTAACGATTTCCGCAAGCGATTCGGACGAATCGCTAAACGTAAGAATCCAAAGTAATGGCAGTAAGGCAATAGATAAATCCGAGATGGATTCGGCGATGATCATGTTCATCGCGACCTCGATGATCAAATTACATGGGGGGCAAATGGATGATCCGCAAGAGACGGATGACGGGTTACTGCTAATGTTCTCACTGCCGAGATGAAATAACACAGCCCCTGATGCTTAAACCATCAGGGGCTTACTGATTACCGAAACTGATCACTGGTGTTTACACAACGATACTCACCAACCTGCCGTTCGCAAAGATCACCTTCTTCGGCTCCCTGCCGTCCAGGTATTTCTGAACGATCTCGGATGCCAATGCCAGGGCTTTGATCTCATCCTCTCCAGTATTCACGGAAACTGTGATCCTATCGCGGACCTTGCCGTTGACCTGAACAGGGATTTCGATCTCATCCTCCTTTGCGGCTTCTTCATCGAACACGGGCCAGGATTGTTGATGGATCGAGTACGGCTTGCCCAGATGCTCGGTCCACAGTTCCTCGGCGATGTGCGGCGCGATAGGAGCCAGCATCTTCAAGTAATACTCCTGCGCCTCATCCCATTCAGGAGAACCGGCTGCACCGGCTTCACGCGCCTTGTACATCTCGTTCATCAACTCCATCAGGGAGGAGATTACAGTGTTGAACTCGAAGTTTTCAAAATCATGAGTGACCTTGCGGACGGTCTGATGGACTCGCCGGCGTAGATTCCTTTTTGTTTCGTTGGAGGCAGACCCGGGCGGAGTCTGATCCGTAAATATCGTCCATCCGCGCCGGATCCAGCGCGCAGTCCCTTCGATACCGTGCGAATCCCAGGGCGCGCCCTGCTGCCATCTTGCAAAGAACATCAGGTAGGCGCGGACGGTGTCGGCACCATAACGCTTCACCAAAACATCGGGGGCAACGACATTTCCCCTGCTCTTCGACATCTTGCTGTTATCTTCCGCCAGCACCATGCCCTGGTTGCGTAATTGCATGACAGGCTCCCCGCCTTCGGTGATGCCCATGTCGCGCAGCGCCTTGTGGAAGAATCGGAAATACAGCAAGTGCATGGTCGCGTGTTCGCTTCCGCCTGTGTAGGTGTCAACGGGCATCCAGTAGTTATATTCAGCCTCGTCGAACGGCGCGTCGACATTATGCGGACTCAAGTATCGCATGTGATACCACGACGAACACATAAATGTATCCATGGTGTCGGTTTCGCGGATGGCTGGCTCGCCTCCAATGGGGCAGGTCGTGTGCTTCCATGTTGGGTGTAATTTCAACGGGCTTTCGCCGGTCGGCTTCCATTCATCAATGTCGTCAGGCAGCAGCACGGGCAGTTGATCGTCGGGTACGGGATTCCAACCGTGCGTTTCGCAATACACCATCGGGATCGGCGCGCCCCAAAAGCGCTGGCGCGAGATCAACCAATCTCGATACCGATAGTTCACATCGCGTTTCCCAATGGCCTTTTCCTCCAACCACTCGACCACCGCTTTGATGGCGGGGTTCTTCATTCCCTTGTCGTTCGTCGCAGGCGTACCGTTGAAGGGACCGCTGTTGATCATCACTCCTTCATGTTCGTGCGCGGTTTCCATTGTCTCGCCATTCAACTCGACGCCTTCTGGCTGGATGACGGGCAGGACCTTCAAACCAAACTTTCGCGCAAAAGCGAAATCGCGTTCGTCATGCGCGGGGACAGCCATGATCGCGCCGGTACCATACGACATCAGCACGTAATCAGCAACCCAGATGGGGATGCGCTCCTCATTCACCGGGTTGATGGCATAGCCGCCTGTGAACACGCCCGTCTTCTCTTTATCCTTCGCTTCACGCTGGATGTCGGTCTGTTTCGACGCCTGAGTTTTATACTCGTTGACGGCTTGCGCCTGCTCCGTCGAGGTAATCTTATCCACCAACGGATGTTCAGGCGAGAAGACCATGAAGGTCGCGCCCCACAACGTATCAGGACGGGTAGTGAATATCTCGATGGGATCGCCAGCCTCAGTCTTGAAAGTGACCGAAGCGCCTTCACTGCGTCCGATCCAATTGGTTTGTGAGACCTTGATGAAATCGGGCCAGTCGATGCCGTCGAAGCGCAATAACTCATCGGCGTATTTTGTCGCTTTGAAGAACCACTGCTCCAGTTCCTTTTTGATGACCGGCGTGCCGCAACGGTCGCAGACACGGTCATCACCCTTGACCTGTTCGCGCGCCAGGGTCGTGTTGTCTTTCGGGCACCAATCCACGGCTTGTTTCTTGCGATATGCCAACCCGTGTTTGAACAACTGGATGAAGAACCATTCCGTCCATTTGTAGTATTCGGGGTCGGCAGAGACCGCCTCGCGCTCCCAATCGAACATAGCACCCATCGTGCGCATTTGTGCCCGCATCCGTTCGATGTTGGCAAACGTCCATTCCTTCGGGTGGATGTTATGTTTGATCGCCGCGCCCTCTGCTGGCAGACCGAACGCATCGAACCCCATTGGGAACAACACGTTGTAGCCTTTCATCCGCATAAACCGCGCGCGCGCATCAGACGGGGTCATTGCATACCAATGACCGATGTGCAGGTCGCCGCTGGGATACGGCAGCATCGTCAACGCGTAATGCTTCGGCTTGCTCTCGTCGATCACCGAACGATACAACCTGTCAGCTTCCCATTTCACCTGCCACTTTTTCTCAAACACGCCAGGATTGAAGGAAATATCCTTTTCGGTTCGTTTTACTTCGTTCACCGGCTGAATAGCGGACTGTTTCTTTTCAAATGGAACAACTGCCTTTGCTTTTTTTGTCACAGGGACGATGGCTTTCACAGCGGTTTTTTTGACCGGTTTCTTTTTTGTGCCCGTGTTTTTCCCTTTGGGTGAAGGATTCACCGGTTTCTTGCCAGCCGCTTTACCCTTGGGTGGAGTCTTTTTCGCGGCAATCTTCTTTTCCTTTTTCGGCGCTGCCTTGGATGTTGATTTCTTCACTATTTTCTTTACCGGCTTGACCTTTTTAGAAGCGGGCTTCTTGTTTACCGGCTTCTTCACAGTTGCAGCCTTCTTTTTTTCAACTGTTTTCTTTTTTGAATTGATTTTCTTTGTAGTTGCCATTCTTTCCTCATTTAGATTCAAGTTTATTGTCGAATTTTGAACGTCAAAAGTCTTTTGCGCGTGTGTAATATTTGAGCTATGATGCGCGCGGAAGAAGAGGCCCCTGTTTCCAGAAGATAAAGTTGATTCGAATATTCCTGTTCATGCCAGCCTCCTTGTTATTTTCCGTCATTGTCTCGCAATGACGGATTAAAAACAAAAACCCTTCATCCACAACAGGGACGAAGAGTTCTCTCCGCGGTACCACCCAGCTTGTCAATTAGTTACCAATCTTCCAGTCGCTACTTGACCACTTTGTTCAGGATAACGGTTGAAGCCGTCGCTGACTACTCGAGTTCACCAGCGCAGTCTCTCTTTCGAGAAAACAGGCGAGTTCGGTCTGAGAGTGTCCCGTTGACACCGGTGAAGGGCTTCCACCTCGCTTTCCCTTCTCGCTGACGGGATGACCTACTACTCCTGCCATGACTTTTATATTATGTGTGGACCCAGAGGGATTCGAACCCTCGACCTTCTCAATGCCATTGAGACGCGCTCCCAACTGCGCCATGGGCCCAAATACTTATTTGAGCAGTGAACCGCTTTCAAATTGTCCACTGTTCACTGCCTAGTGGACCTGAGGGGATTCGAACCCCTGACCTCGTCAGTGCGATTGACGCGCGCTCCCAGCTGCGCTACAGGCCCAAATATAAAGGCGACCCGTATTCTAATTGACGCAAAGGGCTATGTCAAGCAAGGTATTTTTTGGATTCACTGTAAAATAGAGATATCTCATAATATTGAGGGACAAAGTTATGGCTGATACCAGTTCCAAACCCATCTACCGCATCATGGACTTGCACGAATCAGATCGTCCGCGCGAGAGGCTTGCTTCGTTGGGACCCCAGGCATTGACCAA
>DNDO01000008.1:19762-21436 GCA_003484265.1 Anaerolineae bacterium
GTCGAAGTTGGTCAGCGCCTGCTCAACAAATTCGGCGGGCTGACCGGTCTCCACCGCGCCCCGTTAATAGACATAAAAAAACAACACGGACTCGGCGACGCCAAAGCTGCACAGATCAAAGCCGCCATCGAACTCGGGCGAAGACTCACGCTCGAATCTCCCGAAGAGCGTCCCGCGATCAACTCCCCTGCCGATGCCGCCGCGCTGGTCTCGTATGAGATGTCCGCTTTGGAGCAGGAGCACCTGCGCGTGATGCTGCTGGACAGAAGAAACCGCGTACTCGAAACCGTGGAAGTTTACAAGGGCTCGGTCAATTCGTCACAGGTTCGTGTTGGCGAACTATTCAAGGAAGCCGTACGCAAGAACGCTTCGGCGATCATTGTCGTTCACAACCACCCGTCTGGCGACCCGACCCCCAGCCCCGACGACGTGGCAGTGACGCGCGCCATCGTGCAGGCAGGCAAACTACTGGACGTGGAAGTGCTCGATCATCTGGTGATCGGCGAAGGGAAGTGGGTATCGTTGAAGGAAAAAGGATTGGGATTTGTGTAATATTGGTTATTGTTTTCGGGTAGGGAAAATTATATAATGCTGTATATAAGGAGTTATACAGCTTGCTGTATAAACCATAGTTGGGCGCATTGAAACAGAATTTTGAATAACTTATAAGTCAGCCTTACGAAGGAGAAAAAATGGAGACGACATTTTTGTGGATGCTCCTCTTGGTAGTTCCAATTATTCTTATAATTATTAGTGTTGTTATTTTTTTACGTAATCGCAAAAAAGGATTGGGGAGTGTAATTTCTCGAATTGTTGGCATGATTTTGGGAGGAATTCCAATTGCTGCTGCCTTTGCGGGAATGATGATATCAGCTCCATATACTTTCCCAGAAAGCCACCTATTTCAAGGGTTTTTTCTTGGATTCGGTATACTAATTCTTGCTGTTGGAAATGCACATTCTGAGAGAGTTCAATTTTCTGATAAAAAGAAAGCATATCAACTAAAAGGAACGCATTGGGCACTAGTTAATATAATCCCTGCGGTGGTGGTTGAATATCTACTAATTCAAATAGGTGTAAGTTTTGTCCCCGCTATCTTGATAGCTGTTGCTGTTGGTCAGTGGTTTTTACTGAAGCAAATATTCCCAGTTTCCCCCTGGTGGCTATTGTGGGCTTTATTTGCCTCTTTCGGTTACTATACCAACTTGGCAGAGAGCCAAACTGTTGGATTTTACATCGGTGGGATCCTGATGGCTATTTTTCAATATTTCCTTCTAAAGCCGCATAACTCAGAGGGAGCATTATTGTTTGCAGGCGCCTCGCTACTAAGCTGGTTATTTTTAGGTAGTTTGTTTGATTACATCCTAGGACCCACATCGAATGATATCTATTCTGAATTTTACATCCCTTTAGATATTTTGGCGCTTTCGTATTACGGTCAGGTCATCATATGGGGCAGCGTGTTGGTTGGGCTAGTAGCTAAGTGGACTTTGATACCGCAAGCGGAAACACAAACCTTAAGCGAAACTCAAACCAGGACAGATAAATGATTAGGCAAGAACTGCGCCCAACAAAGCGTCCGTAAGAGCATCGAGATAATGCACTTGTCGGGTGGGACTGCCGCCTTCGGCGGCGTGCAGTATTTTCAGGCATTATCTACACCCGAAAAGAATC
>DNDO01000161.1:0-213 GCA_003484265.1 Anaerolineae bacterium
TTGGGAGGTACATCCAGGGCTTCGGCTAACTCTTCCACGCTCGGTTCGCGTCCGAGGCGTTGAGTCAGTTGATGTTGTACGCGCAATAGCTTGTTGATCTGGTCGCCCATGTGGACAGGTACGCGAATAGTGCGCCCCTGGTCGGCGATTGCGCGTGTCACAGCCTGACGGATCCACCATGTGGCGTACGTCGAGAATTTGTGTCCGCGGCGG
>DNDO01000161.1:380-5622 GCA_003484265.1 Anaerolineae bacterium
GCCTGACGAATCCACCAGGTGGCATAGGTCGAGAATTTGAAACCGCGACGGTATTCGTACTTGTCGACCGCACGCATAAGACCGATGTTTCCTTCCTGAATCAAATCCAGAAAAGGCACGCCGCGTCCCATATATTTCTTGGCGACGGAGATCACGAGGCGGGAATTGGCAGTGATGAGATGTTCACGCGCCGCCCAACCGTCTTCGATGAACCGGCGTAATTCCGTGCGGCGGCGAGGAGTAACCTTGCCCTTTGCCAGTTCCTCGCGCGCCATACGTCCGCGTTCGATACGTTGGGCAAGCGCCACTTCCTCTGTTGCGGTAAGCAGGGGAACACGGCTGACCTCTTTGAGGTACAAACCGATCGTATCGTCCGTATCTATGTTGGCAAGGTAGTCATCGAGCGCAGGATCGTTTTCGGGTTCAGGGTCGTCCGACTCTACAGCTACAAGTTCATCTTCACTCGGTTCGGTGAGGTTGGCATCTTCGACGAATGGAATGCCTGCGCTCAATAACGCGGAGAATGCTTCTTCGAGCTGCTCCACGTCCTGTTCCGCTTCTGGGAAGAAGTGTAGGATGTCATCCAGCGTGATATAACCCTTTTGCCGCCCCATTTCCACCAGGCGCGCAATCGCTGGGAATTCCTCTTCCTCTTCGACCATCAAGATTTTATCTACATCCATTATTATTTAAACCGCTTTCCTTTATTATCAGAATACACTTTTTTTACTTGAATTGCAATACCGTATCATTGCTATTATAGACGTTCAACCCTATCAAATGTTACGGTTGAGGTGTGGCAATCTGCTCTGGGGACGTACCAGCCTCAATTGTGGCGGGAAGCGGCGTTTCTGTTGGTAGATATGGTGGGTTGGTTAACAATCCGATCAACCCATCCAAGCCAGTGTTGCCGACGATCAAGACATCGCCTTCCCCATGGCTTACGTAATATCCGCTCTCCGTGGGTGTAAGAACACCGACATTGACAATCCGTTCCACGCCGCTTGTAAATAAAATGGTGATTATGTATTCAGGATCATCCAACCCTACTGCAACTTTTGCAAGATTCGGAACTTGATCTAGAACGCGTATCGTGGGGATCTGACCGGTTGCCGCTTCCACCGCCGCCTGGTCTGCTGATGCTTCGATCGGCAGTATCAATGCCCAGGCATTTTCTGCGTTACGCGCCATTTCGACCATTTCACCCGCCTTTGACTCTATGCGGATACTTGTTGGAAGCCCGTCTTCAAAACTAAACAGGTATTCAACCGGCACAGGTGTGGCGGAGGTGACTTCATCGTCAATCTTGGGTTGGCGATTGTTAAGATAGTAATACAAGCCTGTCAGGATAGCGAGCAGGAGTATATAAATGCCTATGGAGCGTCGCATATTAACCCTGCTTGCGGCGCGAATACCAGGACGCGGCGCCCATGATAAGGATCGCGAGAGGGATCAGGCAGACAGCCCCAGCCAGCATCACCATGCGCTGAAAGGCGCCCGGCGGGACGAACACGCGCTCGGTTGGGCTGGCTGTGGTGAGGGAGATCAACTCTTCTTTTTCCGCGCCCCAGTCTATGGAGTTGACCAGCAGGTCTCCGTTTCCGGAAAAGTCAAAGTTGCTGTCAACGGCAAAGGTTGAATTACCGATCACCATGACGCGTCCGTTTGTTACTGTATTTTCAGCAGCCGCGGCTAACAACATCGGACCGACTGATTCGGTGGCGGGGTCGTAGGCGGGCTGCCCAACTTCAATGCTCGTGAAGTCTTTCTCGCCCCATGCCTGATCAGTTGTGTATATCAAGTCTGTCACCGTCACATCCTGAACATCGAATGCGACTGATAAACTCCTTGCAAAAGGAAATGTGACGCCAACGCCGCCCATTTTTTCCGTGATGGGGTGCTGGTTATATTGCAATGCTGTAGCGTTGTAAGCAGACGATGGGGCTTGGGTGTCGATCACGATATCGTCATTGAGCGTGATGCCCCAGTCACTGGAAAGATATTTGGCGAGGGGATCGCTTTTGGTGCCAAAATCTGTCAGCACGACCGGGTTTTCGAGCGCAACCAACGATCCGCCGGATGCGAGGTAGGACTTCAAGGAATTCATCGCCTGCGTAGACAATGGAGTGATGGGGCCGGCGAGAACGATCACTTTGGCATCCTCTGGGATCGCCTGTGCTTCCAGGTTGAGGGTCTTAACGACATAGTTCTTGTTTTCCAATGCCTGGCGGATGCGTGTATAAGATGTCTCTCCGGCTTCGTCAATCGAATGTTCGCCTTCCCCGGAGAGGAAGTATACAGAATACTTCTCAGGGTTTAGCAAACGGATGAATCCGTTCGTGATCTCATTTTCACTAGCGGTGGCAACGATTTCGCGGGTTTCTCCCATTTCGAGAAGTATCTTGCCATCGCCTGTTATGCCGGCTTCCTGCGCGGCAAGCGGGTTTCTGTTTGGGTCGACAAATTCAAATTCGAATTTGCCTTTGCTGTTGATCCTGTACTTATCAAGCAGGTCGCGTGCAGCGTCCGGGTTGAGCTGGGTGCTGAAAAAAGCGGTGGCTTTGACCGGTTCAGGAAGCCTGCCCAGCACCTCGACCGATTCTGGAGCGAGTGTATTTAATTTTTCTTCCGTCCAATCCAATGGATAAGGGTTTTGGTATGCGATGACATTACCAAATATAAGGATCGCCAGGAACGCAATGGTAGTTATCAGGGCATTGCTCCCGTACTTTGCCTGCCGCCCCGAGAGGAACCTGCGAATGCGGTTGGGGTCGAAAAGGGCAAATATACCCAATCCGATCAACATTCCTGCAACGCTTCCGCCGATCAATCTCGGAATGAGCGTCAGGTCGGTGGGCGTGTAAAACCCGGTCGTTTCAAAAACTTTCATGGCAACGACAACGAGCAATGCAATGAACGAGATGATGGAAAGCCACAACCCGATTACTGCATAGCGGCTGTTGTTGTTTGTTGTATTCTGTTTCTTCGCCATTATTTCCATCTCCGATAATCAACTGCGATATTGCCTGTGAACAGTCCAAGCGCTGTGATGCTCACGTAATAGATGATGTCTGTTAAGTTGACGTCGCCCCGATTGAAGCCGCTGTAAAAGTGACCGTTCATATCGAGATATGTAAACAATTCCGAGCCGACCGGCAGGAGGCTTGCGGGTGAGCCGATCAAAAACCACATGACAACGAGTACGCCCAACGTTGTAAAGAACGCAGCGAACTGATTCGTGAATATCGCCGATATCCCAACACCGATACCAAGGAAAGCGGCGATGACCAGGATCATGCCGAGGTAACTTGACAGTGTCTGTTGTATATCAATGCCGGGGTCTGTCATACCGTTGATCATGACCGGGTAGACAAGTGTTAGCGCGATGGTGGTCAGCATAAAAAGAAAGGCGCCCAACCATTTGCCGATGACCAATTCCCAGTCACGGAGGGGAGCCGTGAGAAGCAGTTCGAGAGTCCCTGTGCGGGCTTCCTCGGAGATCAATCTCATGGTTAGCGCCGGTGTGCAGAACAACATCATGAACAGCAAAGGGCCTGCCACCAATGTTGGGTCAAGCGGTTGCGAAAAAAAAGCATTGCTGGTCACACTGACAAGGTTCAGAGCAAATATGATGCCGATCACGCCGAAAAGTATCACCATAACCACGTATGCCAGCGGGCTGTTGTAATAGGCGTTGTATTCCCGTTTTGCAATTGTCCAAATATTTCTCATTTCTCACCTCCCGAGCGTTTTTTGACAGCGTCTTTTTCTTCGGTCAGTTGCAGGAAGATATCTTCGAGGCTGACGCCGATGGGACGCATCTCAATCAATTCGTAACCAGCCTGCACAACAGCTTTCGCCACGAGCGGACGGACATCCTGCCCTGCGGAGAATTCAAATTCAACAACGTCGTCCTTGTTCGTTGTGATCTTGCGCGTTCCTTTGACCTTTTTTACTGTCGCATCCAGCCCGTCAGCGTCGCCACGCACGCGAAGTAGAACACGTTCTGCGCCAAGTACTCTGGAATGCAGGTTTTCGGGGGTATCCTCGGCAACGATCATACCTTTATTGATGATGAGTACACGGTCACAGATCTGTTGTGCCTCCGAAAGGATGTGAGTGGAGAACAGTACTGTACGGTCCTTGCCGATCTCCCGGATCACGTTACGGATCTCAACAACTTGAGCCGGGTCAAGCCCGATGGTTGGTTCATCCAATATTATGACCTCAGGGCGGTGGAGTAAAGCCTGTGCAAGTCCGATGCGCTGTCGCATGCCTTTTGAATAAGTTCCAATGAAACTGTTTGCGCGTGATTCAAGGTTGACCATCTCGAGTGTTTCGTAGGCGCGGTCTTCAGCGTTTGGAAGCTGACGAAGATCTCCCATGAACCTTAGATATTCGAGCGCGGTCATGTCTTCGTAAAGCGGGACAGTTTCAGGAAGGTAGCCCACCCGTTTGCGTGCCTCTAGGGACTCTTCCACGACGTCATAACCCGCCACGATGGCTTCTCCGCTCGAAGGCGGCATATAGCCAGAAAGAATTCGCATGGTGGTCGTTTTGCCTGCGCCATTGGGTCCGAGAAAACCCACGATCTCACCCTGGTTGGCATCAAAGCTGATGCTATTGAGCGCACGGCGGTTTCCATAATCTTTAACGAGACCGTTGACCTGTATCATTGGCTCTCCTTGAAAAAATGTGTTTACAAACAAAAGGCACGCCATGTCCAGTGGGGACTGCCGTGCCGCTATTTGCATCGTAAATTACTATACAAAAAATCAAATTCAAAGTCAAGCAGGTAATCAAGCTCTAATCAAACGCTAATTTTACCTTAAAAAGAAATACCAAACTCCGGTTGCGCCGATGGCGCATAGGAACAGGAGCAATAATCCCGCGATTGCAAGTGGCCAGCCTCCGGATGTGTCCGGCGTTATGACCGATTGTACAGGCACCCGCTTGGAATGTTTGAGTGACTTTCGTTGATAATTACCGGCATTCGAAGAACCATCAGGGGTGGTAGGTGTTACATTGATCATGCCTTCGAGAAAATCCGGCACTCCGTTGAGGTTCTTGTCTATTGATGACATTGCCTGTTCATATCGCTTGCGGTATTCGGGCGGCAGTTCGTCGAGGCTGTTATAAGTTTTTCCGTCTGCGAATATGTTCGTCGTGCCCGAGAGATTGACCGACTGCGCATTCTGAATAATGTCCGGCAAGCCGTCCATATCGTTGTCGGCAAAGAGAG
>DNDO01000161.1:5926-16506 GCA_003484265.1 Anaerolineae bacterium
GCTGGTGTAAACCTTCCCGTCGATGACGATCTTTTTCGGTTTCATAGCGCCTCCGATTCATCCCATTGGCTGATTTTATCATTTGCTGTACACTTCGAGCGAGGAGGTTCCTTGACCGATCTGCTATACCAGACCGATTCCTATCTTCAGGAATTTGACGCAACGATACTATCAGTGAATGAAGAGTCTCGTTTCGTTATACTTGATAAAACCGCCTTCTACCCCGGTGGAGGGGGACAACCTTGTGATTTTGGAAGTCTGTACGTCAATGACGTGGAGTTTCCGGTGAAAAAAGTGAAAAAGCAGGGAGACGAGGTGCTGCACTTCCTTGATGGCGATGAGCCTTTGCCGACTCCCATTTCCGCTTCTCACGGGATCTTGGACTGGCTTCGGCGGTATAAGCTGATGCGCACCCACACAGCCCTACACGTCCTTTGCGGAACGGTCTTCCGGGACTATGGCGCACTCGTCACGGGTGGAGACATGGAACCTCTCAAAGGACGCCTGGATTTCGAATTCGAGACCATGCGTGGCGAACTCGTCCGAGATATCGAAGCCTCGATCAATAAGGAGGTAGCGAAAGCTCGGGATGTTCGAGTCAGGATATTGCCGAGGGAAGAAGCGTTCCAGATTCCCGATTTGATACGCACAAAGATCAACCTCCTGCCCGAAGGAATCCAGCAGGTGCGAACAGTTGAATTGGTTGGCCTTGATCTTCAAGCGGATGGCGGCACGCATGTGAGAAATACAAGCGAGGTTGGCACGATCCGCATCGCGAATTACAAAAGCAAGGGTACCCTTAACAAACGTATTTATATTGAAGTAGAATAAGCCAATACTAAAAAGGAGAGTTTAATGAAAAAACGAAACCGTATTTTGTTGTCTGCCATTGTGGTGCTGATCCTTTCTTCGCTCGCATGTGCAGCCCTGTCTACAGAGCCTGGGGCTTCGAACTTTTACATGGCTAAGGATTCCGAAGGTGAAATCCAGACGTCAGTCTTTTCATCGACGGATGATTTCTACGTGTTTTTTGATGTGAGCGGCGTTGAAGCAGGAGCGAACTTCGAATCGCGATGGTATGCATTGAATATCGAAGGGCAAGATCCCAATACTCCATTCCAGACAATCGAATACGCCTATGAAGAAGGTATTTCGACTGTTTACTTCCAATTGTTCACAGCGGAAGGCTGGCCCGCCGGGAACTACAGGGTGGAGGTATATTTGGAAGGCGCGAAGGTTGGCGAACAGAGTTTTAGCGTCCAATAATCCCTTAGATTAATATTTAAAATAATAAAGCGACGCATTCCAATTTGGAATGCGTCGCTTTTGTTTGAGGATGTGATGCAAAACTTGTTACGATAACAATACCTGCCCGCAGTACTCGCATTTATCCATACCGAGTTCGAGCGTACCGCCGCAGTTCGGGCATTGAATCGTTTCGATTTTAATATTGTAACCCTGTTTCTTGAATGCAGACTCATTATCAGCCAGGTCGCCGCGCAGACGTTTGAGGCGAGCGAGGTAGGCATCGCCGGTTACTTCGCCTGCTTTTCGCAGACGTTCTACATCTGCAATGGATTCCTTCAACATGCGGCGCTGTGCATTAAGGGATTCAATGCTGGTATCCTGGAACGAAACCTTCATCTCCGGTTTTTTTGGAATGGAAGCCAGTATTCCCGCGATAACCAAAATAACTACAGAGACGATCAGTCCAACAATGAGTGGCG
Organism: Anaerolineae bacterium; assembly: GCA_003484265.1. Taxonomy (GTDB): domain Bacteria; phylum Chloroflexota; class Anaerolineae; order Anaerolineales; family Villigracilaceae; genus Defluviilinea. Next base: position 7,654 of record DNDO01000161.1, read on the forward strand.
TATATTGAAATCCGGGGATCGAACTGAAGTTAACTTTATTGACCTGTATTTCACTCATATCTGCAACAACAACATATCGTTCCGTCCCAAGTTTGCCTACATCAACTCTTGCAATACCGCTTGTTCGATCAGGCAGGTTGTTGCGCGATCCGTTCCCAGTGAATATCGCCACCTTTCCGTTGTCGTCGCCGATCACGGCCTCTTCCTTGCCGTCATCGTCAATGTCAATTCCCGCGATCTCCGTCACTTTGTCGGACATGGAACCGCTCCAGATTTGGCTGGCGGTTGTTCCGTCAAAAGTGAAAGCCCACACGCCTCCCTCTTTTCCTCCAGCCACGATCTCACGGGAGGAAGGGTCACCATTTAACTCAACTTCACGCACTTCGCTTATGGCTTGTCCCAGTGACTTTTCAAAAAGCAGGCTTCCGTCTGCCGCACTGTAAATTTTAAATGCGCCGAATTCGCCGCCTGTGATGATCTCGCCAGTGCCGTCACCGTTCATGTCGAAAGCGCGCATACGACGGAGTTGTTCCTGGCTTCCGCGCCAGATGGCTTTGCCTTGGCCGTCAAAGACGGCAAGTGAACCATCATAAGTTGCGATAGCGACAAAAGTTTGCCCGTCGATCTTTACATCATCCATGCCGCGTACTTCATCACTGCCCAGCTTTGCATCCCAGCGCGGAGCGCCGTCCGTCCCGAGGCTGAGGATATTGCCGGAAGAATCGCCCAAAACAATTTGAGGTCCAGATGAGAAGCGGATGACCGCGACGCGGGAGGGAAATCCTATGGTGAGCGATGTTGCCAGTTTGGTGCGTTGACCCTTGCTGATCACATCCACAGACGCGCCTGCGTCGATATGGAATACGACAATGTCTTCCACGTTGTCCCCGTTGACATCGCCAAGGGTGGTCTTCATGCTTTGGTATCCAAAGCCAAAAATAGGTTCGCCGGTTTCGTCCAGAACGGTCAGGTTCTCAGGTGATTGTATGAATAGGTCGTTCTGCCCATCACCGGTCAAGTCTAAAATCTTCATGCTTTCGGCGCCGGTATATGGACGGGACCAGGCAACGTCGCTTCCAAATTTTTGGGCGGATACCGAGCCGCCAAAAGAGAAGATCCCGGCAACGACCATGACAAGACAGACCAGTATTCCAGCAACTACGAATGGGATGATTTTGCGGCTCATTTATACAGCCTTTCTTTGAAGGAGCGAATATGCCGATCGGAGAAAGCCAAGGATATGTTCGTGCTCGATTTCTTCGAACGGCGAACTGGCGACGACGTCGATTATCCCGCCCTCAGTATTGAGTTGCGAGATCGTATATTTGCCTATGTTCATTCCCTGCCTGAATTGAGGGCTGGATACGATCTGGTAGGCGGCAGGGTTTACTGCAATGCGGACTTTCAATTGTTGTTCACTGCCTTTGAATTTGGCAGGCTTTTGTTTCATCTTGCCGCTGATTTGGCTGCGTTTCCAGTACGGTTGTCGTTGTTTGGAGCGTTGTATCGCTGAAACACGCAAGACATTACCGTCGTAAAGTTTTGCCTTGAGCGACAACCACTCATCGCGGAAATATTGAGTGGTTCTGTCGCGTCTGTCTTTGGTTTCCCGCGCTATTTTTGATTTCAGCATCGCGCCTGTAAGATCAAGGTGTCCATTAAACGTGCCGCTCGGCTTTAAGTCATCACGGAGAGTATAAAGAATCGTTTTTGTGCTTTTGTACCTTGGAGAGAAGTCTTTCGAGTCGCTTTTCCGCAGACTGCGCGCCATCACGATTGCTGAGATCCATAACAACGCTCCGCCGCTGACAAATACTAGGGATCGATAACCAAATAGGAATAGAAGCCCGTCGATCGCCATTACACCAAGCCCGCCCAGGAAGATGATCATTGGGACCCAGCGCCACTTGTCGCCCGCAGATTCCGTACGATTGACTTCTGCAACGAACCTGTCCATGCCCCTCATGATCGACTCGGGTTTATCAGCTATGGAAATGTAAACAGGTTGAAATTCTTTCTTGCCTGCCGCCGGAGCGGGCGTTTTTTTGCGGGCAGTGTTTCGCAAATATGAAAATACAGTGATGCTGATAACCATGATGATGACTGCGGGGCAGATCAATGCTTCCATTTTTTTGATGGCTCCTCTTGCACAATTATCGTTCCGTCAATAATCCTTTTTGCATCGAAGCTCCGTGTAACCCGGAAATCTTCAAAGGAGTTGAAATATTTTTCAGACGGACATCGAGCAGGCTTTGTAAAATATCATTAGCGAGTTCAAGGTTGGATTGATTCAGGCATATTGTGTAACACGAATTCTCCGTAATGAAAATGCATCGTTTGGTCGTCACTGATCAATGTCATTTATAATTCCAATGATGACCCGCGTTCTTTATACTGCCTTCGATATTGTACCAAGCCCCAAGGGTGCGTCCACTCATATTCTGCATAACATTCGCGGTCTCGTCAATGGTCAATTTGACGTGCAACTGCTTACGCCGAATGACGGCCTGCTTCCAAATGTGGATATGGTCGAAGGCGCAAGGGTCGCTCGCATTCCGCAAGACCTCACGCAGAATTTTTTGGCGCGCGCAACTCATTTTGGTAAAGCGGTAATTAATCACATTGCCCTGCATCATGATTATGAAGTGATCCATTATAGAAGTATTTGGGACGGGCTTTTCATCGCACAAAACAAGAAGCACTTCGGTTATAAAACAATTTTTGAGGTTAATGGACTTCCTTCGATCGAACTCAAATATCATTATCCGGGCGTAGATTCTGGATTACTAGCCAAAATAAAGGAACAGGAGATGGCGACCCTCCATCTAAGCGATGCAGTCGTCTGCCCATCGAATGTGACCCGAGAATATATTGCCTCGCTCGGACTCAGCCGAAAGTTGGTGACTGTCATCCCAAACGGTGTCAGCCCTTCAGACTTTTCTCCGTCTCCATTGCCAAGCCGCGAGGGTCGAATACCAACCTTGCTGTATATCGGAACACTTGCAGACTGGCAGGGTCTCGAAGTCGTCATCAATGCACTGCCGAAAATTCTTGAGCACCGTGATATCCGACTCGAGATCGTAGGGAGGGGCAGGTCAAGGCAGAGAAAAGTCTTATCGAAACACATCCGCAAGTTGGGACTGGAGGGAAGCGTGATAGTCCAGCCGGCAGTGCCGCATCACGGAATCCCGGCGTTGATAGCGGATGCGGATATTTGTGTCGCGCCTCTTGGTTTGAATGACCGCAATGTGACTCAAGGCGCATGCCCGATCAAGGTGCTGGAATACATGGCGGCAGGACGTCCATTGATCGCTTCGAATATGCCGATCGTGCGTGAGTTGGTTCGTGAGGGTGTGGATGCTCTTTTGTTTTCCCCGAATGATCCCGACGATTTAGCACAGCAGGTGTTGACTTTGTTGAACGATCTTGGAATGTCAAAACGATTGGCGGACTCTGCTTCTGAAAGAGCGTTGACGAAATTCACCTGGCACGAGTCGCAGAAGAAACTTATTAAAGTGTATGAGAAGCTATTAAGTACTTGATGGGAGGGAAAGGCATTGGCAGTGCCTGAATGATTACGGTCTGCAAACTTGAGGGCGGATTGGATTAATAGATTATTTCCAGATGGTCTTTGATGCTGGAGTAGAGTTCATCGAGGCGAAAGGGTTTGGTTAGGTAGTCATTCGCGCCCGCGCCGATGGCAACGATACGGCTGTCTGTGTCGTTGAGCGCGGTGACGATAATGATCGGCGTCGACTTGAACTCGGGTTCCCTGCGGAGCATTCGGCATAACTTAAATCCGTCCGGTTCGGGCATCATCAAGTCTAAAATGAACAGGGCGGGCAATTCCTTCTTTGCAATTTGTACTGCTTTCGAGCTTTCGTTGAGGAGGATGGCTTCGTATCCCTCTGCTTTGAGGACTTCCTCGAATAGGGTGGTAGCGTCCTTGTCGTCGTCCACGACCATGATCTTTGTCATAAATTATTCCCTAATCTAAATGGATTTTAATAATCTGATTATACATATATGTTTGTGTGGCGGTTCGACCATTATACGCTGAAAATTCATGTTTCGATCCATGGAACCATATTTGTTTGAAGAAAATCTCAAGCGGTAATAAGAGAGTTTATTTTTGATATGAAATTATCCACACCGAATGGCTTGGTGATGTAATCACTGGCGCCGGCGCTGATCGCTTTTTCCATGCTCGCAGGGTCACCTTTTGCGCTCACGATTATGATCGGGGTATTCGCAAATTTTGGGTCCTCCCGCAGTAGCGTGCAAAGTTCATAACCGGAAAGTCCGGGCATCATCAAGTCCAGGGTAATAAGATCTGGGTTGACAGTGTTCGCCACGTCAACAGCCTGAAGGCTGTTGGTGACAGTAGTGGGCTCGTGCCCCTCCATCTTGACAAGTGCTTTCATTAACTCTGTAATTGTGACGTCGTCATCGACGATCAGAATTTTTGACATAAATAAAACCATTCCTCACGTAAAAGATACCATTATCTTATCAAGTAGGGAATGGTTGTGACAAGCGTATCGAGTTTTGGATTTCCTTACAGTTTTGATGTCATGGGCCGGCAGTTCAAGGTTTTATTTGGCTTTTTCCAGCAGGGTATTTATCCTGGATTTAAGATCCTCAATATGGAAGGGCTTGGTTATGTAATCGTTTGCCCCGGAACCGAGGGCAACCATTTTGCTGTCCATATCATTGAGCGCGGTGACTATGATAATGGGTGTGTTGACAAACCTCGGGTCAGCTCTGAACATCCTGGTCAGTTTAAAACCGTCGGGTTCGGGCATCATCAGGTCAAGGAGTATGATGTCGGGTCTGATAGCGTGCGCAACTTCCATTACCCGTGAACTTTGCGTCTCTCCTATCGCCTCAAACCCCACCAAAGTGAGGTAATCCTTATATAGATTTGTGTATTCCTCTTCGTCGTCTACGACCAGGATTTTTGCCATAGTGGATTCCAAACTCTTCTTGGGATTAATTGTCTTTTAATTTATGTTCGGGTTCTTGATATTATATTTTAAAATCTGTGGTTGGAAAATTATCAAATAATGACAGTAGTCGGCTTGTCGGGTTAATTTCTAGAGAGTTTCCCACTTTCCTAGCAGGGATTCGTTTTCCGTGAGTCCTTCACTTTGTGCATCCAGCGCTTTGTATTCGTTTTCGTATTGTGTAATGAACGTCTCGTATTCTTCTTTTGACTCCCAGCGGTCAATGGTGATATAGTGTTGGGGGTTTGCGTGGTCGCGCAGGAGTTCAGTGGCTAGGTAGCCTGCACTCCTTTTGAACAGATCCGCCCATGAGCCGTTATTGGCGTAGATGAATTCAAACTCCGATTGTTTTTTTGATTTGACGCGATATTTCCATATGATGATGAACATGATTACCTGGGAAGATGATTGTCAAGCGCTTCGCGATGGTGAATGCCGCCTGTCTTCCTTTATCTCGATCTCTCAAGCAAGGAGTTAATCCTCAATTTGAGTTCGTCCATTGGAAAAGGCTTGCTCAGATAATCGTTTGCTCCTGCGCCCATGGCGATCGACTGACTTTCTTCGTCGGTGAGCGCTGTGATAATGATGATGGGGGTACTTTTGAAAACGGGATCAACTCTTATCATCCTGCATAATTGGAATCCATCAATGTCGGGCATCATCAGGTCAATGAGGAAGATGTCAGGTTTTACAAGATAAGCCATTTCGAGCGCCGCAGAACTCTGGTTGACGGCGGTCGCATCGAAACCTGCCAATTTGAGCGTTGTTTTATATAGATTTGTAAAATCTTCGTCGTCGTCTACAACCATAATCTTTGCCATAATGTCATCTGCTCCATTTTGGGTTTTGATTTTATCCTGTTAACAACGTATCCACTGCTTCTGATAGTTCCAACAAATTGCCCACCTTCAAAACATTATTACATAACGGCGCGTACTTGGGCATGTCGCTGTCACCGTGCCAAAGGATCGAGGGTTCAGGATTCAACCAGATGGTCCGCGAGGCGCGGCGGGACATTTCCGAGAAAATGTCAATGCGCGGATTGTAGTAGTTGTTGCGTCCATCGCCAACGATGATGAGAGACGTCCCGCTGTTTATTGTATCCATATACTCGTTTTGAAAATCGTTCAATGCCCAGCCGAGGTCTGTATTGTAGTGTCCGCTGGGCATACGCCAAAGAACGGAAGCAATCGCTTCGTCGGCGTTCGAGCCGCTTAAATCATCCGAAATATATTCGAGATGATCGATGAACGCAAAGGCGTGCGTCTTACGGACTTGCCCCTGCAACGCGAATAGAAAAGTCAACATCAGCTCGGAACAATAACGCATCGAGGTGCTGATGTCGCAAATCACAACGATCTTTGGCTTGCGCACACGGTTCTTGTGTTTGATCTCCATCGGCACGCCGTGATATTTCAAGTTGGCACGGATGGTCGCCTTCGGGTCCATCTGTCCGTTCCTGGCGCGCTTCTGACGCAAAGCAATGCGCGTGCGCAGCGCCGCGGCAAGTTTCTGCACTTCGCGCTGTAAAATTTTTTTATCCGCATCAGACAAAGACTCGAACGGGCGGGTCATCAAACTATCCGTGTTGTCGGAGCGCGGCCGCTCGCTCATGTTCTCGGCAATGCGCTCGCCCGCGAACTGCCCCATCTGTTCACGCATGCCCTGCATGTTCTGCTGGATCATCTCGCGCATCTCTTGGATGCGATCGCGGCTCATGCCCATCTGAGCCAGTTGCTCCATTATTTCTTTAATTGCCTTTTGGACTTCGGGAAATGCCATCGCGCGCATCATGCGCTGGACCATCCAGTTTTGATGATCGAGAGTCTCTGCCTGATTCAATCCGACCAATTGCCCCAGCGCTTCCAACTCCGACCGAGATAGCGGCTCGCCATTCATCAGCCTTTGCATCCGCTGACGTAGTTTCTCTGCGAACTGTTTCATCGCATCTGCCCACATCTGTGCTTCCTCGTCCGTCATTTCATCCGACGGATTCCCTCCCATCATTGGCGGCGGTTGTCCCGTCCCGAAGAATAAGGGGAATAGTTTGTCGAATATTGGAATATCCTTTAAGTCTTTAATTAGCGTTGCGCGCAAGGACAGACGGAATTGATTACGGTCTTGTATCCCCATAAAATCAACAGCCGAAAACGCCTCTGCAGATTCCGCGAGTGACACGCGGACTCCGCTTGAGCGTAAAGCCGCAACTAATTGTAAGATGCGAGATTCCATAATACATTCCTCCCGTCATTGCGAGGGCGATGCTCTTCTGCTCCGAAGCTATCTTTCCACTGCACGGTGGAGTACTTTGTTGAGCTTCGCCTCTGTCGTAATGACGATTATGTCAATTCATCAATTCGTTTTTCAACACCTCATACGACTTCAGACCCGTAACTGGCGCAACATCAGTCTGCCAGACATCATCCAATTCCTTTTTAATATGTTCAGGCACCACGTCATTTGATTCTCCAACCTGGCCATTTCTCACTTTATTCAACTGTCCATCGAGCGGAAGGCGCATCGCCTCACTGCGTGCCTTACGGATGAGATGGTCTTCGAACTGGTCCTTGTGCGCCTGCATGAACTTGATGTCGGATTGCTTTAGGACGATTTGCTTCAACTCTTCGTCCAGGTCGATGCCGATAAAGTCGGCGACTTTATCGATGGTTCCCGACAGGTCTGCCTTCATATGTTCAAAAAGCAGAGGTAATACTCTTTCGTCGCTACGCTTGTCCCACAAAGCTGTTACGTGTTTGTGAACATCCCGCCCGGGGATGTAATGTTCCCTCGCGAAGGTCTCAATATCAATGGAGCCTTTTTCAAAGAAGAAGTCTTCAAAGAAGTGGTAATGGGAAAGCAGCGCGTCTTTCGGATCGCGCAGGATGACAATATACTTGCCGCCCTTTGGTACTTCATCCAGTGTGCTATGTGTCTTGAACGCTCGCGGATCGGCAGCTTGCGGCGCATGAATATCAATTCCAGTGTCATGTGCCATGTTGATCCACGGTACAACTCGGCTGATCTCATCAAAATCCATTGAGCCGCGGGTGCGTAATCCGTGGACGATCTGCTGCATCCATGTTGTCCCGCATTTTGGAGGGGTGACGATAAATACATCCGTTGGAGCGGGCTTGTAGTCAAGTCCGCGCTGCCAGCCCTCGGTTGTCGAGAAGTTTTTCATGCGTTCTTGCATTTCTGTTATGGATGTCGGACGTTTGTAGGTATTCTGGTTCATAGGATATCAGTTTCCTGAAAACCTTCCATATTCATCAGGTTTGGGTCTCGTAGGCGGAGGTGGGGGATTGATGTATTGCCGCTTCGCTTTCTCCAAATCGGACTCGTGTTTCAACAGGATTGACACTGTATCTTTTAACACATCCTTATCCAAATTGGACGCATTCAACGTGACGAGCGCATTCGCCCAATCCAATGTTTCGCTGATGGACGGCGATTTGCGCAAATCTCCCTTGCGGAGTCTCTGCACGAATTCCACAGCTTGTTGCGCCAGTTTGGGATTTAAGTCAGGGACTTTCAACCGCACGACTGCAAGTTCTTCCTGCAGGGATGGGTAATCAATGAACAAATATAAGCATCGTCTCTTCAAGGCTTCGGAGAGTTCTCGCGTATTATTGGATGTCAATACAACAAAGGGTTTGTGCTTTGCTGTCAGAGTTCCCAATTCAGGCACTGAAACCTGAAAGTCGCTCAATACTTCGAGCAGGAAAGCTTCAAACTCGGCATCTGCGCGGTCTATTTCATCGATCAACAAAACGGATGGTTGTTCGCTCAAGATCGCCTTCAACAATGGACGTTGCAACAGGAATCGATCTGAGAAGAAGACATCCTC
>DNDO01000161.1:16845-18587 GCA_003484265.1 Anaerolineae bacterium
GATTCATCCAATCCTTCATAGCATTGCAATCGGATGAGATCGCGTCCTGTCGCCCCGGCAATTGCTTTCGCCAATTCGGTTTTTCCCACACCCGCAGGCCCCTCAGTAAGAAGCGGTTTTCCCAACTTCTGTGCCAAATAAACAATGGTTGAGATTTCACTTGATGCGATATATTTTTGTTTGTTGAGTTCCGTTTTTACGGTGTCGGTGGTGTCGAATAAGTCAGTCATTGCTCTCCCAGATTATATTCAGCGGTTCTATTTTTTTCCACCCTTCGCCTTTGTTAACCTGCTGGACATTCAAATCAGTGAAATACTCGTCCAAAACGGCGGCGCGTTCCTGTGCCAGAGGCGGGACGCAGTAATCCTCTTCCTCCCATATTGCAACATCATCAGATTTCCAGCGGGCATTATCGAGTCCCATTTGGAGCGCGTTCCCAAATGGGCGCATGGATCTAATCTCACCCGAGTCGAGCCATTTTCGCAGATTGTCTAATTTTGATCGGATCGGTTTGGCTGTCACCAGATAATAAGCCATGTCAACCTTCCTTTCTTGTCTTTTGCAAGGGCAACCCGTCAGGATGATCGGGCGGGTCGCTCCTGCACTAAATTGTTTAACGCGAGTTATATATTTAATCCAAGTTTTTTGTATACAACTAAATTCTCTTCCAATTCTTTTTCCGGCGTGAATTTTCCTGTGATCAATTCTCTCGCATTTTTGCCAAGAGTCTCGCGTTTCTTAGGATCGTCTAATAACTCAATGATTTTTTCAGCAAGCATGGCTGAGTCGTTGACGTTTACTATAATCCCATTCTTTCCATCTTGCAAAATATCCTTTATCCCGCCGACAGGTGTTGCGATGACAGCCTTCTCGCAAGCCATTGCTTCAAGGACTGCATTGGGCATCCCATCTCTTAATGAGGGATGAACAAATATATCGATCAGCGAGTAATAAGCGGGCAGGTCGTTATGAGCGATATGCCCTGTAACGATGATTCGGGAATCGGTATTTGTCATTTGAAATTCATCGAGAAGACTCCTGTCTTCGCCTTGTCTCACCTCTCCAACAATAAGAAGGGCGCTTGGTTGTCTCTTACCTGTCTGCGCGTAGGCAGACAGGAGGGATGCCATCCCTTTTTTCTTTCGAAGCTCTCCAACAAATCCAATGACCGGATAACCTTTCCTGCTGTTCTCAACGGCGGGAAAAATATTTAGTGATTCTGCCAACATTGTGTTTTTCTTCATTGGCTTGAAACAATCATTGTCGATTCCATTTGGAATTAACACGATTTCCCTGTCAATAAACGCTTTTGCTTTCATTGCTAGTTCGGTTGTATTTGTTGTCACGGCGCTTGCATTCTGCAAAGCATACATAACATGGGAGAACTTGGACGGGTCGAACGGCGCGCGCTCGATATCGTTTCCTCTGATGCTCACCACACTCGGGATGGTCAAATATTTTCCTGCGTAGGTTGCGACGAATCCAGCCTGTGTGAGAAAGTAGGCTTGAAGCACATTAAACGGGTCACGTTTATGTTCTTCCGAGATGATTTCGAACCAATCTACGAGCGTATCGTCCACGCGTTTGTTTGCGCCGAAGCGCGTGACACTGACTCCGTTTGAGGGGAGAGTCTTTTTTTTGGAGGGGGGCAGGCTCAACGTCGGGGCAAAGACGCGGACGTCGTGTCCGGCAGAAGAGAGCAGGTGCGCGAGTCGTTCGCTTGAGATTGCCAGCCCGCCAAT
>DNDO01000161.1:18751-19515 GCA_003484265.1 Anaerolineae bacterium
AGATTGCCAGCCCGCCAATGTCGGGTGTATACTTTTCGGTGAGGAGAGCAATTTTCATGGCTGATCAATGTGAAATGATAATCGGTTATCTGGTTCCGCATCGCTGCGAAAATCCGTCACTGGGGACATGCACGAAATGCGGGCGAGGCTATTGCGATGAGCATACGAATCAAACAAAGGGTGGACGCGTGTGCCTGGCTTGCCAACAGGGACTGGATATGCCTGTGGCTCTCCCCATCTCAGCGGCGACGTTCACAGCCGCCGAACTCGATACATTCAATCACGCCAGCATGTGGGACGATAATGATCGGGGCGATATGTTTTCTGATTTGAGTTGAGATTAATACGGTCCGATGGTCTCCCAAATATTTTTATTCTGATCGATAAAATCATCGCACCGCCTGCAAGCCGCCAGCGCAGGCGGATGCATTTTTAAGCGGACCCCTCGATACGGCGCGCCCTCCCAGATTTCCCTGAAGGTTTGGTTCCTGATATTGCCCAACGGCGGGATCCGTTCGCGCGTCATGCAGCACACATAAACATTTCCGTTGAAGTCAATGAGACTATGCGTCCACGGCGCATAACAGGGACGTTTGTCGTAATATCCCAGGGCATATTTGCCCGCGCGTCCCAAGCGGATCTCGGACTCGCTTCGCCCAAATGGGAATGCGTCTTCATCCGAAACGATCAACCCCAAAGCTAGCGCCCGTTCGGCGATCTTTGGCGCGATCTCTTGGTTGAATAGGCTACAAGCATAAGGGGAA
>DNDO01000090.1:0-5787 GCA_003484265.1 Anaerolineae bacterium
CACATAGAACGCTGTGAGAAGGATACCTGCCCAAATCAGGAAGAGAGCCCTTGTGATATTCTTTTTCAATTACCCGCCGCTTTTTAGATAGATCCCTGTCGGGTCGAGTTCTTCGCGCAAGATGCGTAATTCATTTTCGGTGACTGGTTTTGTCGTTTTCAATTCGGTTGCAACTTTCAACTCCCAGCCTGTGTTCGACTTTGCTTCTTCAACAGTCTTGCCGGGGTGCAGTGCGGTCAGGATCATTTCGCGGGATTCATCAGGCTCCATCATCCCAATATCGGTTACGACTGCCAGCATCCCGCCGCCGCGCAGACCAGCTTTTTCCCGGTCGCCTTTCCCGCTAATGAATCCAGCGGATGTCATGAATTCAACCTTTTCGGGGAAGCGCCGCTTTTGGTGCGGGGTCATAATGTAACAACGATTCGCCCATGCCGCGATCTCCTGTGACCCGCCGGAGCCGGGCAAACGGACTTTGGGATGGTCGTATCCGCCAATGACTGTTGCATTGATGTTGCCGTATTTGTCAATTTGTGCGCCGCCCATGAAACCCACATCCACATTGCCGCGTTGAAGATAATTTGAAAAAATGTCGTACATGCTCACCACGGATAACGATCCGCTCACAAGTGTCGGGTCTCCGATGGATAACGGCAGGCGCGCAGGTTCTGCGCCGATCACGCCTGCTTCATAGATCATCACAAGGTTTGGCGCGTGTGTCCGTTTGGCGAGGTTGCAGGCAAGGTTGGGCTGTCCCACGCCGACAAAGACCACGTCACCGTCACGTAATAAACGCGCAGCGTTGATGATCATTAATTCAGCTGATGAATATTTTTTTTCGCTCATAGTCTCCTCTAACAAACCCGTCTAAAAGACATTTACGGTCTGATTTATAAATGACCGCATAACAGAAAACACTTCATGTGGACGCTCCAATGGGAGGATATGTGTGGACTTTTCCATCGCTTCCACCTGCGCTTTAGGCTGTTTCCGTTTAACCAGCCTTGCCGAATTTTCAAGAAATGTATCCGATTCCGTGCCGCGTATGAAAAGAGTAGGCACTTCGAGTTTTGACAGGGCACGCCAGATATCAAAATCCTGCAAGCCAGTGCGATAGATCTGAGCTTCCCATTCGGGAGAGTAGACTAATTCATAACCGCCAGCCAAAGAAGGCTTGGTTATTCCTTCGATATATACCCGTAGACTTTCATCGCTCGTATATCGAAACACATCGCGATTCCGGTATCCACGAAAAACAGTTTCGAGATCGTCGAAAACCCTTCTTCGTTTTTTGGCTCCTGCGATCAATGGGTGGGCTCTTTCTCCCAAGCCAATCGCCTTTGTGATCATCCACATCCTCATAAACCACGGAACGAACAACACAGGCTCGATCAACACCAACGCACAGAATTTACCCGGTTCGCGCAATGCCGCGCGCAGCGTGACAATTGCTCCGATGGAATGACCAACTCCTATGACGGGTTCCGCACTGAGCGGAGCCGAAGTCAGGAAGCGGAGCAAGTCGTCAGTTAAGGGATGCCAACTTTTTAAATCCGCAGGCTTCGCTCCCTTCCATAATGGGCGGAGGGTCATTCCAAAGACATGATATTCTCTTTTCAAAAGCTCAAAAAACGGCTTGTAACAATCGGGTGGATAACCGTTCGCGTGAAGAAAGTGAAGCGGCATGCCATCACCGCCAAGGTCAAAACCATTCATTTGTGCGGCTAATACTTTCCGTAATTGATCTTCTCGCTATAACTTGCTTCGACCTTCAGGCGTTCAAGCGTATCTTCACCAAGTTTCTTCAGATATTCATTATGATCTTTCACGCCCAATACCCATTCGTCCAGCCACGTTTTCACGCCCTCAACCGATTCGCTGACCCTATCCCACGAGAGATAGAATTCATTATCGCGGTCATAGTATCCTTGCGCGTAACTTGGATGGCACGCAAACGGGACGTGACACACCGCGTTGGCGACGATGCCGGGAATCATCGTCCGGTTCGGGTCGGACCTGATTACGGATTCGTCCACGATTTCCTCTGCGGTAATTATGACCTTTTTCGCGGCGAATGCGGCTTCCTTTTGCTCGCCGATGATTCCCCACAGATGAGCGTTACCGTTTGAGTCAGCCCGCTGCACGTGGACAATCGCCACGTCGGGGTTCAACGCCGGCACAACGATCACATCCTTGCCGCCAAACGGATCGGGGATGCGTTTGATATTTGGGTTTACATCTTCAAGGCTGGTTGCGCCGGTCTGGTTCATGGGGAGGAAGGGTAGACCCGATGCCCCCGCCTGTAATCGCGTGATCATACCGAAATGGGAATATTCATCCCATTCCAGTTTGCCTTGCTCTATGAATGAGCGCACGATCCGCAAGGATCCCACGCCGGGATTTCCCATATATGAAAATATGACTTTCTTCGCGCATCCCGCCGCGACCATCTGGTCGTATATCAGGTCCGGTGTCGCGCGGGCGAGCGTGAGATTCTTCTTTCCCTGACGGATCATCTCGTGCCCGGCCGCGAAGGGAATGAGGTGCGTGAATCCCGCTGCATAGACGATGTCACCATCATCTACAAATTTTGAAACAGCCTCTGATAATGCAATTAATTTATTCATCTTCGTCTCTGCCGCCCCTTCTAAATATCCTTTTCAATATGCTGAAACGTCCGCTTGACGCCATCGATTTTTTATACTGGGCGCGGAACATAAATCCCACGATCAAAAGCACCATGCTCCCGCAAAAATAGTTGAATTGGGGCTGTTCAGCGGATTCTGAAAGCATGAAAAATACAAGCAATCCAAGACCGACCAGAAGGAAGAATGTCCCTACCCGGTATACGAATTCCTTGCGGTTGTAATCTTGAGGCTCGCCCATATATATTGATGTCGTTAGGTATGATGGTTATTGTGGTTTTCTCGCCGAGAACAATATGCGGCGAAATGGATAGAATACGGGGCTGTCTGGCATGGCAGTACGCATCTTTACGCGAATGGATTCTAGGAATGCATCCTTGTGATCGCTGATCCGCTCAAAGTAGGGGACGAGCGCCGTACCGGATATCCATTCGACGACGGCGTCGGCGTTTTCGAGGATATGCGGATATATCTTTTCAAAGACCACTATATCTTCCGCGCCGCAATTAAAAAGTACTCGCGCATAATCGTCGATGGGAAGGACAGGCGCGTAACGTTGATATCCCTGCAGGACGGATTTGAACATGTCTTCTTCGGCAGTCTCGCGGTAGACCTGGTGGGAGATGTGATTGTGGTTGGATGGTATCTGTACGGTTAACTGTCCGCCGGGGTTCAGTTTATCGAAAAGGTACGGGATCAGTTCGGTGTGGTTTTCGCTCCAATGCAATGCGGCGTTGCTGAAGATCAGATCCCAATCACCTTTCAGGGTGGATTGGTCTCCTTGTTGGAAGACCAGGTTCGAGGCTCTATAAGAAGCGGCTTTTTCCAACATTTGTGGGGACGAGTCAAGTCCAGTCACATGGCTGTTGGGAAGAGCGTCTGCCAGTTCGCGGGTCAGGTTGCCGGTTCCGCATCCCAGGTCAACGACTTTGAGATTCGGGCGGACATCCACGAGCGCCAGCAGGTCGTAGAACGGTGCGGAGCGTTGAGCTTGAAATTTTTGATATAGGTCTGGGTTCCAGGGCATTATTATCACCATGTCATTGCGAGCCCGTTAAGGTGAAGCAATTTACTGCATTAGAGTGGAGGCGCATTCTCGCTATGACGAAATAAAAAGCCCTCCCTTTTCAGGAAGGGCTGTAAACTATTTGCGCATGGCTGTCTTCTTGTTTGAGGAAGATGCCTTTCCTGTTTTCTTCGATACTTTCTTGACTGCTTTTTTGGGAGCGGCCTTCTTTGTCTTATTCGCTGGCGCAGGCTTGATCAATGTCTGGATCTGCTCGTGCATATAAAGCTGGACGTAGTAATACCCGCCGCCATTCTTGCCGCTTGAGCCGGAGCCTTTCCAGCCGCCGAAAGGTTGGAAGCCGGGCCATGCGCCGGTGGTCGCGCCTTGCGGGCGGTTTGCATATGTAACGCCTGCCTGGATGTTATCGAAGAACCAGGCAGTTTCTTTTTGTGAACCGTAGAAGCCTGCAGTCAGACCGTAACTCACGCTGTTGGCGATATTCATGGCTTCATCGAGATTGCTGACCTTGCCTATCGTAGTGATGGGTAGGAACATTTCATGCTGCCATAAACGGTGACTGAAGGGCAGGTCGGTGACCAGCGTCGGTTCGCAGTAATAGCCTTTGTCGAACATGCCGCCGGTCTTTACGTTGCCGCCCGTCAGGAATCTTCCGCCCGCGCCGCTGATCTCTTCGTTGAATTCCTTGAACTCACCATAGGACCGTTGATTGATAACAGGACCAAGATAGGTGGTGCGGTCGGTCGGGTCGCCAATGACGAGCGCGTCTGTTTTGACCTTCAGTTTGGCGATCAGGTCATCGTATACAGCATCCTCCACGATCACGCGTGATGCGGCGGAGCACTTCTGTCCTTGCAAGCCAAACGCCGATCTGACAATGCCAGTTGCCGCGTCTTCAAGGTTTGCGTTACGTGAAACGATGGCTGGGTTCTTTCCGCCCAATTCAAGGATGACGGGGCGAATATAGTTGCGTCTAGCAAAACTTTGATTGATCTTCATGCCTACATCGAACGAACCTGTGAACGTCACTCCGTCCACTTCGGGGTTGTCTACCAGGGCTTGTCCAACGACTGAACCATCGCCGGTTACAAAGTTAAACACACCGTCAGGAATGCCGGCGTCGCGTAAACAATCAGCGAAGAGACGAACGATCCATGCCGTATCCAGCGCTGGTTTTATCACGACCGTATTTCCAGCCACGAGAGCAGCGCCGGTGGGACCTCCCGTCAATGCGAAGGGAAAGTTGAACGGAGAGATGATCAACCATACGCCGTAGGGGCGAAGTACAGATGTATTCGTCGAGTCGTATCCAACCAGCGGGTCTTTGCCCATCGATTTGATGAAGCCGTTGTTTTCCTCCATCATTTGCGCGGAGTAATACATCAGGTCAGCGGTTTCCTGCACGTCGCCGAGCGACTCCATGCGGTTCTTGCCGACCTCCAGCGCCATCGCCGCGCCGAGCTCGAAGATGCGTTTTTCAATCAATGCGCATGCTTTACGAACCAGTTGAACGCGTTTCTGCCAGGGTGTGCGGCTCCAGGATGGGAACGCCTTGCGCGCCGCGGCAATTGCCATATTTGCATGTGTGGCATTGCCCTTTTGCATCCGCGCCAACACCCAGTCCGTGTTGACGGGCGAGTGGTCATCGAATTTTTCATCGGCGAAAACGTCCTTGCCTTCGATGATCATCCCGTATTCCCTGCCGAGATTTGCCTTGAGTTTTGCAACAGCCATGTCGAATCCATCATGAAGCGCCTCGGGGGGATTGAACATCGTTGCATAGGTAAGTTTGAAATCTGCCATTCTGCCTCCTGTGATATGTAGCCAGACAAATATATTTGTAAGGTGAATTAAGTATAGTCCATCCCTGAATGGGCGTCAAAGAAGAGTGTTGATGATAGCTTATTAATATTTTGGTAATGTTTATGTGTTAAAAGTTGTCTCGTAATAAAATCTAAAAAGGATGTGATGATGAACAGCACACTAGCGAAAAACCGCTTCATACCGACATTTAGCCTGCTTCTGCTTCTTTTGGCTTCATGCGCCCCCGCGGCTGCCCCTGGGGAAGAGTCGTCGGTGCAACAGCCTGTTGCACCTCCCGTCGCCGCCGAACCT
>DNDO01000090.1:5966-6206 GCA_003484265.1 Anaerolineae bacterium
CGCCGAACCGAGTGCAACCGCGTTCCAGCCTGCTGACCCGGCCGCCGCTCCCGCCACAGACATGGTCGCCGCGCCGACAGAGATCATAGCGCCTCTTCCCGTTGCCACCTCGCGCGGAGACGCTCTTCATGCAACTGATCCGCGCACGGTCAATCTTGCTTCAGGCGGCCTACAGTTCGTTGAATTCTTCCGCTTCACCTGAAGTACCTGCCGCGCAATGGCGCCCATGGTTCATGGGCT
>DNDO01000090.1:6415-6642 GCA_003484265.1 Anaerolineae bacterium
TGGCGCCCATGGTTCATGGGCTCGAAGCAAAATACTTTGGCAAGATCAATTTTGTATATCTGGATGCCGATGACATCGGCACGGAACCTTTCCGAAGAACTCTGGGTTTTTACTATCAGCCTGAGGTTTATCTAATGGATGGGAACGGGAATGTCTTGAAGAAATGGGTGGGCTTTACAAGCGAGGATGAATTTGAATCGGTCTTTGCACAATATGTGCAGTAAAAG
>DNDO01000152.1:0-16385 GCA_003484265.1 Anaerolineae bacterium
CCATTTTTTTCATTTGCTTCATTTGGTCGAGCCAGTCTTCGAGCGTAAAGCGCCCGGACATCATACTGTCAGCGGTCTTTTGTGCAGTTTCTTCATCGAACATTGCTTCCGCTTTTTCGATCAAGCCGATCATGTCGCCCATCCCCAAAATCCGCGATGACAACCGCGCGGGATCATACGTTTCGAGCGCATCGAGTTTTTCACCCGTACCGATAAACTTTATAGGCACCCCCGTCACTGAGCGGATCGAGATTGCCGCACCGCCGCGCGAGTCGCCATCCATTTTTGTCATCATCAATCCCGTGATCGAAACATTGTCACGGAATCCCTGTGCGATATTTAATGCTTCCTGACCGATCATGGAATCTACGACCAGCAGAATTTCCACAGGCGGGACTTTCGCCACGATGGACTTTAACTCATCCATCAACTCCGCGTCCAACTGCGACCGACCGGCTGTATCCACGATCATGACGCTGAAGCCTCCCTTTTCTGCTTTCTCAAAAGAGCGCTTCACAAGTTCGGGCGGCTTGAGGTTCAAATCTGCTTCAACGGCGACATCGATCCGTTCGCCGAGCTGCTGCAGTTGCGTCACTGCTGCAGGACGATACGGATCACCTGCAACGAGCATGACCCTCTCCCCTTTTGAGCGTAGCATTTTTGCCAACTTCCCCGCGCCTGTTGTTTTACCTGAACCTTGCAACCCTACCATCATGACAACATGTGGCTTTGGTCCTTTGAGGTTCAACGGCGCGGGTTCGCCTAATGTAGCGATCAATTCTTCGTTGACGATCTTGATCACCTGCTGCCCTGGCGCCAACGCTTTTGAGACCTCTGCACCGACAGCGCGCTCACGTACACGCGCAATGAACGTTTTGACAACGCTGAAATGCACGTCTGCTTCGAGGAGGGCGAGACGCACTTCGCGCATGGCGGCATCCACATCCTCCTCGGAGAGTTTTCCACGTTTGCGGAGTTGGTCAAAGACCCGGTTGAGTCTGTTGGTTAGGTTTTCAAACATAGGCAAAGATTGTAGTGGCGAAGCAGGTTCAGGTCAAGTGAGAGGCGTTGTTCACCATCCCTTGCTTGACAATCCCTCTGTCCCCAAGTAAAATCACGGACGCTTAACAAAAGAGTATCTGCCGAGATAGCTCAGTTGGTAGAGCACGCGACTGAAAATCGCGGTGTCCACAGTTCGATTCTGTGTCTCGGCACTCGACTAAAGATTGGTCGAAATCGCGGGCGTAGTTCAGTGGTAGAACGTCTCCTTGCCAAGGAGAAGGTCGTGAGTTCGAATCTCATCGCCCGCTTAGTTCTTTTATAATGGCGTCGTGGCCAAGTGGTAAGGCAAGGGTCTGCAAAATCCTGATCACCGGTTCAAATCCGGTCGACGCCTCTGACAAGTTTACAAGTTTTTACAGGCGCCTTATGGCGTCTTTTTTTTAGGAGTTTATCCCCAGGCAAATGGGCGCGCCTAAAATAATTACATGTGACTGATGCCGCAAGGCATCTTTTGTTTTGTGCTCATCTACTTCTTTGTGGAATGGATCAAATCTCATCAATACGTCTAATACAAAGTACGTGTCAAATGCCGCTGGGCTCAGGTATATAATCTTAAATGGCGTCCTAAGAACGGCATTAGGAATCCTTACAAAAGCGTATCGGGTGACTTCTCGATACATCTCGGATAACTCTGTTATATAATTCCCCTGCCTTTACGAACGGGCGCGGGGCTTAAGTTGTTTTTTGGATTTTGAAATGAAGATTCTTTACGTTGAAGATGAATTACCGCATGTCGAGTTGACTCAACGAGCCCTTGAGAAAAATTTCAAGAAAGAGTTCGTTCTGTTTCATCGCGACTCGCTTGATGGCGCACTTAAACTTCTCTTTGATGAACCAGACATTGATATTGTCCTGACCGACCTGCGCCTGCCAGACGGTTCAGGTTTGGATCTTTTAAAGCAGATCAGGGAACTGCCTGTCCCACCGGCAGTTGTTCTTGTCACCGGGCAGGGAGACGAGCGTGTGGCGGTTGCCGCTTTAAAGGCTGGTGCGGCAGATTACCTTGTAAAGCAAAGTGATTATCTTCACCGTCTGCCTGTCGTTATCACAAACGCTGTGGCACAGAATAGATTTGCACGCGAACAGTCTGCAAAACACGACGCTGAATTACGTTATCGCTCCCTTATCGAACACACACCTGCCGTTGTATTCCTTAGCGACGTCGACGAGTTGGAGACACCGCTCTATATCAGCCCTCGCATTCAGGAATTGACCGGATATTCACCCGAAGAGTGGGTCGGGGACCCTAGTATCTGGCGGGATAACATTCATCCTGAAGACAGGGATTGGATACTTGAAAGAGCGCAGAGTTCGCACGATCGCAAGGAGCGCTTCCAGGAGGAATATCGCTTTCTTTGCCGAAATGGACAAGTGATCTGGATCAAGGAGGACACCAACCTTCTTCGCGACGAAGCAGGGGCTTCCCTGTATTGGCAGGGGGTGTTCGTAGATATCACAAAAGAAAAGGAAACCGCAAAAGCTCTCGAACGCCAATTGAAGGAATTAACAGTGCTTAATACGGTGACCCTTGCAGGTGCGGAGGGAGCGACAGAGGACGAAATCATCGAACGTGTTGTCAACCTCATATCCTTGATCTACAACGAAGCGGCAGGGGTGCTGCTGCTTAATGAACAAGGGGACATATTGACCCCGCACCCATCCAGCATCGGCGCAACCGTCTTTAACTGGGAACAGGGAATCCCGATTACGCAAGGGATAACTGGAAAATGTGTGAAATTCGGCAAGGCTATAAGATTGGGCGATGTAACCAGAGACCCGTCCTTTATCGAATTCACCACGGGTATTCGTTCCGAACTATGCGTTCCCATCCGTGTCAATAAACGCATCATCGGAGCTTTCAATGTCGAGAGCAGGAAAGCAGATGCCTATGATAATGAAGACGAACAGTTCCTTACAACAGTGGCGGGCAGTCTCGGCACCGCGCTTGAAAGATTGCGGTTCTTCAACGAAGAACAACAGCGGAACAAGGAATTGAATGCGTTATATCATTCCACCAAGACGCTCACTCAAAGCCTGAAGCCTGATGTCATTGCCTCGAGCCTATTAACGATCATGGACGATCTGCTGGGCTATGAGTTCGCATCGATCTATCTCGTCGACGAACAACAAAATCTTCTCGTCCCTCTTGCCATCAGTCCAAAGGCGAAAAACCTGGAGATTTACGAAGAGGACATGGATTTGCTCCATACCGAAAAACGACCGTTGGGGCGGGGCATTATCGGGTGGGTCGCAGAATATGGAGAACCTATTCGATCCGGTGATGTCCGCAAGGATGAACGATACCTGTCCGTGATAAGAAACATCCGATCTGAGTTATGCGTACCTCTGATCGCAAGGGGAAAGGTGATCGGAGCCATTAATGTTGAAACTACACAATTAGACGCCTACTCCCAAAGCGACGAGAACCTTCTGACCGCACTAGCAAACCAGGCGTCTATTGCAATTGGTAATGCAAAACTCTATCAATCCGCTGTGGAAGCTTCCGAACGGCGTGCTGTATTGCACAGTATCAGTCAGGATGTTGTGCGGTTTACCCAAAGTATCGATCAGATCTACAGCTCCATCCACGAAGCAGCCAGTAAATTAATGATTTGTGACGTTTTTAGGATCGCATTGAGAAACGAAGCAACCAACGAAAACGCCTTTGTATACACCATGGAAAATGGGACACAGTACTTCCTTCCCAATCAACCCGCCAGCATGGGCTTGACAGGTAAAGTAGTGGATTCGGGAAACGGCTTAATATTGCACACTGAAAGCGAGACCGGTTTATTTCCGCGGTTTGGATCGGAAAATCACGTTCAGTCCGCGGTGGCTGTCCCATTGCGGATTGGCGGAAAGGTGACCGGCATGATCTCGGCACAGTCATATGCACCAAATTCATATGGAATTGAGGAGCAAACGCTCCTTGAAATGCTTGCCACACATGCGGCGACAGCAATCGAAAATACCAGGTTGTTCAATGAAGCACAGCAACGCCTGAAAGAACTAGAAGCCATTAACAGACTCTCATCATCCATGCGCGCGACCCAATCTCAATCAGAGATGTGCAAGATTCTTCTTGACGAAACGCTCGAAATCATTGGCGCGAATAATGGCTCGGTTTGGATCTACGACTCATCCATAAATATGATCGTCCAGCGTGCGGCAAAGGGTGTTGCCACGAAGCTTGCCGTCACACAGCTCAAATCAAACGAAGGCATTGTTGGTCATGTACTTTCAACCGGCCAGTATTACATTGCCCATGAAATGAAGAGCGACCCGCTACTTCATGAAAGAAACCGGGATGCTATTATCGAGGGATTTGGCGGCGCTGGCATTCCCATTTTCTCGACCGATGGGATATTTGGCGTACTTATGGTGCAGATCGATTCTAGCCGCCGCGTAGAAGACCATATCAATCTATTGACGACTCTTGCCGAAATTGCAGGCAACGCCATTCACCGTGCGGATCTTTATAACCAAAGCCAGGATCAGGTCCGAAAATTGACGACTCTGCGCGACATAGACTCCGCCATCGCCTCCTCCACCGACCTGCGCGTGACACTCAATATTCTCATGGATCACACGATCAAACACCTCAAAATCGACGCTGTGGATATTTCCCTGTATCACTCGGAATTGCAAAGTCTTTCCTACCTGTGCAGTTCTGGATTCAACACACTTTCACCATCCCGCCCCCTGGCAAGGATCGACGAGGGGTTGGCGGGACAGGTCATTATGAATGGAAAAATCGTCCATATCCCCAATCTAAAAGAAACATCCGAGCCTGCACGTAATCCGTTATTATTGCGGGAGGGATTCATATCCTATATTGGTGTCCCATTGATAGTAAAGGGACAAATAAAGGGATTGTTCGAAATATTCAACCGCTCTTTGCTCACACCAAACCACGAGTGGATGCAATTCATGCATACCCTCACAGGGCAAGCCGCCATAGCCATCGATAATTCACAATTGTTCGATAACCTTCAGAGATCAAACCAGGATATCAGGCAGGCTTATGATACGACGCTGGAAGGCTGGGCGCGTGCGCTAGAATTACGCGACCGGGAAACTGAGGGGCACACGCGGCGAGTCACACAGTTGACCATGCGGCTGGCGCAGTACATGAACGTCAATGAAGATGAATTGATAAATATCAACCGAGGTGTGCTCTTACACGATATTGGCAAGATGGGTGTGCCTGACCAGATATTGAGAAAAACAGGTCCGCTTTCAGATACTGAATGGGCCGAAATGCGCAAACACCCGCAACATGCATTTGACCTGCTCTCCCCCATCTCTTATCTGCGGCCGGCGCTGGATATTCCCTATTGCCATCACGAGCATTGGGATGGTAGCGGTTATCCGCGCGGCTTGAAAGGCGATCAAATTCCTCTCTCCGCGAGAATATTCTCTATCGTCGATATTTGGGACGCTTTGTTGTCCGACCGTCCGTATCGAACTGCCTGGCCGCGCGACAAAGTATTCGAATATTTGAACGACATTTCCGGAACGATCCTTGATCCAAGTGTGGTCAAAGCATTTTTGCAAATGCTGAACGAAGACGAGCAGGAATCAATATATAATTAACCACAAACTTAAGGGGTCAGCCGCAGAATAAACTGAGCACCCGGATATTAAATTTAGAATCGCCAGGTAAGGCAAACAAAAACCAGCCCACGAAATCTGGCTGGTTTTATTTCGTGCAAATTCATGAAATCCGTGGCTAATTAGTTGAATATATATCTGGAGTGAATCAAATTTGCACTATACAACCCGGAGGAATTTCCTTTTTCCCACTTGCAATACACCTGAATTCGGGAAAAGTATATCGCCGCGGTCCAAGACTACTCCATCCAGACGTACGCCCTTTTGATCGATCAGACGGCGTCCCTCACTTTTGCTTGAAGCCATTTTCGCATCAAGGATCACATCCAGCACGGTTTGGCCATCTCGCAGTTTGTATTCCGGCATCTCATCAGGCACTTCCTTTTGCTGGAAGGTTTTGACGAACGCTTCCTGCCCGGATGCTGCGTCTGCTTCGCCATAAAAAATGGACGTAATCTCGAACGACATCTTCATCTTTGCATCGCGTGGATGCATCTTCCCAGACGCCAGTTCTTTTTCAAACACATCGATCTCCTGCGGGCTCCAGCGAGACGCAAGGCGCATGTATATTCCCATTGCCGCATCTGGGATGGACATCAACTTTCCATACATGTCATCCGCACCTGTATTGATCGGGACGATATTGCCTGTGGATTTTGACATCCGCTGAACGCCATCCGTCCCCGGTAAAATGGCAGTAATGATTCCCACCAGGGGTTTTTGCCCCAACGCCTCTTGTAATTTTCGCCCGGCAACAATGATGTTGAACAACTGGTCGGTGCCGCCCACTTGCACATCCGTCTCAAGCGCAACAGCATCATAGCCCTGCATCAACGCGTAAAAAGTTTCATGCAAGTAGATCGCTTCGCCTTTTTCAAGACGCTTCGAGAAATTGTCACGCGCCAGAAATTGCTGCACAGTAAAGTTCTGCCCAAGGCGGATCAAGTCCACAAGGGATAATTCGCTCAGCCATTCGCCATTGTAACGAACTTTTGTCTTTTCTTTATCGAGAACGCGATACGCTTGCTCGGCATACGTTTTCGCGTTTTCAGCGACCTGCTCCTCGGTCAGGATAGGACGCGCCTTATTTTTATCCGATGGGTCGCCGACCAGGGCTGTGTAACTCCCGATCAGGAATGTGATCTCGTGTCCCAGATCCTGGAACTGGCGCATCTTGCGCATTGTGATCGTGTGTCCCAAGTGCAAATCGGTGGACGTGGGATCGTATCCGCAGTAAACACGCAGGGGGCGTCCCTCTTTATCGGCAGTGAGCAATCGCTGACGCAGCTCATTGGTCATTGCCTGCTTTAACTCCTCATCGCCATACTCCGTGCCTTGCATCAATAGTTGGACTTGATCTTCGATCTTCACTTAGTGCCTCCTGAAAAGGGCAATACGCCCAGTAAATTTACAAACAAAAACGCGCCCGTGATGGTGGGCGCGTTCACAATACACCATCGCTGGAATTACGGATGGCGATAATAATATTCGTTTACGAACCTGAAAGCGGACATGCGCCCATTATACTCGCGAAGCCATCCTTTAGACAACTTCATTGACCCAGGTTGAAAATGAACGACCACGGACCTTTTACTGTGTAAAACTCGTCGCTGAAGACGATCTGTTCCGCCTCTTCCTGCGACATGGTGTCTGGTCTGCTCACGATCTGCATAGTCCTTACCCCGGCAGATTCCACACAATCGAGCAGGATGGCAATGCCGCGTTCATTGAGCGTCTGTTGTATCTTGGGCATATAGATCGTGCAATAATCTTCCGCACGAGGTGGCGCGGCAAGGGCATCTATGACGATAATCGCTGTGGAAAGGTCTGCATCTGGAGGGATGTTGAAGAAGGACAGATTGTCGCACCGCAAACCAGACTGCCCCTCCACTGACTCTTGCAAACTCAGTAACGTGGAACTGAAGTCAATGACCGAGCCTCCCGCAAATTGCAAACTCGCGCCCCAGATGGACCAGTCGGATGTATCCAGCAGGGTAAAACACACTTCCGCTCGAACCTCCTTCCCATCACGCAGGGCACGCTCCACGCGGACCTCAATTCCGCTGGCAGATTGTATCTGCGTACCGGATTCAGCTTGAACGGTGGGATATGAGGGCGCAATAAGGGCTGTCGGTAGCGCAGGCACATCTTGGGGAACAGCAGAAGGTGCACATGCTGCAAGAAACAATATTAATACGAGCAAAATCTTTCTCATCATTTCTCCTGGTAACTTAATTCGGGTGATGGTCAACTTTCCCTATTTGAATATATCTTTCACGGCTTCTTCAATGGTTGGAAATTTGAATTTAAATCCAAGTTCAAGCAGGCGTTTTGGCTCGGAATAAGAGCCCTCAGTTAGTAATACACTCATCTCTCCAAGAGGGATTCGAATCAAGAATGCTGGAAGATGGAACCAATATGGTCGTTTCAAGGTCTGCGCGATTGTTTGCATAAAATCCGCATTCGATGTGGGAGTTGGTGCGATCAGGTTGAAGGGTCCGATTGCATTTTCGTTCTTCAATAGAAATCGAATGGCATTGATCTGGTCATCGATATAAATCCAGGGAACAGCCTGCTTTCCGCTGCCGAACTTTCCTCCAAAGAATAATTTCACAGGTAACGCCATCAGAGGGAACATCCCGCCGCGTCTTCCAAGTACGACTGCATTGCGGGTGATGACACGCCGCACGCCTAACTCTTCTACAGACTTGGTCGCGTCTTCCCAGCCGACTGTTATTTGAGCAAGAAAATCATCTGCGGGAGGGGTGGATTCGTCGGCTACACCGCTTCTACGCAAGCCATAACGATTGATGCCGGAGGTTTGAAGGAAAACGCTCGGACGGCGGGAAGAGATTTTTATAGCTGAAGCAAGCGCCATTCCAGGGATGACACGGGAGTCAACAAATTTTTGCTTTTGTCGTTGCGTCCATGGCCAATGTTCCAATCCGTATCCCGTTAGATTTACAACAGCATCCATTTCATTGACGATGGATCCCCATCCGGCAATTGTTCTTCCATCCCACTGAATGTGATTGGGCTTCGAGGGTTTGCGGCGAGTGAGGATGAAGACATTGTGATTATCCTGTTCAAGCGAATTTGTAAGGGCGGTTCCGATAAAGCCTGATCCGCCGGCGATCAATACGTTCATATACTCCTGAATAACAGAATCACGCAATTTCAAAAGCCGATTTTACGAATTGCGCCAACTGTCATATAATCGTGCCTGTTGCGGAGGCAGAGTGCGCGAACCTGTATTAGTGCTAAACGCAAATTTTGAACCGATCAATGTTTGTACGACACGACGTGCGGTTGGATTGCTCCTGGCGGGCAAAGCCGGTATGGTCGTAAACGGACGTGGTCATATAAAAACTGTTAGGCAGTTGATCCCGCGTCCTTCGATCATTCGGCTGGAGCTACAGATCCATCGACCAAGACCGCATGTCAAATTGACGCGTCGCGAAGTATTCCGCCGCGATAATTATACCTGCCAATATTGCGGAAAACGCGACGGCGGCATGACGGTTGACCATGTAATCCCGCGCCATATGGGCGGTGGGCATGAATGGACCAATGTGGTCACCGCCTGCCCGCATTGTAACCACCGCAAGGGCGGTCGAAAAGCAGACGAGGTCCATATGCGTCTAACTCATGCGCCAAAGGAACCTCCGGCAAGTGCAAAATACATTTTCGGCAAGCACCTGACCGATTATCAGGAATGGGAGCCGTATATCAACGGCTGGTAGTTTACCTATGAATAAAATGACGGTCACCTCGAAGGTGACCGTCATTTTTTAATCGGAAATAATTTTTGTTATATGTCAATGGTCATGAAATCTTTTGCAATTATTATCTCACCTTGAAAGGTCTTACCGGCTTCGGCGGCGATATTCCCTTTTGCAAAACGCCCGGTAGGATAATGGATGAGATAGAGTTTCTCGGCTTCCGCCTTTGAAGCGATCTCTCCTGCCTGTTCAGCGGAGGAATGTCCAAAGGTTGCACCGCCCGCTTCGTGAATTAGGATATCCGCACCATCGGCGAGTCTGACGGTCTGTTCGCACGGTTCAGTATCACAGGAGTAAGCCAACACCTTGTCTGTTTTTTTACATTCCACGCGGATTCCTATCGTTGGCACCATGTGACGGACCGGCGACGAGACGATCTTGAAATCGTCACAGTCCATCACGAAAGCCATCTCCGCTTCGGGCAGGCGGTAAAAAGCGACAGGGAAGAAATTCGGCCACTCAGCCCAGCCATAGAAACCCATCAGGTCTTCGAGGCGGTCCATTGTGAAATGAAGCCCATAGACGTTGATCGGCTTCGTTCGCCCCATCAGCCACATGTCCATAAGGAGAAGCGGGATGCCGGAGGCGTGATCAGGATGGAAGTGAGTGACGATAACGTCCGTCAGGTCGTTGAAGTCAACCCCCGCCTCTTCCAATCGGACGACCGGGTTGCTTACACAATCCACAAGGATCGAGCGTTCTTCGCCGATGATCGCCAGGTGTGTATTTTCATGGTTTTTCGTGGGCACTGCATTGGATGAACCGAGTATGATGATTTTTGGCACAGTGATCTCCCTCCTATAGGTGAGGAAAAGCCAGTTTGATGAGTGCGGTCGTGATGTATATCTCCACCACAGCTGCAATTGCCAATAACGGGACTACCAGACCGATATATACTCTAAGCCAATCTGCAAGGGAGAGGAGCAAGCTTTCACCCAAACTTTTGTCTGTGTTTGGCGAAACAAGTTGTGCGCCTACTTTTAGCATAGCTGCGGTCGCAATGACCACAGCTGTTAACTCGAATAAACCGTGCGGCAACACCCCGACAGAGAATGTGAGAAGAGGCGAGAACCCGACAAGATCAGCCGCGCCTAATATGCCTCCGACCAACGCGAAGTTCGCCATGAACAAGGTCAAACCAAGCGTTCCGAATGAGACCAGTCCCATC
This sequence comes from Anaerolineae bacterium, assembly GCA_003484265.1. Classification (GTDB taxonomy): domain Bacteria; phylum Chloroflexota; class Anaerolineae; order Anaerolineales; family Villigracilaceae; genus Defluviilinea. The sequence continues at coordinate 10,627 of DNDO01000152.1, forward strand.
AATAGAAACACAACCGTGGTGCGGGCATTGTAGAAAAACAATAGTGGCGCCGGCAATTGCTCATCCAACCGATCGAGAGTGACAATATTATCGCCAACCATTGCCCTGAACTCATCTGTCCGTTCAGGCGTAATATCAATAAAAGTCGGAACGTTGACCGTCACCCAGAAGTAACTCACAAACACACAAACTATCCCCAGAATCGTAACGATCGCCAGAGGTTGTTTCAATTGACGCAGGGTTAACGGAATCTCGATCCGATACCATTCGATCACCGATTTCGCCCCGCCCACAAACCGGGTACGGAACACTCGGTACATATTCTTGAAGTTCAACGTATCTATCTCGCGACCTAACAGGTACTCGCGTTTGAAATGAGCAAGCCCAAGGCGAACAAGCAGGCCGGACAGCAATGTCACACCTGCAATTGCATACCACAACACGTCTTCGTTGCCCCAAAAGATTAGAACAGTCTCCCCCTGCAACAGAAAAGCGACAGGTACAACCACGAACGACGCCATCAAATTCGCCGCACGAATCGTAGTCGCCTGCACGGAAATCACGATAGCCGAACTGACCATGAGGACAGCATGCGCGAACGTCAGCATAAAGATCAACGCAAGCATGTATGCGCTTGGAAACTCAACAGTTCGCCGCGAGACCAGGATCAAATATATTCCGATTGACAGAAAACTAAACACCAGCGGGGTTGTAATCCCGACAAACAACTTGCCAAGATACAAATGCTTGTCTTCCAACGGCGACGATAATAAAGGCTCGATCGTGCCGCGTTCCTTTTCGCCGACGAACGATTCGAGCGCAACCACGAGAGTAAACGATAACGGAAAAAAACCGATCACCAGGATCACGAACGGGATCAAATTATCCAGAATTAAATCCCCGCCGAAGCGGTTCATGAAAGTGATTGCCTGACGCGTTGTATCGTCTGCAATGAATGGGAATACCGAAATCAGCAGGAGCATCGGCACAACAATACGCCAGTCGCGAAACTGGTCTATGAACTCGCGCCGTGCCACAAGCCAGACTGCATCCAGATTACGCCGCATAGGTCACCCCTTGGGCATCTGCCATCGTCTTCAAATAGACCTGCTCCAACTTTCTCGAAACTTCCTGGAAGGAAACGAGAGGTGCATTTCTGGCCGTCAGCGTATTCACGATCTTTGGATTGACAACCAGCGGTGCATCGACGCGGAACCGTAAACTGGTTGCATCTCGAAAAGCCAATTCAACTCCCTCAGGCAAATTCAACTCACCCGCGTCGAAAGGTTCCGCAAATACCGCCTCGTACTCGACAGGACCTAATACATCGCGCTTCAATTCATCGAGTGTACCGTTCAACAATATTTTCCCGCGATAGATAATTGCAATCGAATCAGCCAAAGCTTCAGCCTCGGCGAGATTATGGGTACAGATGATGATGGTCCGCTTGGAGGAGCGCAAACGTGCGATCTCATTCCTCACCAACTGCGCGGATTCGGGATCCATCGCGGAGGTCGGCTCATCCAGAAGCAATACTGATGGATCATGGATCAACGCACGAGCCAGCGCAAGTTTTTGTTTCATCCCCTTTGAATATTCCCCGGAACGCCTCCGCGCTGCTTCGGCAAGACCGAAATACTCAAGGAGATATTGACTGCGCTGTTTTCTGAATTCAGCATTCAGACCATACACTTTACCGAAGTAATCCATATACTCCTGACCGGTCATCCGCATATACAAACCATGCTGTTCCGTCAGCACACCGACATTTGCACGTACGGTATCAGGTTTTTTTGTGACGTCATAACCGGCCACCCTCGCCCAACCACGAGTCGGATTCAACAAGGCGGTCAACATGCGCACCGTGGTTGTTTTGCCCGCACCGTTTTGCCCCAATAAAGCCAGTATTTGTCCGGGCTTGATGTTCAGCGTTACGCCATCCACAGCCCAGAACTCGTTATTAAATTGTTTACTTAGGTCATTGCATTCGATCATTTGCTTCTCTTCTCTTCGAGCATAGCATAGTCAATTTCGCGGTCAATAAGACAACGGTCACCCCGAACATCTTATCACTGATTATAAGAGGATTCCACCTTCCGATGCCGTAAATATAATGCTAGTGCGGCAATAACTGCGACAAATGCCATAATGGTCTGGTTGATATTTATTCCACCGACCATCGAAGCATCAAGCCGCAAGAAGTCAAGGAGGAATCGACCGATCGGGTAGACGACCAAATATACAAGAAAGATGTCCCCATATTTCAAGACCCTTGTAAAACGGCGGGAAACCCAAATTAATAGGAACAGGTTCATCAAATTCCAAAGAGATTCGTATAAAAACAATGGATGGTAATACTCAACATCCAGGTATCCCGTCAGGCGGTGCGCAGGATCGATGAAGATCTTCCAGGGCACGTCTGTTGGCGCACCATAAAGTTCCTGATTAACGAAATTTCCCCAGCGACCAATCGCCTGCCCTAACGCAAGGCTCGGCGATGCAATATCCGCCCACTCGGCAAAATTGATACCTGTTATTCTTGAGTATATATACAAGGCGATCAACCCGCCGATTATCGCACCTGGAATTCCGAGACCGCCTTTCCAAACGGCCAGCGCGTCCAATGGATGAGACAGATACCAGGCTGTCGTGATTCCTGTCGATGGAGATGGCGTTAATATATGCCAAATCCGCGCGCCGATGATACCGCCGATAAGTAAATAGATGAAAATATCCCAAACAACCTCAGGGTTATATCCTCTCCGCTTCGCCTCTTTTCTTGCTAAAAACGCCCCGGCGACCGCGCCAATCATCAATATAATTCCATAGAAGCGAACGAACAACGGACCTATGCTGATACCTTCAGGCATTTCTACCTCTGATCTTGTTTTTGGTTACTAAGCGTTGCTATCGCATGTCTGCGAACATGCCAAATTCTCTGTAATGCTGTAAAGTTTGCGAATATCGCAAGGATCCCAAGCCCGAAATAAATTTGATCGAAAACCATTGCAGGCGCGAGCACCAGGTACCGCTCGGCGCGCGTCAGTAAACCAACTTTCGCTTCATACCCCAGCCCTTCAGCACGCGCCCTGACGTAAGAAACAAGGACAGACCCCGCCGCCGCGCCAAAGGTAAGCATCCCGCCGGTCGGTTCCCCAATTACAAGGAAATAATACAGCAACCCACCGTAGATGATCAATTCAGAATAACGGTCAGAGACTGAATCGACATAAGCGCCCCAATTGCTGGCTTCCCCGCGCAGGCGCGCCATGGTTCCATCCAACGCATCGATCGGGGTCATCACTGCAACCAGGATACCACCGGTCAATAATTCCCCATTAGCCAGATAAACCGCGCCTATGGTGTTTCCAATAACTCCCAGTGCGGTCATCATATTGGGAGTCAACCCCAGCCAAAGGAAGAGTCTTCCTAAAGGGTCAAGCACCCACTTAAACCACAAACGCAAATAATCACTGAATGTTTTTTTAGAAACAGGAGTTGTGACTGCGGATTTATCCATCTATTCCAATCTTTAAATCGATCATATACGCGATTTTATTCATATCAGTTCACATCATCATCATCTTCTAGCGGTCCCAAGAGCACATCACGTTCCTTCCCGCCGCCCTGCGAGGGACCAACGACTTCCATATCTTCCAACTGGTCAAGCAGGCGTGCCGCGCGCGGATATCCAATACGCAGCCTTCTTTGCAGCATGGAAGCTGAAGCGCGCTGACTCTGCCGAACAATCGAAACAGCCTTCTCGATCAGACCTTCATCTTCATTCTCTTCAGGCTCTAATAATAATTTTTCCCAAGGTCCTGTTTCATCACTCTCACCTACGCTCTTTTGCCAGTGCGAGATAACACGTTCGATCTCCATGTCAGTCACATAGATACCCTGCGCACGGACAGGGTTCCCCACTTCCGGGTTGAGGAAGAGCATGTCTCCGCGCCCTAATAAGGATTCCGCGCCGGTGGTGTCCAAAATGACGCGGCTATCCACACCTGAAGCGACTGCAAACGCAAGCCGCGCCGGAAAGTTTGCCTTGATCAGGCCGGTCACCACGTCAGTGGAGGGACGCTGTGTCGCAACGATCAAATGGATGCCTGTCGCGCGCGCCATCTGTGCGAGGCGGACGAGGTTGTGTTCGGTCTGGTCTGGTGCAGACATCATCAAATCTGCCAGTTCATCGATCAAAACAACGATTCGCGGTAGGGCAACACCGTCCTTCCGGCGCGAGACCTTGCGGTTGTATCCTTCAAGATCACGGACCTTCGCCCCTTCGAGCAGGCGATAGCGATGTTCCATTTCAACGACAACCCAGCGCAACACACCCAGAATGCGGTCAACATTCGTTTCGACTTTGCCATACAAATGCGGCAAACCATTGAAACGGAGTAACTCAACCATCTTAGAGTCGATCATCACCATTCGCAAATCTTCCGGCGAATTGTTCATCGCAAGGCAGACCGCCATCGATGTTATACAAATGGATTTTCCCGAACCCGTTGCGCCTGCGATCAGGAGATGAGGCATACGCGAGAGATCGGCGACAAGCGGCTGTCCAGAAACGTCGCGTCCCAAGGCAAGCGCAAGAGGAGCGCCGACTTTATGGAACGTTTCAGTTTCAAGTAATGGGCGCAATCGAACATTCGATTGATGCGTGTTCGGTACTTCAATGCCCACATAAGGCTTGCCCGGCACAGGCGCCTCGATGCGCAGCCGCTCAGCAGAAAGCGCCAGCGTTAAATCTTTTTGAAGGGATGCGATTTGATTAACACGCACCTTGATCTGTTTATCTTCCTCTTCTGATGTGCCGGCGCGTTTCATAAAGCCGGGCTGCACCGCAAATTGCGTCACAGTCGGTCCCACGCGAAACCCGATCACTGTCGCTGAAATGCCGAATTCAGCAAGCGTCTTCTCGATCATGCCAGCAGTCTGATTGATCGTGCGCTCATCCGGTCGTGCGGCTTGGTCGGCTAATAGAATATTGAGTGAAGGCAAACGTTCATCGCGGCTGCCCGGTTCGATTTTTTTATCCTGATGCTCGGCAACCCTGAGGGACTTTCTAAACTCCGCCGGTAGTGGAGTGGATTTTTTGAGCGCTTCACGAGGCGTTTCCTTCTTCTCGATAATCGGCTCTTCCTTGACCTCGGGCTGGGCTACCATCTCAACAGGCATTTCCACCTCAGCAACCTTCATCAGCCACCGTTCGACATACACCCAAAGGTTAAATCCGCTCATCACAGCAAGCAGCCAAAACACAAACAGAAGCAATGTACCCGGAGTTTTCTCCAAAAGCCAAAACAAGTTTGAGATGCCCCATCCAATGCGTCCTCCGTATGCGCCAGATTCAGCGTCAAGGACGGAATTGCCTCCGAAAGCCGCGAACAAACCCAATGTCAGGAAACTGGCAAGTTCGAGCGCAAAGAGTTGCGTCCAACGTATTCGGCTATTCTTGCGCCGCAGTAAGGATACCCCGCCGTATCCGAGCCAGAGGACAATCAAGTATGCACCCCAACCAAACCATAGAGAGATCAAGTCAGCCCATCGGGTGATGAATGCGCCCTGTGTGGATTCTCCTAGCGCGAGGAAGGTGATTAGCGCAAACGCGATCAACAATACTCCGAATGTGTCGCGCACGAAACGCCCGAAGTGTTGATTGAAACGTGCGAGGCGGTCCAGCCAATCGCCTTGCGATTCGGATTCGTAGATGCGGTTAGGCTTTACGTGTTTTGTCATTTAATTTCCAATGT
>DNDO01000152.1:16674-16836 GCA_003484265.1 Anaerolineae bacterium
TGAGAATTGACAATTCGCTTGGGAATCGATACGCATATTATATTCTTTCACTTTGCCCACCTACGACAATGGGTTCATCCTGTTCCATGTCTATTATCGCTCGTGCAACCACCTCAACAGCTACACGCTGTTTGCGATAAAGATCCGCCTCCGACATTGCCA
>DNDO01000123.1 GCA_003484265.1 Anaerolineae bacterium
ACAATTTTTGTGCTCAAAAAATACGCGAACGTCATCTTGAAGGTGCTGATATCTCATCTTTGCGGGCGGTTATAAATTGCTCGGAACCTGTCCGTTGGGAGAGCCATCAGGCGTTTTATGAGAAGTTCAAGGATTATGGACTTAAATTAGAAGCGCTGCAAACTTCCTACGCGATGGCAGAGAATGTTTTCAGCGTGACGCAAAGCCCGTTGGGGAGCAAACCAGTTGTCGATGAAATTGACCGGGAAGCATTTATCCTGGAGCGTGTTGCAAAGAGTCCATTTGATGAGAGACCATCCATTAAGATGATGTCGTCCGGTTATCCGCTTGATAATGTGGAAATTCGAATAATGGATGAAGATGACAATGTTGTTGACGAACGGGTAATCGGCGAGATCGTTTTACAAGGCAATAGCATGTTGACTGGTTATTACAATCGCGATGACTTGACCGAGCAAGCCTTTACCAGCGGCTGGTTTCGGACGGGTGATTACGGATATATGGTGGGTAAAGACATATTCGTAACTGGTCGCAAAAAAGATATGATCATTGTTGGCGGAAGGAATGTGTATCCACAAGATTTGGAAATGTTGACTTATGAGGTGCCCGGTGTGCACGCTGGGCGGGCGGTTGCCTTCGGTATTTTTGATGAAAAGCAGGGAACAGAGGATGTTGTTATCATTGCGGAAATCGATTCGGATGATGCGGCAGAATGGCAAAAAACCGCAGACTCAATACGGTTGCATGTAACTAGGAATTCTGCAATCGCTTTACGATATGTCCGGGTGGTGGGTCCCAATTGGATCGTAAAAACATCCAGCGGAAAAACAGCCCGTCTAGCGAATAAGGAAAAATTTTTAGGAGAGTTGCTGGGGGAATGATTTTCTTCGAGAAGCTTGTACACGAATCAAAAAGGCGCAATGTTGCGCCTTTTTGATTCGTGGGCTATTTATTTATCCACCTGTTGGTAGACGTTTTTCCAATGTGCGGTTCAACAAGTCTTCCTGTTCCTGGGAAATAGCTGACTTGCTCTTTCGATGTTTATCAGCTCCTGAACGGTTCAAAGCTTCCTGCCATGCGATCTGCATCGCGGTCAATTCGGGTTCCTTGGGTTCGTCAGTTTGAAGGGCTTCCATCATTTCTTTACGGGAGCCACCGCCGCCTTTACCACTTCTCTTATTATCCCGTTTTGCCGGCTTGAATTCCTCAATCTCAGGTTCCAAGGCTTTAATGCTCAATTTAATCTGCTTCTTTTTACGGTTGACTTCCAGCACCTTGGCTTCGACTTCCTCGCCTTCCTTCACGACTTCGCCGGGAGTTTTTACATATCCATGGGTAAGTTCACTGACATGGATCATGCCGGGGCGTTCCGCGCCGATCTCCACAAATGCGCCGTAGGTTTCAAGACGGACGACCTTGCCTTTGACAACCATTTCCGGTTCGATCTCTTTCCATTCGAGTGCGAGGGGTTCGACCATTGTGAGTTCAATGCGGTCCTTCTTGACGCGGCGGACCCATGCTTCGACTTCCTGTCCCTCTTTTACAACGTCTTCGACCTTGTTGACTGCATCCTTGCTTAGTTGTGAAATATGAACCACCCCTGGCAAGGACTGCCCAAGATCGATCAATGCACCTGCGAGTGTGATTTTGACGACTTTGCCTGTGATCTTAGTTTTTGGTTCGAGTGTCGCTTGGGACACTGGGTTTGTTGTTTCCATAATTAACTCCTGCGTGTTTGATAATGCCGAAGGCTGATTATACATGTTCGACATATATCAGTCAATGTAAAATTAGAATTTAATAATGTTTTGATCAGGTCATGTAGGCATGTTGATGTCGAAAACAATCGAACCGAGCGCTATCTTGCCCACTCTTGAGTCGCGTGATACAATACCGCCCGCTGGTTATTTAATTGGGGGCTCGTCTAATGGTAGGACGGCTGACTCTGGATCAGCTAGTAGAGGTTCGAATCCTTTGCCCCCAGCAATGCAGAAAAAGACTCCCTGCGGAGTCTTTTTCTATTGGTTTCTTTTTGCTTTGATCAGCTCAATATTTAATGAAAATTGTCTTTGTCCTAATATGTGATGTAATGCAGAATCATGCGTGATGGACGTTTGTGTCGAGTGGGGGAGACTGGGTGCTTCCTTGATGACAAAGCGTTGAGATTCGGGTAAACACGACCAAATCTAGCAGGTTTCATGGGAAAATACCCAGAAACATTGGAGCGCGCGCGAGATATTAATAAGCGATTATTTTGTCTAAATGAATGGAGGATCAAAATGGCAAACAAAATCATCTTCCCTGAAAATTTTTTCTGGGGTGCGGCTACAGCCTCGTACCAGATCGAAGGCGCATGGGACAAACACGGGAAGGGCGAATCGACGTGGGATCGTTTTACACACACACAAGGCAACATCAAGAATAATGATACTGGCGATGTGGCGGACGATCACTACCGCCTCTGGAAAAAAGATATCGCATTGATGAAGCGACTTGGGTTGAAGTCCTATCGCTTCTCGATTTCGTGGCCGAGAATTTTGCCTGCTGGTCGAGGCGAAGTCAATAAAAAAGGGTTGGACTTCTACAGCAAACTCGTGGATGCCTTGCTGGATGCAGGTATTATTCCATTCGCAACTCTCTATCACTGGGATCTCCCTCAAACACTGGAGGATGAGGGAGGCTGGGTTGTCCGTTCCACGGCTGAGGCATTCGCTGATTATGCCAATGTCGTTTCGCGTGCATTGGGAGACCGCGTCAAGAATTGGATCACTCAAAACGAACCTGCCGTCGTTGCCTGGCTGGGATACGAAATGGGTGTTCATGCGCCGGGCTTGAAGGATCACCCAAAAGCGATGCGAGCTGCGCACAATTTGTTGTTGTCGCACGGCATGGCTGTACCCATCATAAAACGTAACAGCGGAAATGCAGAAGTCGGTATCACGCTAAACATTGGCTGGAAGGTTCCAGCGTCTATTTCGAAGTTAGACCGAGATTTGGCTCAAAAAGATGACGGAAAATGGTTCCGCTGGTTCGTTGATCCTGTTTACGGGCGCGGATATCCATCCGATATGGTTGAACACTTTACCAAATTAGGGGCGCTTCCAGGCGGCTTGGATTTTGTGAAGGAATCTGACATGGACGCCATAGCTGCTCCCATAGATTTTATTGGTATAAATTACTATAATCGCATCGTGCATCGCTCGAACGATACTGACAATGAACCTCAGCTTGTATTTCCAAAACCCAGGACACCCGAAAATTGGACGGAGATGGAATGGGAGAACTACCCGGAAGGACTGACCGGTGTTCTTGCGCGTGTATACTTCAATTACAATCCATTCAAGATTTACATTACCGAGAACGGTGCAAGTTACTCCACGCCGCCCGATGAAAAAGGCAATGTGCCTGACGAACTCCGCACAAATTATTTACGAACTCATTTAGCCGCCGCACATCGCGCCATTCAAGCAGGAGTGCCCTTAGCAGGGTACTTTGTCTGGTCGTTACTCGATAATTTTGAATGGTCTTTTGGATACGGCCAGCGTTTCGGTATCATCTGGGTCGATTACAAAACCCAAAAGCGCACATTGAAAGATAGCGCAAAATGGTATAAATCCGTAATCAAGAAGAATGGGTTTTAACGATCCTTTAATAAATCGAATCCATCAATCAATAACAAACTTCCGTATACCGTGAATCTGTCGTACGAACATACAGACGGATAGTACTTTCGTTAGATAAAGAGAAGAAAAATATTATTACAGAACCCATTTCGCGAAACTATCCCGAGTTCAAAGGGTTACACATTTAATAGAATTGAGCATAAGGAGTATCAATGACTACAGAAAATATCGCCCACCAAAAAAATTCCTTTTATGACCGCCCTGATGTAGAGATGGGAAGCATCTCTGTTGCGGGAGGTATCCCTTTTGGTATTGAGCGAGTAACTAATTCCTCCGTAGGAATAGGTGGCGTTTATGGAAGTTGGGGAGCAAGTTACAACAATGAGACTTTGCCGGCATTTCTCGAACAACGACTGGGACGCCCGCTTCTTACAAACGAAAGACTGAATCTGTCTGAGTTGGGTTTCCTCAACCGTCAGCATGTCCCTCTCGACCTGACTCCGGAAGAGCATATGGTGCTGGAAGTCGAGGTTGGAAGGAAATTTCTTGTTGAAGCCATGAAAGCCTGTAACTGGGAACCCTCAGAAGTGGATGCGGTTTTGATCGGCATGAGCGCACCTGTTTCGGAAGATTATCTCGACCAGGTTACAAAAGCAGCAGGCATACCAGAGAAGGCTTTGAAGGTTGCCATCCATAAGGCGTGTGACGGCTCCACTAGCAGTTTGCATCTTGCACTGAACCCGGAGCTTCCCGAGAATTTACAGTTGGATAGTAACATCGCTGACTCTTTATATGGCAAGAAAGTGCTTGTAGGCGGTATAGAAGGATTAAGCCGTTTTGTAAGTTCTTCGCATGACGCAAATGCCCTCCAGTTGTTTGGAAATGCTGCTGGTGTGATCGGGGTCATTCCTGGCACGACGATGAAATTCCTGGCTGGCAGATCGCGTGAGGTATTCGACGATGGTGGAGTTTTGCAAGTAGCGATGTATTACCCGCATTCTCCCCAGAAGGTCAACGGCGAATACAATGTGGATGTGACCAAACCTCTGGCGAATAATATCCGTGTGGCTGGATTGATGCACGAGCCGTCTGATGGTTCGTCCATTACGATGGCGGGTCCGATGGGAATGGTGAAATTATTCGTTCGGACAGGCGTCCAGGTGGTGCGAGATGTTTACGGCGCATATCAGGCTAAATTGACCGACCTGGGAATTGTGGGTAAATCGCTTGCAGTAGCGATCGTCCACCACGCGAATTTCAAGATCAACAAGTTGAAAGAAAAGCATTTGCAGGGCGAAGGGATCATCCTCCCTATGCCCTGGCTGTTGAGCGATTTTGGCAACGTCAGCGCTGCTTCGAATATGATCGCATTCCTGCGTGAGCTTCCCAAGATGAAACCTTTAGACCACATCCTGATCGATGGATTTGGTGCAGGCACATATTACGATGCGCTGGCGGTGGAGCTCGGAGGATAACGTCGGTAATACATAACCGAATCAGTCCATCGTCAAGAAAAAATCGGACCGTCTATCCATCTGGTGGATATGACGGTCTTTTTTGTAACCTCTGTTTAAGTTTATCGTCCTGATATAGAAACCATTTATTTCAGCGAAGGCGAGAGGCCGTCGGATGTATCGAACGAACAAAAACTGGGCAATTATTCGGCTGCTGTTGCAGTTAAAATATTATGATGAGGAATACCCAAACAGATTATATTCGATGCGCCGTTCTTACTTCGTTGATTTGCTGCTCAGGGTCCTATTATTTTTCGATTAGATATTATTGAAATAATTCTTGGTATATAAAAACCGCTGATGTTGTTCAACATCAGCGGTTTTTATAT
>DNDO01000245.1:0-163 GCA_003484265.1 Anaerolineae bacterium
GCTGTAAACGCGCCGATGAATGCGATGATGGTCATCGTGGTCGTAAGTTCGTGACCATGCCAATCGGCGGTGAGGAGCGGGAACATGCGGATGACCGCATACACGCCAGCGGACACCATCGTCGCAGCATGGATCATGGCACTGACAGGCGTCGGACCTTCCA
>DNDO01000245.1:377-5623 GCA_003484265.1 Anaerolineae bacterium
GCGGTGACCATGGTGGCGGCGTGAATCAGTGCGCTGACAGGCGTCGGACCTTCCATCGCATCGGGAAGCCAGACGTGCAACGGCCACTGCGCTGATTTGCCAACCGTTCCAATGAAAAGCAAAAGGGCGATGAACCCAGCAGCAGACATTCCAAACCACGCAGGTGTTTCCGCCAGCATATGCAGAGTTTTTTCAGTGAAGATCTCGCGGAATGAGAGTGTTCCAGTTGCGCTATAGAGGAATGAGATTCCCAACAGCATGAACACGTCACCGATACGTGTGGTCATGAAAGCCTTGACCGCCGCATTTTTTGCAGATTGCTTACCGTACCAGAAGCCGATGAGCAGGTACGAACACAAACCCATGATCTCCCAGCCCACGAACATGGTAAGCAGGTTATCAGAAACGACCAGCACGTACATGCCGAAAGCGAATAATCCGAGGAAAGCAAAGAAACGTGAGTACATTGGCTCGACCGATGGCACAACATGCTTATGTCCGTGTACCTCAATTGTCGCGCCGTGCGGCGGCAGACCTTTCTGGTCGTGATCGCCATCGGGTTGGCCAAAGTTATGATAACCAACGCTGTAAAGAAAGATCATAAAGATCGTGATGGATACAAAGAACAAAACAATGGCGCCCAATGGATCGATCAACACGCCGATCCTAAACCATGTGTCCCCAGTGGGAAGCCAATTCACAGAAGACGTAAAAGGATGCTCACCAAAATGGTCCACCTCAAGTGCGCGGATGAAAACGACCATGCTCCCCAAAAAGGAGAGAATTGCCCCGCCCACACCCACCGTGTGACTCAATGCCTTGCTTTTGTTCGTGAACAGCACGATCAAAAAGAACGCCAGCGCGGGCGGCAGTGGGATCAACCAGATCAATGTTTCAGTCGTCATATATTCCCTACCACTTCATTAAATCGATATCGTCTGCGATCACCGTATTTCGGCGGCGATAGACAGAAATAACCAAGGCGAGACCAACAGCCACCTCCGCCGCAGCAACAGCAAAGACAATAATTGCAAACACCTGCCCCGCCATATTAAGGACGTTTCCATAACGCCAGAATGCGGCGAGGTTGATATTCACCGCGTTCAGCATCAACTCGATACCCAACAAAATGGCAATGGCATTACGTCGTGAAAGCACACCGAACAAACCGATGCTGAAAAGCGCCGCGGCAAAAATGAGAAACCAGGAAAGCGGGATCATTTATAAGCCTCCTATTTTCCAGAACGGGGATTGAACGCGACGTAGACCGCGCCCACCAACGCCGCCACCAAAAGGACGGATGCCACTTCGAACGGCAGGACATATCCCGTGGGGGATATAAGTTCATTGCCCAACTCAGCCACCGCGTCAAAACCTGACGGGAAGGCTGATGCCGTCTTCGACATGCCTTCCCAACCCTGGAGCAGAAAATACAAACCAGCAAAAGTGGAAACTGACAACAACGCGCCGAACCACCAGTTCTTATTCACCTGCGGACCCTGGTCGCGAATGTCCTTGCGGGTCAACATCACCGCAAAGATGAATAGGATGGCGATCGCGCCGATGTACACGACAACTTGAACAACAGCCAGAAAATTCGCGTTCAACAAGGCAAACGTCACAGCTACACCGAACAACGTGGATATAAGCCACAACGCGGCATGGACAAGGTTGCCCGACGTAACGACCATAAAGCCGGAGCCGAGCGTAAAAAGTGCCACTATAAGAAAAACGATTTGATCAGGAGTCATATTTGTTCCGCTCCATTTAATGATGTGTCGTTTCAACAGCCGGCTTCGGTCCTTCTACCTTTTCGCGTTCCCTGCGGCTGTATGAACGGGCGAGTTCCAGAGCACCCCAGGCGAGAGCGATATTTGACAGGAACATGCTAGAGACATAGACCCAGGGTGGGGTCTCAGCGAGAAGCGCATTTAATAACGCTGTCACCATCAAAAGGACGAAAGCCATCGGCGTCAGGAACTTCCAATTGAAGGAGAGCATGTGGTCGATGCGAATGCGGAGGACTGTGTAGCGCACCCACATGATGAGCCAGTATCCGATAAATGCCTTGAACAACAGGATTGCAACTGCCAAAATGGGATTAACTTGTTCCAAACCGAAAAAACGATACCCGCCGAAAAACAGGATCGCCCAAAAACCGCCGAAGGTGAAAGCATGTAGAAGTTCACCCGCATAGAACATACCGAATTTCATGCCTGAGTATTCGATGTTGTAACCAGCCACCAATTCAGATTCGGCTTCACCCATGTCAAAGGGAGCGCGTCCAAGTTCAGCAATCGCTGCAATGAAAAAGATCAATGCCGCCAAGGGCGCAAGGAACACAAACCAGGTATCCTGCGCATCGACGATCTTCACGATCCCCATCGATTTGGCAAAAATAGTGGGGATCAATAATACAGCCAGCATCGGGATCTCAAACGAAAGCATCACCGCTACTTCACGAAATGCCCCGATCAGGGAATATTTGTTATTTGATGACCAACCCGCCATGATGATGGACAGGGTGCTGATCGCGCCAGCCGCAACGATATATAACGCGCCGATATTCAGGTCGGTATCTGCCCCAAGAATCTGGGGAGCCAGCGGTACCACTGCCCACAAGATCAGCACAGACATCATCGAAAGGATCGGCGCCAGGTTATACACAACCTTGTCCGCGCCGCTGGGAGTAATGTCTTCTTTAATAAGGAGTTTGATGATATCCGCAAACGGCTGGATCAAACCAAACGGTCCCACGCGGTTCGGTCCGATACGCGATTGAAAGCGGGAAACAACTTTGCGCTCCACCCATACCAGCACGATATCCAGCACCATCAATATGACGATCAGAAGCAGTACGCCAAGAAACGCTACCAGTATCTGTGTTGCAAGCTCAGGCATACCCCAGCCTGTGAAGATATCCATGAGCCAGTCTGCGGCTGCTTTTAGAGGATCATTCCAAAAACCCATGTGTCTCTCCTGTTACACAAAGAGAAGGCTGACGGATGCATCCGATCAGCCTTCTCCAGAATTTCATGCTATTTACGCCCACTCCAACATCCCCTTGCGCCATGTGTACACCAGCCCCGCAATGAGGATTAGGATGAAAATGATACCCTCAACCACGGCAAACAAACCAAGTGAGCCAAGTTTTACCGCCCACGGAAAAAGGAACACGGTCTCAACGTCGAAGATCAGGAAAACCAGGGCAAAAATATAATATTGCGCCTTGAATTGCACCCAGCTATCGCCGACCGTTTCAACGCCGCATTCATATGTCGTATCTTTTACCGGATTAGGCTTCTTGGGACTCAATATCCACGCTGTGACAATCGCACCCACCGGGACAATAACCCCAACGAGAAAAAATAAACCGATGATTATCCACGCGCTCATACAATCTCCATGAAATGTGTCTTGTTGATGCCGATTTGTGGCTTAAACGCTCGAAATTGTACCATAAAGAACAATCGCCCCATACTGAACGCATGTACATTTTTAGGGTGATATTTGTCACTCATTTATTATCGGCGTTTGTACCTGCTAAAAATAAAACGGACGATATCTTCAAAGAATGGAAAGCCGATGACTGCCCCTACCACCGAACCTACGCCGCCAAACGTCCTCACAGTATTTGCAGGGAGACCGAATAGGTTCACCGCCTCGATCTCGACAATTTGGGCGGATATCGTTTTCTGGCTTTCTTCGCCGCTGACTTTATCCATAAAGCGCAAATAAAACCAGATCGTCCCTCGGTATAGACCCGATTCAGCGGGTCGGACGCTCCAAAGGAACGTGACCGACTGCCCTTGTGATAACGTCTGGCTAAAAACTTCGGACGGTGAGACTTCCACACCCGCAATATCGAATTTTGCTTCAGCGATCACGTGATGCGTTTCATATAGATTCGGTATCTCAACCACTTCCCCGGTCACAACATTGCCTTCAAATATAGCTGTTGGTACGACATTTCCCAGGTCATCCACCTCAAGAGTTAATCGGACGAGATCTGAATCTCCTGCGCGCATCTGTGGAGGATACTCAATTGACAGATACCGTCGTTCGAGGATGGCAGGAGGCGCGATCATTGGCGACGGTTCCGGCTCACCTTCGGACGGAAACTCTTCGACTTCATCCGGTAAGAGTTGTTGGGTCATAGCCGGTTCTTCGGCTATGTCACTTGGCGCGGCAGCCCCTCCACAAGCAGCTATCGCCAAGAGCAATACCACCCACGCCGCGAGAAAACGAAAAAAGTTTCGGGTAAAAATAGGCGTGTTGTTCATTAGACACATTCCGGGTGCGTTAGATGCGAAATGGGAGTCGGCAATTGCAAATCCGAGGGAGCGATGGGTTGAATCCGTGTTTCACGCTCCAACGGTTTATAGCCCCAGATCAATAACGAAATGGATGCCGTCAAAATGACCATGCCGAGAACAATTCGTAATCGGCGATTCATTGTTCCACCTCCTCCACCTCCAAATACCAGCGAACGCGGGTGCCGACCTTGTCGCGCATCTGCCACGCTAGCGACTTGGGCATTTCATCGAATGCAGTGTTAACCTGCCGAACACGTCCGATGATCACATCCCTCTCGTCGGATGTCAGTTCCAGATCATTACTTGATATCAACTCCTCAACACGCGCGAGATTAATGGAAATTGTTTTATATAACCCCCAATCCTGTGAACACAGCGAGACAATACGCTCGAGGCTGATCGCGCCCTCCGCCTCGGCACCCATCTCATTATTATGTAGCAGTGAGATAATATCGAGTGCATCCTTTCGATTCAACTCGACAACCTGCGCTTTGGATAACAACAGGTCGGCTAAAGGAATCGTGACCGGGTCTATTTCAAGCCGGCCATCGAGGGGAATTTTGTGGCACATCTCAAAGTCTCCGACCAGAATATCGACATGGGGAAAACCCGAGTCGTCGTAATGATAGATCTGGCGGCGCATTCCATTCAATATATTAAATTGCTTGTCCGGCGAATACCCCATCGTACGAAAAAAAGGCTCGAGTTTTTGACGGTCGTTCCTTGAGACGAGGAAATCAAAGTCCGGCTCATCACGTTTGAAAAATCTTTGGTCGTTCTGGCTGTGTACGAAAACGGCAAGCCCCCCAAATGCGCGCAATTGAATCTGGTTTTGCCTTGCAGAGTCAATGAGACGATTCATTTCATTGACGAGTTCGGAAACTGTGTACATAAAAAAATTATACCCTTCCCCCGCCGCAATCGGGACAG
>DNDO01000245.1:5869-10280 GCA_003484265.1 Anaerolineae bacterium
CCCTTCCCCCGCCGCATTCGGGACGGGAGAAGGGTATTTAAATCAATTTTCCCTATTCAACAGGGATTTCAGCCTGCACCTTGTCCATATCGATGCCCCCGCGTTTGCGGTAGGATTTGAAACCGAAGTAGATCACCGCGGCTAACACGTACATAGATAGCATGTAGATGATCGAGCTGGTATTACTAATTCCGATTCCGTACAGGGCATTTGGGTCGAAAATCCATTGATATAAAAGGAACACGAGAAAACCGCCGAAGATCAAACCTGCCACTGTGATGAGCGGCAAGCCAAGCACTTTGTATTTGGCGATCGGTGAAGCGTTAT
This sequence comes from Anaerolineae bacterium, assembly GCA_003484265.1. GTDB lineage: Bacteria > Chloroflexota > Anaerolineae > Anaerolineales > Villigracilaceae > Defluviilinea. The sequence continues at coordinate 6,197 of DNDO01000245.1, forward strand.
ACAGGCCCGGCTTAACGTAGGGAAGAACAATCGCGGAGATCGTCGTACCCAGGAATGTCACAGCAATAACGAGGGTTGAAGCCAAAGTCAATGACTGGAAGTTCGCCACGTTGTAATTGAACATATAAGCGATGAAGATTGAAGGAACCACCATCATCAACAGCGCATTGACCGGTGTACCGGTGCTTTCATTTACCTCAGCAACCTTTTCAGGCAGCAGACGGTCGAATGCAGCGGCAAAAATCACCCGTGTTGAGGACAGGAAGACCGTCCCACTCCAGCCGAACCACCAAAGACTCATCAACGCAACAACGATGAACTGCAATATCTTGTTGGACGTGAGAAATGCGGCAAGCAAGGCGGGATATGGCCAAACCGGCAAGGCAGGAACTTCTGCTACGTAGCCCCAGGCATAATTCCACCATGCGGCACCAGCTTGCACGTAGAAATCCCAGCCGATGGTTTTACTGATGGCGGTTAACAGCACGATGCCGAGCACAGTCGTCCCTGCAAGCGCCCATCCCATACCTGAGACATTGCGTTTGAAATCGGTCGCGCCGCGCACTTCACCGTAGAGGGTCGCACCCCAGTTGGGCCACAAGTTGAAGAAGACCATATAGGGGATGACGAGGAATATCGCGGCTAACGCTCCGCCGCTGAACGGAGTGATCGCGCCGGCATCAGTCCCAAGCGTGATCGTCGATTCGTAGACACCAGCCGGCGCGCCGAACAGCGATGTCGCGTTGGCATCCAGCCCGGATTGGAAGGCTTCGGGGGATCCGGTCAACAACAAGGCTATGACGATCAACAATCCGACCATGCCGCCGTAAAAAGAAAATTTCTGGATGCGGGCATACGTCTTCATGCCAAGTGCAATGAAGATGCTTACGATAGCCAGTGTAAGCAACGATGCGGTAAACGCGCCATCCTGTGTGCCAGCGAACCAAAGCGCGACATCTTGCGCCCCAAGGACGGCGAGCAACGGGACAACCACAATATGACGGAACATGTCTCCATACAGGGGAACCCACAGCCAGAGAATAAACCACCAGCCCGTTACTGCAAGAATGAAGCCGACCGCGCCGCCAAGAATTCGACTTTGCCAGACGTAATCACCGCCGGAGCGGGGCATGACTGCAATCAACCCGGCATAAACGATGACCTCAAAAAAGATAAAGACAGCGCTGATGATCAGAGCATTTATCATCCCGCCCTCGAAATAATACATCTGACTGAAACTGTATAGACCGAGAGTGATGAGGTTGATCGAGAAAAACGCGTAGACGAACGCGTCCATGACAGACCACGAACGTACCAGGCCGGTCGCTTTACGGACAAACAGGTTGCTCATATGATTCTCCTCTATATTGATAAATCGCAACGCCCAGAGTATGTCATGCTGAGCAGAGCGAAGCATCTCTGACACGACAAACAAGACTCCTCAGGGGCAACAAACGCTCCCTCAGAGTGACATACCAATACTCATAACACTCAAATCGCAAAAAAGTTAACCCGAAGTTAGCACGTAATTCTCGATCTTGTTCTTCCCCAATGCCACAATCGCGCCTAGCAAGGTCCCTTGCTCATACATCGAACCGGGGTTGATGCACAAGGTCTCGCCAATGCGTGTTGTGCCTCGCCCTTCGTGGATGTGCCCGTGCAATCCCAGCAGAGGCTTTGTCTCTTCGATGACCTGCCGCAATGCTGATGAGCCGACCGGCTTCAATGCCTGCCCCGCCAAAACAGGACGCAGGTCTTTGTCCAACTCAGGAGCTTCGTCCAAGCCAGATTTATACGGCGGCACATGGATATTGAATATTGCGTTACGAGGATCTTTGAGTTGGGATGTCATCGCTTCATACCGAACCTTTAGTTGATTCTCGTCCTCTTCACGATGCGTATCCCAGGGCGTTCTGTTCGACCAGCCGGATGCGATCATCTCGTGCCCACCCTCAAGGGAAGTCACCCGCCCCTCGGCGAGGATCACGTGTCGTGACGAGCGAACGATTTCGTCCACTTCATCCATATCATCGTTGCCGGGGCAGCAATAGACCTTCATGCCGGTGCCTTCCAGTTTTTTGTCGGCAAGGTCCATCCATTGCTGGACGACTTTTAGCACTTCCTGTAAAAATATATTGGTTACTTTATCAGGGTCTTTTTCAAGTTCGGAAATTTCGTCGGGACTGGTGAGATATGGATAATACCCGCGGCTGCGCACACGCTTTTGCATATCCGCGAGTTCATCTTCATTGGCGATTGGGAATTCCTGCTCGAGTAATGTGACTTGATATTTTTTTCCACCCTGGTGAATGAACGGGACAATCGCCTTGCCGGTCATGTCGCCGCCTAAAATGAGGACATCGACTTCGTAAAACTTCCCCGCATTGAGAAACTTGCTCCAGCAAATGTCAGAACCATGGATGTCTGTTGCAAAGAAAAGTTTTGTCATGCGCTTGTCCTTTGATTCAGGGGTTTTCTGCTTAGTGTCATTATACTCCCCTAGGATTGGATTTGTTGTAGAATGAGCAAGATCAAGAGCGATTAAACAGATAAGAAAAAACTCTTAGACGCTACTGGCAAAATCAGGAGGCGAAAACGTTGAAAGAACTGATATTGATCAGCATTACAGGCATGGACGGACCCGGCATCACCGCATCCATTACAGATGTGCTTGCAAAATTCGATGTCAACATACTCGACATCGGTCAGAGCGTGATCCACGATTCGTTATCTCTTGGGATGTTGATACAAACACCAACTAAGTCCGATGCGGGATCGATCAAACTAGCCGTTCAAGACCGGATCGATGAACTGGGACTGACAGTCCGTTTTGTGGATACCCCTCACGAAAGATACGAGAGCTGGGCTGGTGGACAAGGCAAATCGCGCCACATCGTCACATTGCTGGCAAGGCGCATTACTGCGTATCAGATCAGTCGTTTGTCCCGAACCGTTGTTGAGAACGGATTGAATATTGACAGGATCGCGCGGCTCTCAGGCAGGGTCCCGCTTAAATCCATCGGCAATGACGGACAGGCTTGCGCCGAGTTCTTACTGCGCGGGTCTGTCAAAGACCTGCCCTCCCTGCGGCGGGAATTTCTCGAACTCTCCAATGAGATCGATGCGGACATCGCTTATCAGGAAGACAACGTTTATCGCCGCAATCGAAGACTGGTGGCGTTCGATATGGATTCGACATTAATTAAAGAGGAGGTCATCGACGAACTAGCCAAACACGCGGGCGTTGGAAAACAAGTTGCGGAAATAACGGAGCGCTCCATGCGCGGCGAAGTGGACTTCAGGGAAAGCCTGAAACAAAGGGTTGCCCTGCTGAAAGGTTTACCCGAATCTGCGCTGGGTGAGGTCGCCGCAACCCTGCAAATTACGGACGGCGCGGAACGGTTGATGTCTACATTGAAAAAACTTGGGTACAAAACAGTCATCCTATCAGGCGGATTTACTTACTTTGGTCGCGCGTTGCAAAGAAGGCTGGGCTTCGATTACGTTTTCTCGAATGACCTTGAGATCGCTGATGGAATAATTACTGGGAAAATTATTGGCGATATCGTGGACGGTGAGCGGAAAGCATCCTTGCTCGCAAGCATCGCAGGGCATGAAGGCTTCTCGCTTGAACAAACCATTGCTGTCGGCGACGGTGCGAACGATTTGCCGATGTTAAGTATCGCAGGCTTGGGAATCGCGTTCCGCGCAAAACCGATCGTCAAGGAATCGGCGAAGCAGTCGTTGAACACACAAGGGCTGGATGGAATTTTGTATTTGATGGGGCTTTCAGAACGGGAAACAAAACAGCCGCCTTCTTGACGTTGTTAAATCGCGGTGGTATCCTTGCGCCCAATGTTCAAACAATATGTTCTTGATAATCGCAACACCAATAATACTCGTACCTATTCCGCGGATGCGGGACATTGGTGGTTATCAGGTGAATATCAGCAAGAACAAACTCACTAGGTACACCAAGCGCCACGAAAATTCGGGGCGCTTTTCTTAACTCTCACGAGACTTCGGAAGTCCTATGTGGAGTCATCAAGTCTGAGAGTCTAAAGGAGGTTCCATGATTTCCAAC
>DNDO01000059.1:0-192 GCA_003484265.1 Anaerolineae bacterium
TCGTCAGTCACGACCGCGCCTTTCTCAATAACATCGTCACCAGTACTTTTATTCTGGATGACAATGGACACGTCAACGAGTACATCGGCGGTTACGATGACTGGCATAAACTAATTCAAGATTCAAAACCCGCCGCGGGCGTGTCCAAGCCTGCCCCCACGAAACAAACCTCATCCAAAGCTGATGCCAAAT
>DNDO01000059.1:425-1340 GCA_003484265.1 Anaerolineae bacterium
GAAACAGCCCTCATCCAAAGCCGATGCCAAATCCGCTCCGCGCAAACTCGGCTACAACGAAAAACGCGAACTCGAAGACATCCCAAAACGTATCGAAGGTCTCGAAAATGAACAAAATCAACTGACAGTTAAGATGGAAGCGCCCGGGTTCTATCAGCAGGATGGAGCAGTCATCACCCAAGCTGTGGAGCGTTTGGAACAAATTCACGATGAACTTTCCCGCCTGTATCATCGCTGGGGTGAACTGGAAGAATCGTCACACTAAACGATTTATTTTTCTGCGAACTCAGGGCGGATGAAGAACCACTTCGAATACTCCACATGCCACGAGCGTGGGACATTTACCGCGCCGACTGCATTCAGGTACTCAGGAAGATTCGATCCGTTACCGGGCCAGATGACCATGTCCCACTCGATGTCTGAAATATTTTTCACAGGCACGGCGGTATTGAGGTCGACGATCGTATCCCATACCGCATGTTGATTGGGGCAGATATTGAGCAGTTCCGCCTCGAAATTCCCAGTCCAATTACTGCCTTGTAACAGTCCGGCGCATTTCAATGGGACGGCATATGCGTTAACAACCACGATATCCTCTTCCTCCATATTCATCCGCTTTGCCAGTTGGTTCACCGCCTGATCTTTTGCATTCTGGATGATGCCTTCCACTCTATGCCTTTCATCGATGATCGGCTTCTGGGATGTCAGCGAAAAAACGACACCGATCAAAATGAGACCGTAAAAAGGGATTTGCAGTTTTTCAACCTTCCAGGCAGATGTTTCCAATATCTTCAAAACAATAAAAACCAGAACAGGCAGTGTTGCCGCCAGTGAAAGGGAATATCTTAACTTAATGGTTGCCTTGATCATGACGAGAAATATCAGCGCAATTTGAACCGCCAGACCTGCGATCAT
>DNDO01000059.1:1635-1833 GCA_003484265.1 Anaerolineae bacterium
CCATAGCAACAAAGAGGGTGATCAGGGTCAACACGAACATCGGGCGGATGAATGCCCACCAAAATACCAAACTGGATTGGATCAACGATATGGATATAAAGCCGCTCTCGCCTGTGCCGTATAGGCCGGTATGAGTAACAATCTCGCCTATCCAATTCAGGAAGCGGGGAAGTTCATTGAAAATTGGAGCCAGCATCG
>DNDO01000059.1:2208-4452 GCA_003484265.1 Anaerolineae bacterium
GCCAGCCAGCCAAGCGAGGAAATACATTTGCGCCACGGCAAGGATGCCGCATGCCAGTCCCATAAGGATCAGCCTGGCGGGTTTTATATCTTTGGGCTCTCTTGTTTCCCTGAACAGCCACAGGAGTATGAGCGTTCCGAATGGGTAGTTCAGGGAATTGTGCGACCACAACGTCATGGACGAGAAGCTGTAGGTATGCAGGGTGAAGAACAACAAACTTAATGACAGAGCGCCAAGGATCCTGTATTTTGTCAGAGCGGTTGATACTGTTTTATAGAAGACGATCGCACAGATTAAGTTGGCGCATAAAAGAAATACATTGGTCATCAGGAAGAACGCGTTGGGACGCGAGAGAAAGAATTGAATAAACGCCTCGCGGCTTTCAAAGAACGGATAGGTCAGCGCGAGCAGAATGGACCCGATTATCTGTATCGGTGTGCCCGGGTGGTCAACGAAAACATAGTGCTTGCCGATAAATGGCGCGAGGGAGTCTATAAAATATACCGCGGCAGGGTCGGCGTTGAACCAGTAGCTCGGGTGTGCTGTCCAATAAGCCCAGTAAATCAGAATGGGAAGAGTGACAAGGAGAAGACCGATCAGGTCTTGTTTTCTACTAACAATTGCCCGGAATAATGTCATTCAGTTATAGCTGTTCCAAACATCTTTTCGCGAGCGTGGACGCGACGTCCATTCGGTATTCGGCGGAGCCGTATTCGTCCGCCGCTTCGTGGAAGGCGTTGCGCGCAGAAGTAACAAGATCGTCTGACGAGGTCCCGTCCATTGCCAGCATGGGACTCTTACCATAGCCGCCAAGCGCAAGGCGGGTACGTCCAGAGTTCCATTGAGCGAGCGCGGCGCAGACGATGGGTTTGTCCGATGGGGTGCGGGCTGCATATTCAAAAGAGAGTTTGACGTTTAGCGGAAGGATGATCCTCGTGATGAGTTCCGTTGGGCGCAAGGGCAGGAAGTCGCCGATATTGGATGTTCGATATTCGATCTTCGAACCATCGAGAACCGCCTGTTCGATCTTCGCATCCAACGCTTGCAACACACAAGCGAACGTGGAGCGCCCATCGCTGGAGACTAATGTCCCTGCAACAGTAGCAGTGTTGCGGATATTCAACGGCGCCTCGAGTTTCAATGCAATTTTTAATGCGTCTGGGCAATGTTCAGATTCGAGCAATGCCTGCATGGTGAGGGTCGCGCCCAGTTCGAGGTTATTTCCGCTTTTGGTGATGGAGTTCAATCCCAGGAGTTGAAGGTCCACTGCCTGGACAGAATCAGTCATCGGCTTGGAAAGGAGCGTGCCGCCTCCGAGCGGGACGGTATCCTTTTGAGTCAACAAAGTCAGGGCTTCGTTCAGTGTCTTCGGTCGGTGATAGGCAGTGATCATATATTCTCCTCAATCGTTCCTATTATACACACGCGGTTATTCGGGGACTACTTTCCATCCAAGTTCGACGAGACGGGCATTATCAAATTGTTCCTCGGGGACATCGATCAATAATACATTTCCCTCTGCGAGCAATTCGTTTGTGTCGGAACTATAAATCCCCGCCCAACCTTCCGCAGATTTCGACTTTGATCTGCCAGCCCTGCCGACGATCTTCAACGGTTTGCCGACAGGCACATTTTTGCGGTATTTCACTTCGAGCTTTGCGGTGAACATGAATCGCGGGTTGTTCGGGTCGCTTCCCATATGCGCCCGCCCAGCGATCTCGTCTATCAGTGCTCCCACAATGCCACCGTGCAAAACGCCGGGATAGCCTTGAAAGTGTTCCGGCGCAGTATAGGTCGTTTCAACCAGCCCCGGCTCCGTTTCGTAAATATGCAGATGCAAGCCCACCGGGTTTTCCAACCCGCAAATGAAACACATTTTTGAATTCGGCTGTTTTGTTTTCATGCAGTTGATTATACTTTGGGCGTGATAAATCTTTGAGAGCGCGTGCGCCTTCGACTTCGCTTCACTCCAAGCTTATTGCTGTAGAGCTGTCCGAGCGCGTTTCCATTTCATCCGAATCGCTTCGCACCAAAACCAACATCGACGGGAAGCCTCTGTCTCACTGGGCGAAGTATCCTGCTCTAAATTGGACCCAACGATAGATTTCGCCCCGTCCCTGCCTGGTAGACATGGGACGGCATCTGACCGGCGGAGGCTTTGGCGGGTGCACGGTCAATTTGCTTGAAGTTGAACAAGTGGAAACGTTTATGAGGGAAGTAACAAGGATAATGCCCTAATCACAC